>CACDUZ010000005.1 GCA_902556105.1 uncultured SAR86 cluster bacterium
AGGCTTCAAAGACCATACTTAAATACTAAATTTTTTAAATATATGCATGAATACCGAGCAGATCTTAAGCCTGTGATATTTTTTGCAATACATAAGAATAAAAAAATTGCCGGATCTCTGTGTTTCCAGAGTAATGACACTTTATACGGAAGACATTGGGGCTCTTTGTATAATATTGATTCTCTTCATTTTGAGACTTGTTATTATCAGGGAATTGAGTATTGCATAAATAATAAAATACAAAACTTTGATCCTGGCGTTCAAGGAGAGCATAAAATAAGACGTGGTTTTGAGCCTCAACAAACAAGTTCATTTCATTTTATAAAAGAAATGGATTTTAAAAATGCGATTACCGACTTTTGTATTCAAGAAAGGAAGGAGGTCAGCAGATACCTTAAAGAATGCCAAAGATATACACCCTTTAAGAAAGAATATAAAATTTAATAATGTTAAGGACCTTACCTAAAACTAATCATCAGCTAACAGTTTGTGAAGCTAATTATTTGAGACTTAAAAAAATACTTCAAAATTTTTCAAAAAATAAATATCTTTTTGAAACAGTTAACCCCAATATGTCATCGAATCCTATTAGTTTTAATATTATTGATAGGTCAAAACATACCTTAATGATTGAAGCCAAACAACAGATTAAAGAAGGTACGCTTAATAAGTTTGTTTTAAGAATCCAAGTTTGTATTGATGCTAAATTAGCAGAAGTAATATCATTCCAAGGAGAAAAAGCTATACCATATTTTATGAAGGTATCTGCTTCACAGTCTAAAGATGAAAAAATACAACAAAATAGATTTTTAACAGAATGGTTAGAAAGTATTTTTATTTCAGGTATTAATCCAGAAATTAGATTTTAATGTCAAAAACAATCTTGTATTTTCATGGCTTTGCATCGTCTTCAGATTCTAATAAAGCAAAAATTATAAGTAGCTATATTTCAAAAATTTCTTCTAATACTAAGATTATAATTCCTGATCTAAATAATAATTTTCAAAAAGCAATTAGCCAGATTGAACTATTGATAAAAAATAATGATAAGCCTATTTCATTTATAGGTAGCTCGCTGGGTGGATATTTCGCTGCTTACTTTGCTGACATTTACAATGCAAAAGCTATTCTGGTAAATCCGGCAATACCTCCATTAAGAGGTTTTGATGATTATTTAGGTGAGAACAAAAATTATTCAACTGGTGAGAAATTTAATATTAAAAAAGAAGACATAAAATTTCTAAGAGGGCTGTCAAAAAAAGAATATATTAATAAAGAAAATACTTTGATTCTTATGGAATCAGGTGATGAGGTATTGCCATACAAAGAAACCTCTGAATACTTTAAAGGATGTTATATAGATATAGTATTTGGAGGGAATCATTCTTATGAATCCATGCAAACAAAGCTTAAAAAGATATCAGATTTTTTAAATATCGAATAAATTGAACATAAATTGACCAAAAAACTTTATTTTGCACAAAATTAATGCATAATAATATCTTTATTTGTGCAAATACCCTATAAATTTTAATTGTTCAAATTTAAATCAAAATTATAATTTTTACTATATGAGGAGAAAATAATGAAAACTTATGAATATATTTGGCTGGATGGATATAAGCCAGAGCCATCAATGAGAAGTAAAGTTAAAGCCACAAGGGATGAAACACCTCCTGACTGGTCTTTTGATGGTTCTTCTACTGAACAAGCTGAAGGTGGAAGCTCAGATTGCTTGTTATTACCAGTTCAAACATATGAAAATCCAAATGGACATGATCTTGTTATGACTCAGGTACAAGCAGCTGACCATACAACACATCCATCTAATTTTAGAGCGGCTGCAGCAGAAGTAGTTACAGATGAATGGTGGTTTGGATTTGAGCAAGAATACTTCTTTACAGACCCAGAAACAGGAGATCCGCTGGGATGGGAAAATGGAGAGCCAGGCCCTCAAGGTCCTTATTACTGTGCTGTCGGATCTGGTAATGTTTCAGGTAGAGAAATCTCAGATGCTCATTTGCTAGCTTGCTTAGAGTTAGGCATAGAGTTGACTGGTACAAATGCTGAGGTTGCATTAGGTCAATGGGAATATCAATGCTTTGGAAAAGGAATAAAGGCTGCTGATGATTTATGGGTAAGTAGATACTTGCTTTATAAAATCGCAGAAGAATTTGGTGTTGGTGTAAACATTCATCCAAAACCTAAGACTGGTGATTGGAATGGTTCTGGAATGCATTGTAATTTTTCAAACGAAGCTATGAGAACTGCCGGATCTGAAGAATTATTCAACTCCATGTGTGACAAGTTAGGTGAAGTCCATGAAGAAGGTATCGCGTCTTATGGTTCTGATAATGATATGAGGCTGACTGGTCTTCATGAAACTCAAAGCATTGATCAGTTTTCATATGGTGTTAGTGACAGAGGTGCAAGTATTAGAATACCTGTATATACGGTTGAGCATAATTGGAATGGTTATCTTGAAGATAGAAGACCTGCTTCAAATGCAGATCCATATAAGATCCTTGCTCATATTGTAGGAACCCTCTCAAAATAATTTTGATTATATTAATCTGCCTCTGAAAATGAGGCAGATTATCTATGAATGAAAATAAATAAATCAGAATTAACATTTCTTAATCAACTCACTTCTGAGGTGATTATCTTAGATAAAGATTTATTTATTATTTGGCTAAATGACTCTGCTCTAAATAAAGGTTGGTTTATAAATAATGATAAAGATAAGAATTTATTATCAGACCAATTATCTGAGGAAACAAATGGGTCCTTAATTAGTCTTTTAAAAAAAACAATAGAGACAAACGGATCTCAAACAAAAAGAGATTTTGAGTTAATGACCTCAAACTTAAAAAAAAGAGATATCGATATTACGGTTAGATGGAGCAATACATATACTTGTTTAATTCTAGAAATATTATGTGTTGATAATCTAAATAAGATAATCGATTCAACAAAAACTTTTTCCACTCAAAAAATTGCTGCCAATCTTGCAAGAACATTAGCGCATGAAGTAAAAAACCCTCTCTCAGGAATTAGAGGAAGTGCTCAAATATTAAGTAAAAAACTTAAGGATGATTTCGCTTCAAAGTTTTTAAAAATAATTATTGATGAAACTGATAGATTGAATGCAATCGTAACTAAAATTCTTACTCCGCCCTCAAAACCAAATCTAAGTTTATTTAATATCCATTCAGCACTAGAACAAGTCTATGCCCTTGCAGAGGCTGATATAGATAAAAATATTGAACTTGTAAGGGATTATGATCCAAGCATTCCAGAAATAAATGGAGATGAGAATCTATTTATTCAGGCAATTCTTAATATTGTAAAAAATTCGCAGCAAGCTATCGAAAATACTGAAAAGCCATGTATAACGATAAAATCCAGGATTGAATACGGCAAGCCAATTAATGGAACTATACATCAAACTATTTGTGCAATAGACATAAAAGATAATGGGCCAGGAATACCAAAAGATCTTCATGATCAGGTATTTTTTCCTATGGTTTCTGTAAAAGAAAATGGGTCAGGATTAGGACTTACAATTGCACAAGATATAATAAGAATTCATGGGGGTGGTATAGTTTTTGAATCTGATCCTAATGAAACAATTTTTTCAATACACATACCAATTAGAATAGAAAATAAGGAAGTTAAAAGTGCATAGTATTTGGATTGCTGACGACGATGAAGCAATTAGACTTGTCTTGGAAGAAAGCCTTTCGAGTTCTGGATTTAAAACAGAAAGTTTTCCCTCTGGTGAGGAGTTAATAAAAAGGTTGGAACAAGATAAGCCAGACTTAATTATTACAGATGTCCAGATGCCAGGCATGCTTGGTTATGATCTCTTAAAACATATTAATAATAATTTTGATGATTTACCTGTGATAGTTATGACTGCATTTGCTGATATGCAGGCAGCTGTTGAATCTTTTGGTGGTGGTGCTTTTGAATACTTGCCAAAACCATTTGATTTAGAAGAGGCGACAAAAATAGTCGAAAGAGCTCTTGAGGAAAAACCTAAAACGAAAGGACTAAAGCTTGATAATAAGTTAGATATCATAGGTGAGTCTCAAGCAATGCAAAATGTTTTTAGAGCTATTGGAAAATTATCAAGCACAATTGCTACAGTATTAATTCAAGGTGAATCTGGAACTGGAAAAGAGCTAATTGCTAAATCTCTTCATAAAAACAGTCCTAGGCATGATATGCCATTTATTGCCTTAAATATGGCTGACATACCAAAAGAATTAGTTGAGTCTGAATTATTTGGTCATGAGAAAGGATCTTTCACTGGAGCTGTTGATAAAAGAATTGGAAGATTTGAGCAAGCTAATGGTGGAACTTTATTTCTTGATGAAATTGGTGATATGCCTCTTGATTCTCAGACAAGATTATTGAGGGTTCTTTCTAATAAAGAATTTTATAGAGTTGGTGGTGATAAGCCTATTAAGGTTGATGTTAGGATAATTGCAGCTACTCACCAGAACCTTAACAATCTTGTATCACAAAAGAACTTTAGAGAAGACTTATTTTATAGGCTTAATGTTATAAAAATAGAAGTCCCATCTTTAAGAGAAAGAAAAGAAGATGTCGAAGATTTATCAAAATATTTTCTAAAAAATTATTCAGTCTCTCTTGATGAAGATCTTAGAGTAATTTCAGATGAGGCATTAAATACTTTAATGAAATATGATTGGCCTGGAAATGTTAGGCAGTTAGAAAATGTTTGTTATTGGCTAACACTTATGTCACCCTCACAAAATGTTAAAGTTCAAGACCTTCCTACTGAAGTAAAAGAATTTGAAATAACTGATATTCCCTCTTCATCATGGGAGGATGGTATGCAAAATTGGTTAAAAAATGTATCAATGAATATTGAATCGGGTCTCTCTGAAATAGCAATAACAAAAATAGAAAAGATGCTCATAAGAACAGCTTTAGAGAGATCTAATGGTAAAAAGAATGATGCTGCACAGATATTAGGCTGGGGACGAAATACTTTGTCAAAAAAGATGAAGGAGCATGGTATTTAAACTAATGGCAGGTTATCCATTTTCCATTGATTTATCCCGCCTCTTAGAATAAATATATTTTCAAACCCTTCTTTCTTTAGGCTTTCTCCAGCATTTGGAGAGATGCTTCCCATATCACATACTAAAACAATAACTTTATTTTTATCATTAATTTCATTTGATCTTCTTATTAAGTCATTTGAGGGTATATTTTTTGAATTAGTTATATGCCCTGAATCAAATGAATCAGAATCTCTTAAATCAATAATAAATGCCTCATCATTATTTGATAGGCTAATTAGAGTCTGAGGGGAAATCTTTTTTCCTCCTTTGTTGGCATTAGATATCAAAAAAAGCACTACCACCACTATCAATGGTATAGATAAATAGAAGTGCTCAATTAAGAAATTAATTAGTTCCATTGATGTATTATCTATTAAAATGGAACGGATTAATAAAAAAAATATAAATGAAAAAAAGAAACTTAATTTTAGTTCGTCATGGTCAAAGTGAATGGAATGAAAAGAATCTTTTTACTGGCTGGGAAGATCCTGGTTTAACTGAAAAAGGTTCTAACGAAGCAAAACAAGCTGGGGTATTAATTAAAGCTCTTGATATAGAATTTGATTATTTGTTTACCTCTGCTCTAATAAGGGCACAGTTAACAGGCTCAATAATTTTAAAAAATATTAACCAAAAAAATCTCAGAACAATTGAAAATAAAGCTTTAAATGAAAGATTTTATGGAGATCTTCAAGGCTTAAATAAGGACGAATGTAGAAAAAAGTGGGGTGAAGAAAAAGTACAAATATGGAGAAGGTCATATGACAAAGGTCCACCCGGCGGAGAAACATTGAAAGAAACTGGAGAAAGAGTTCTTCCTTATTACTTAAATGAAATCTATCCATTAATTTTAAAAGATATGAATATTCTCATTGCAGCACATGGCAACTCACTTAGATCATTAATAAAGTATTTAGATCAAATCTCTGACGAGGACATAGTTAAGTTAGAAATACCAACTGGTGCTCCAATTCATTATTCATTCGATGAGAGTGGGTCTGTAGAAAGTAAAGTACATTTAATTGAAAACTCTTAAATCACAAAATAAAAGTTTTTCTCAGGAAATATATACTTGGTATTCATTATTTGGGAGAAATAATTTACCTTGGAGAAAAAATATCTCTCCTTACAGGGTTTGGATTTCTGAAATCATGCTCCAACAAACACAGGTCAAAACTGTGATTCCATTTTTTAATAAATTCATAAAAAAATATCCAACCTTAAAATCGATTGCATCTGCTTCTGAAGATGACATCCTTGCTCTATGGACGGGTCTAGGTTTTTATAGAAGAGCAAAAAACATTTATAAAACTAAAGAAATAATAAAAAATGATTTTAAAAATAGATTTCCAAAAAATTTTGATGAGTTAATTCTTCTTCCTGGTATAGGGAGATCAACAGCAGGAGCAATAATGTCAATTGCTTATCAAGAGTCTTATCCAATATTAGATGCAAATGTAAAAAGAGTTATATCAAGGTATAAAAAGATTGACTTGAATGGTAAAGATTGTACAAAACAATTGTGGCTAACATCTGAAGAACTAACACCAGAAGTAAATATTTTTGAATATACTCAAGGGATTATGGACTTGGGTGCGACTGTCTGCACTTCAAAATCACAGGATTGTATGCGATGCCCAGTTAATAAGAATTGTAAAAGTGCTTACGAGGATATTAATACTCGACCTAAGGTTAAAAAAGAAAGGTCTAAAAAAAAGATTTACTTTACCTTAGCTCATTCAAATGATTCTTTCTTACTTTTTAAAAAAAATGAAAAAAGTTTTTGGGAAAGTCTCTGGGTTCCATATGATACAAATGGATTAAAAGGAAATGATATATTCAAAGAGCCGGCTAATAAAAAAATCACAAATATTAATCATCTCTTATCTCATATGGAATTAGATATTACTGTTGAAATAGTTGACTATAAAACTCCATTTAAAGTTAAAACAAACTTAGAACATGAATGGATTAGCAAAGACCAAATTCATAATTATGGTTTACCAAAACCTATTATGACTATAATAGAAAATCATGGCTAAAAAAATATTTTGTAAAAAGCTAAACAAAGAGCTAACTGCCTTATCTATGCCTCCAATGCCAGGGCCAAAAGGCCTAGAGATTATGAATTCTATTTCTGAGGAAGCTTGGGAGTTATGGAAATCTCATCAGACTACATTAATTAATGAAAAGCATTTAGATATGTCTGATGCTGAAAATAGGAAATGGTTAATAGAACAAATGGACAAATTTTTTAATAATGAGGATTATGAAAAGGCCTCGGGCTTCAAAGCTTTAGACTAAAAAACTATAACTTTTTGTATCTAAATTATCTTATTTAAGTGAGCTCAAAGCTCCAATTTTTTTTGCTTCAAAATCATTAAATATTTTGATTTACAAAGTAAAAAAAATAACGTTTAATTTAAGAAGTTTCGTATCTTTAAGGGGCACAAAGTATGACTGAAACCAAAAACTCTAAATTCCCAACTGAAGCAGATGTAGTGATTGTAGGCGTTGGAGGTATTGTTGGTTCAATGCTTGCATATTGGTTAGCAGAATTTGGACAAAAAAATATTGTTGGATTGGAAAAATCCTCTGTAATTCCATCAGATATAGCCTCTACAGCTCATGCTTCTGATTTTGTTTACAACACCACACACGACAAATTAGGCTGTTGGACAACAGATTTTAGTAGAAAATTTTATGAAGATAATGGCTTTTTCTTAAAAAAAGGTGGTTTAGAGATTTGTAGAAAAGATGATGATGCGCGCTGGGAAGAGCTTAAAAGAAAAGTGTCTTCAGGAAAGGCTTTTGGAACAAATATCAGGCTTATTTCTGCTGCTGAAGCTAAAGAAAAATTTCCTCTTTTAGACGAAGAATCTATTCGTGGTGCTATGTGGGATCCAGATGCTGGCTTGGTAACACCCCGCTCTCAGGATGTAGTAAGTTTTGCTGTGGAAACTGCAAAAGATAAAGGTGCTCTAAAAACATTTACCGACACTCCTGCAATTGATTTTGAAGTTGAAGATGGCCGTATTGTTGGAGTAAAAACTGATAAAGGAACAATTAAAACTGATAAAGTTGTCATTGCATCAGGAATTTGGGGCCCATTAATGGGTAAAAAAGCTGGAGTTCCTGTTCCATTGATGCCACTAGAACATCCACTTTTATTCTTTGGACCACTTCCTGAAGCTCAAGGTGCTGAAGACTTCCTAGTGTATCCACTGCTTAGAGATCAAGGTAATTCTGCTTATGTTAGAGATACAGGAAGGCTCCATGGTGGAATGCTTGAATGGGGATTTTATGAAGATAAGAATCCTAGGTTAGTTGATCCTGAAGATATTGGAAATCCAGAAAAAACAATGGGTTCAGATTCAATGAGATATCTAGATCTTGAAGAGGTAGCTGAACCTCTGGAGAAGGCATTTGAGACAACTCCAATATTAAATGAGTTAGGTTGGGATGAAAAAAGTTCATTTAATGGTCTCTTGTCAGTTACACCAGACGCAGGATCTTTAATAGGAGAAAGTCCTGAAGTAAGAGGATTCTGGTTATGTGAAGCGGTTTGGGTTAAAGATGGTCCTGGGTGTGCAAGATTGTGTGCTGAATCTATGGTTTATGGTAAGACTCAAGTAGATATGCATTCTTTTGATATAGCTAGATTCTATCCAGAACAAAAGGAAAAGGAATTCGTTAAAACAAGAGCTTTTGAAAATTCTCAAACTATTTATACCCCTGCGGTTCATCCAAGAGAGCCATATATCAGCAGTAGAGAGAAATATGTAAGTCCTTTTTATGAAAGAGAAAAAGAGCTTGGTGGTTTCTTTGATAACGAGGTTGCCTGCTGGGAAAGAGCGCTCGCTTATAAAAGCAACGAACAAAAGCTTGATAAGTATTTAAAAGAGGTCCCTATAAGGGAAGATGAATGGGATCATCGTCATGTACCTTATGAAATTGCTAATGCAGAACATCTTGCTATGAGTGATTCAGTTGGCATGATAAATCTTTCTCATTTTCCTATTATGGATATCAAGGGGCCGGATGCGGAACGTATGCTGGAATATCTTTCTGTTGCTAAAATTGGCAGTAATACTCCTGAAGGCAAGGTTATTTATACTAATTTTCTTGATGAGGATGGTGGTGTTCATGCGGACCTAACAATCTCACGATTAGGTTCAGATAGTTATCGAATAGTTACAGGCGGTGCTGATGGAAATCGTGACTGGGTATTATTAAGAAATTATCGTGATGATAATGGACTAAATGCTGATATAAATATTAGAACTCATGACATTGCGACTTTAGGTCTTTGGGGTCCTGAGGCTCAGAAGGCTTTAGGTAATTTCATTGATCCTAATGAAATCAACATTGAGAACTTCCCATTTGTTAGCGCTAAAAATCTTACTCTTAATTTATCTGGTGGAAAAAAGATTGATGTTTGGGCAGCGCGTATTTCCTATGTCGGGGAAAGTGGATGGGAGATCTATTTAAATAATAATAGTGAAGATGGTTTAGCTTTATATGATTCACTGCTTGAAGTTGACGTTGTTCCTGTTGGAATTGAGACCTATGCAAATAGTAGAAGACTTGAAAAAAGCTTTAGACTTCAAGGTGCTGATCTCGAAACAGAATATAATGCTATTGAAGCTGCTATTCAAAGACCATTAGTCAAAGAAGCTGATTTTCATGGAAAGGCGGCTCATCTATCGCATAGAGAAGAAGATCCATGTGCTGTTCTTTGTACAATGACATTAGACAATCTGAATGTGTCCAGCAAAACTAGATACCCTGTTGGTATCTCTCCAATTATTGACCCTGTTACAGGCGAAGTACCAATTGATAGCAAGGGTCGAAGATCTTATACAACGGGAATGTCTTATTGCCCTTCTATCAAAAAATTTGTAGTTATGGGTTATTTGCCTAAAGAAATTGCTCTTAAAGGAAAATCTCTTTTAATTGAGTACTTTAATGAGGATGGCGACGGTTTATATCCTATGACAGTTCAAATAGTTGGCAAGGGATCTCTTTATGATCCTACTAACGAAAGAGTTCGTGCTTAGCCAATAGACTAATGACAACGCTTATAAACTTGCCTATAATCCAAAGTTCATTTTAAGCCCAGATAGCTCAGTTGGTAGAGCAAAGGACTGAAAATCCTTGTGTCGGTGGTTCGATCCCACCTCTGGGCACCATTAAATATTAGAAAATTTAATTTAAATATACTAATATTTAATTATGAAAATGTTAATTCTTACATATTTAGTTTCACTGAGCCTATTAGCAGGTGATTTGTATAACGAAATATTAGTTGATGAGTTTACTGATGAAGAAAGTGTTGCATTAACTTTTTCAGCTGATGAAGATAACGAAATATTCCGTAAATGGGGTCAAATTGTATGTAATGAAGGCTCTTTGTTGATTGGGATTGAAGATACAGATTCATGGCATTTTGAAGATTCCATTAGAATAAAGTTTAGATTTGATAAGAATCAGCCATTTGAAAGGACATTTAAATTTGATACAGATTCATCATTTGCTTATTCATACTCTGAGGAAATAATATTCACAGTTCTTGATGAATTAAGAGGCTCTGGGAGTTTTATAATTCAACTAGAGGAAGCTGATGTTCCAATGCGATTTACCAATATTTATGATTCTGAAAGAAAGGTGGCTAAATTTTTAGATACTCTCATTAGCAAGTCTGATTGCTAAGAAAAGACTGAAAGTAATTATTATTTAAAATAAAACTATCTTTGTTTTAACATAAAGAAAGTTACAATATATTCATGATATCAAAACTACAAAAACCTTTGGATTCCGGATTTAATTCTAAAACTCATGCTGATGAAATTACCAAAGATATCGACCTAACTGGAAAAATTGCAATTGTTACAGGGGGTTATTCTGGAATTGGTATTGAGACTACAAGAGCATTAATAAATTCAGGAGCTGAAGTAATTATTACTGCTAAAAGATCAGAAGTGGCCATTAAAAATCTTGAGGGAATTGTTTCTAAAGAGAATGTTATTGAAATGGATTTAAGTGATTTAAATTCTGTTAAAAATTTTACTGACGGGTATAAAGAAAACTTTAATAGATTAGATTTATTAATTAATAATGCTGGAATTATGGCTTGTCCTGAGACAAGAATTGGTAATAACTGGGAAAGCCAAATTGCAATCAATCATTTTGGTCACTTCATGCTTACTAAAGAGCTGATGGATATGATGGCTGACAACGATGGAGCAAGATTTGTAAGTCTTTCATCATCAGCCCATTCACTTACAGGAATGCTATGGGATGATATTCATTTTCTTAATAGTCCATATGATAAATGGATGGCATATGGGCAATCAAAAACTGCCTCTTCCTTGATAGCTATAGAGTTTGATAAATTGATGAAAGATAAAGGTGTTCGAGGTTTCTCAGTTCATCCTGGAGGAATTATGACACCTCTTCAACGTCATTTACAAAATGAAGAAATGGTAACACTGGGTTGGATGAAGGAAGATGGATCTTTATCAGATCTTGCAAAAAATTTCTTTAAGACAACCAGTCAAGGCGCAGCGACAACTTTATGGTGTGCAACTAGCTCTAGCTTGAATAATATAGGTGGTGTTTTTTGTGAGGATTGTGATATTGCCAAAATAAAATCTGAAGTTGATGAATCAATGCAAAGATACTTCGGTGTTGCTGATTGGGCTGTTGATATAGATGAAGCATCGAAGCTTTGGGAACTGACTGAAAAGACGCTTAAATCATGAACGAAACCTTAAGCTTATATCCTCATATAGAGCCATATAACCATGGTTATATAGAAGTTGATGAACATAAAATCTACTTTGAAGAATGTGGTAACCCAAATGGTAAGCCAGCTGTATTTTTACACGGAGGTCCAGGTGGTGGTGGTAGTACAAGTGTAAGAAAATTTTTTAATCCTGATAGTTACAGAATTATTATTTTTGATCAAAGAGGTTGTGGAAGAAGCGAGCCTCATGGATGCCTAACAAACAATACTACATGGGATCTTGTGGATGATATTGAGAAACTAAGAATACAATTAAATGTAGATAAATGGCTGGTATTTGGAGGATCTTGGGGAAGTACTCTTTCTCTAGCTTATGCTCAAACCTATCCTGATTCAGTTTCAGAGCTTGTCTTAAGAGGAATATTTATGCTCAGAAAAAAAGAGCTTGATTGGTTCTATCAATATGGGGCAAGTAAAATATTTCCTGAAGCATGGGAAAAATTCTTAGAGCCAATTCCTGTAAACGAGAGAAATAGTCTTATGAGCGCTTATCATAAAATATTTTTAGGAGACGACGAAAATAAAAGACTAAAAGCAGCAATTGCATGGTCAATATGGGAAGGTTCGACAAGTTCAATAAGCTATAAACCAGAAATGGTTTCATCTTTTTCTGATCCAAAATTTGCTCTTGCATTTGCATTGATTGAAAATCATTATTTTATGAATTTAGGGTTTCTAGATAATGAAGATCAACTTATTAAATCATCCAGCATAGATAAAATAAGACACATCCCTGCAAAAATTATTCAAGGAAGATACGACATGATTTGTCCTGTCGAAACTGCTTGGGAGTTATCTAAGAATTGGCAAGAAGCAGAATTAATCATTGCGCCCTCTTCCGGCCATAGCGCTTTTGAGAAAGAAATAACGCACCATCTTATAAGTGCAACAAATGAGTTTAGTCAGAATGTTTAATATTTCTTTTATTGGAATGCCTGGGTGTGGAAAATCAACACTAGGCAGTGCTATCTCAAAAGAACTTAATTTGAGCTTCGTAGATACCGATCTTCTCATTGAAAAAAAATTTGAGATGACATTAGAAGATGTAAAAAATAAATTTGGTTACCAATTTGTTAGATCATCAGAAGAGGAAATGATTCTCAGCTTAGACGCCTCTACACAAATAATTTCAACAGGTGGAAGTGCGATATATTCAGATCTATCAATGAAGCATCTAAAATCTTTTTCTAAAATTATTTATATAAATACATCGCTAGAAACAATTATTGAAAGGATTGATCTAGGCCAAGAGAGAGGCCTTGCTGTTCCAGATGGTGTTTCAATTTCAGATGTTTATTCTGAAAGAAAGCCACTTTATGAAAGATTTGCGCAGAATACGATTGATGGCTCTCTGCCTGTTGATGCTCTATTAAAATTAACTCAAGAAATGCTTAATGGTTAAAAATATTCTAGTGGTTGGAGCTTCTGGTTTAGTTGGAAGCAATATTTTAGAACTACTTGAAGATGGAGATTCAAAAATAACTTTGTTAACAAGAAGAAAACTTGAAGATAAAGCTTATCTTAAGCAAATCATTTCAGAATTTAATAACATTGCTAAGCCTGATGAAATGGACTCCATCGATGAAGTCTATATAGCAATAGGTAAAAAACTTTCACTGTTTGAACTTATATATATTAAGAAAGAGGATAGAAAAGATTTTGAGATGGTTGATTTTGATTATATTAAGAATGTTGCATTATTTGCAAAACATTGTGGAGCAAAATCGGTCGCGCTAGTTTCAGCAATTGGTGCAAATAATAAATCCTCTAATATTTATCTTAACGTTAAAGGAAAAATTGAAAAAGAAATAATGTCATTAGGCTTTAAAAAAGTTGTCATAGCGCAGCCAAGTCATCTTTTAGGTAAAAGACCTGACGAGCAAACTAATTATCTAATCTCATTATTTGAAAATATTACAAATATTTTAGGTAATCTAATGATAGGTCCTTTGAAAAAATATAGGAATATATCTGCAGCACAAGTTGCGAATTCTCTTGTGTCAAAAATGAGCAGTGATGATGATGGGGTATATGTTCTTGATTTTGAGAATTTTAAAAACCAGTAGTATTTTTCCTTTGTGTTCTGACTATTTTCTTTATTCCATTGCAGGCATTCAAAAGCCAAAAAGCATTAGCAAAAACAAAATAATATAAGCCAAGATACAGCTGAACAATTATTGCAAAAATACTTCCAGCTATCACTGCTGTTAGCCCTATTAGTCTCTTTTTTGCCTTTTTAGAAACAACAAGAGGTGCGGCTATCAGAGTACCGAAAAAAACACTTAATAATTGAATTATTTCTAAAATAGTCATACTGATGAACACTCAGAATGTGTTCATTAGTATGAATATCGGAGCATTATGCAGACTTAAATTTAAATGTAAATATTTTTTTTGAACTTTTTTAAAAAAGATGTAATCTAAATAGATATATTAAATATAGAGGAAGAAATGAAAAAATTATTACTAGTATCTGTTATGTTTATATCAGCATCATTGATTGCTGATGGGCATGATAAAAAAGAAAAAAATACAAAAGAAAGGATGCAAAATCATCCAAATCATCTCATAAGCTTCAAGGATTGCAAGGAAACTAAAGAAGGAATTGGTGGTTTACTTTTTGCAGCTGATTCTGCTTGGAAAGAAGTAGAAATGAGTCCAGAAAATCAAGAAAAATGGGAAGAGGCAATTGTGCTTGTGGATTTAGCAGCAAATTATTCAACGATTTATGATGTATGGTGTAAGGACATGGTCAACCAAAGAATGAAAATGAGAATGAAGGCTGATAAGAAAAAAGATGGGAAACAAAAGCAAAAAAATAAAGAAGATAATTAAAATTTACCTCGTTGAAATCTCATTCTAATTGCATAAACACGCAATAATGCTACCACTGTAATGATTAGCTGAATAAACACAGATATTTTTAATGGATCGGCCCACTGCCAATTATCTATAGTTAACCAAAGGAGATACGTCTGTAATGGAAAATTTATTACTGCTCCCATTAGCACAATAATCATGGATTCACGTAAAGCAACTTTTTCTGTTTTGTTCATATAATTTCCTATTTAGTTTTAACAGCAGTTCCATAAGCCAAAATCTCTGCTGCGCCTTGAGCAACGGTAGAGGTTTGAAACCTAAATCCTAAAATCGCATTTGCTCCTTTAGATTTAGCATCCTCAATCATCCTAGTATAAGCTTGATCTCTTGAAGTTTTAAGGAGTTTTGAGTATCCAACTAGTTCGCCTCCTATAAGGTTTTTAAGATTTGCAAAAATATCAGAACCAAAATTTCTTGCCCTGACAGTACTTCCCTGTACAAGACCTATATGTTCTAATATTTCAACACCTTCAATGTCGTATGTAGTAACAACTTTAATATCTTCATTCATGACTTTTTTATAATAATGGTTTAAGTTATAAATATAATGCAAGAACTCATAGAAGCAAAGTTTTCAATTGGAAATGTTATAAAACATAAATTTCTTAATTTCCGTGGCGTTATATTTGATTTGGATCCATCCTTTAATAACACCGAAGAGTGGTATAACGCTATTCCAAAAAATATTAGACCAAAAAAAGATCAACCTTTTTATCATATATTTGCTGAAAACGAAGAAATTTTTTATATAGCTTATGTCTCTGAGCAGAATTTACTAGATGATCTCAAAGGTGGTCCTGCCAGTCACCCGGATATTAAAAAGATATTCTCACACTTTAATGGAAAATCTTATATCCCTCACGGAGTTACAACTAATTAAACTTCAACTTTAAAATGTGCAATTTCAACAGAGGTTGTAAATACGTCCATAGCATCCATTAGCTCTTCTTTTGTAACATAGGTCGGAGCAAGTCTTATTACACTATCTTTAGGATCATAATTTTTTGGAAAAGTGGATCCTGCTGGTGTTATTAAAACTCCCATTTCTTTACACAATTCAACAACCTTTGATGCTACAGGTTTAGATGTTGAATAGGTAATAAAATATCCCCCTGTTGGTCTTGAAAAAGTTCCACATTCATCAGGTAATTTTTCTAAATATGAATAAGCTAATTCAAACTTTGGTCTTACCAACTCAGCATGTTTTAGCATATGAGATTTAACCGTTTCAACATCTTTAAAAAATTCAACATGTCTTTTCTGATTTAACTTATCAGGACATATGATCATTGTTGTTCTAACTTTTTTAATTAAATCTAAAGAGTGGCCCGATGTTGCCATAAATGAAATGCCTCCTCCACCAAATGTCACTTTTGAAAAGGAGGTAGTTATGACGGTCTGATCTTCCACATCCGATTCAGATACGATTTGCCAAATAGGTTTTTGTTCAGGAGTTGGTAAAAAATCGTGGATTAAATAAGCATGATCAAAAAGGAACAGAAACTTATCAGAATAGTTAGATCCTATTTCGAACATTTTTTGCAGATTATCATCGGAGTATATTTCTCCTGAAGGATTAGAATGCTTTGGAACACATAATATCCCTACTAAATTTTCTTCTTCTTTCAAAACCTCTTCAAATGCATTTAGGTCTATTCCATCCTCTTTTAACGGTATTGGCACAGCTTCAATTCCAAAGTCTTCAAGCATCATGAAATGCCTATCAAATCCTGGCACTGGGCAAATAAATTTTGGATTTTTTAGGTCCTTCCAAGGGGTTGGTTCGGCAAAAAGGAAGTTTGACAACACAGTTTGGTAGGTTAGTAATAAACTCGATTGCTCACCAGCAAGAATATTATCAATTGGAGCATGGAGAAGTTCTGAGCCCATTCTTCGTGCTTCTAAGATTCCAAAAGGCTCACCATAATTTCTAAGATCAATTCCATCTTCAGACGAGGTTGGTATAGAAATATCTATTAAATCATTTGATAAATCTAATTGGTCTTTGTCAGGCTTGCCTCTTGTTATATCAATTGATAATTGCTTTTCTTTAAGCGAATTAAACCTTGTTATAATTTCTTGATGCATAATATTAATCACATTTTATACTAACATCATGATTAATTATCTAATATTGTTATCTTTAATTTTCATAATAGGAATTTTGATCTATCTTTTGTTTAGTATAAAAAATAAAGAAACGGTCGATCAAGGTGGGAATGAGAGTTTGCAAAACAAACTCAATGAAGTTTCTAATGACATAAATAAAATCGAAATAGATTTAGCCTCAGTAACTACTCCAATAAATGAATTAAATAGATTTCTAGGTGGAAATGTCACTACAGGAAGGCTTGGTGAATGGAGCCTAGAATCAATAGTGCAAGATATTATGCCTAATAATAGTTATAAGTTTCAGGATCAGATAAATAATGAATCAGCGGACAGAGTGGATTGCTCAATTACTACCGCAGAGGGCTTTATTGTTCCAATAGACTCAAAATTTTACGCTGGCCAATATCAGAACTTTCAATCTGCAGGAAGTGATGTAGAAAGAAAAAAGGTTTTGAGGGATTTAAGGACTGCGGTCTTGAGAGATGCAGAAGATATTTCAAAAAAATATATATTACAAAACAAAACTTCAAATTATGCAGTGTTATACATGGCTTCTGAAAAACTTATTGATCTTGTAGATAAAATAGATGATTTAAGACAGGAATGTCTCACTGAAAAGAGAATATTAATTTTAGGGCCGAACACTCTTGCTGCATTTTTGGATACCATAAGAGTTGGACATCATTATCTTAAATTAAATGAGACTGCTGCAAAGGTGGCCAAAGTAGTAAGAGGAATTCAAAAAGAATTTAATAACTTAGATATAAGCACAGAAACCGTCATCAAAAGATTGGATGGTGCTCTAAAGGATGTTCAAAATCTCCAAACAAGGGTCAATGTATTGGGTAACAAACTTGAAAAAGGTTCTGAAAGCTTAGAAGAAGAGTGACACTGATAGAAAAAATAAAATAATGCAAAACTTAAAAATTTGGAATTATATTTCATTACCCTGGCTTGGATTTACCTCAATTTTTTTCTTAATTTTTTTCTTTTTAGCTTTCTTCAGTGAAGTTGACTTTACTTTTTTAACAAATAGTTACTTAAAAGATCTGTTTTTAAATACAATTATTCTTTCATTCAGTTCAGCATTATTGTCTGCCTTGATAGCAGTACCTCTGGCTATATTAATTACATTCTATAAATTCCCTGGCCATAATTTTTTTAGCTGGGCTCTGAGTCTTTCAATAGCCTTTCCTGCATACGTATATGCATTTATCTTTGTTGGCATATTTGAATATGCTAGCCCAATATCAGAATTCTTGAGAGAATTAAATATTAGTTTACCTTCGATCAAAAATGTATATGGAGCTTCAGTAATCATGTCTATGGCACTTTTTCCTTATATCTTTTTATTAACAAAAGCGCAGCTATCTAGTGTCGGTGTCGGTATCTTTAAAGCAGCAAAGTCGTTAGGAAGTAATAACTTAACAGCAATAAGAAAAGTTATTTTGCCATCGCTGTGGCCAGCTGTCATTGCTGGTATGGCCCTTGTTATATTTGAGACAATTTCAGACTTTGGTGGAGTTTCTACACTCAGAGTTGAAACTTTTACAGTAGGAATATACGACGCATGGTTTGGATATCAAAGCTACTTTTCTGCTGCAAGGTTAGCAGGATACTTATTGTTATTTGTATTCTTTATAGTATTTATCAGCAAATATTTTGGAGCTAATTCTAATACACTGGCTTCTAAAACTGCTGAAACTTTTCAAAAAATAGAATTAAATAAATTTAATCAGTACATGATTTCAACTACCTGTTTGTCAATTTTTGTATTGGTGTTTTGTATACCCGTAATACAGTTACTTGTTTGGCATTTTGATAATCTATCATTTAATGTATCTGAAAGTCTGTATCTACTTTTTAACTCATTAATTCTTGGAGTTTGTGCTGCATTATTTACAGTTTTTTTTGCTATGGCGCTATCGCTTAGCTATAAGAGCAATAGTTACATTAGACCTTTCATATCAATTGCTTCTTCAGGGTATGCTGTACCTGGATCAGTTATTTCTGCTGCTCTGCTAATAGTTTTTGACTTTGTATTCGATACATCTATCACTCTTTACGGCGTTTTTGGCTTAATACTATGTTTGAGCTTACGATTCATGACACCTGCATTCAATTATATAAATGCATCTCTAACAAATATCTCAAAGTCTGCAGAAAATGCATTATCAACTCAGCCTAGGAATTCATATAAAGCATTTAGATTATTCTACTTACCGCAGATGAAGCCTGCTATCTTGTTAAGCATCATGATAGTGTTTATTGAGTCGATTAAAGAACAGCCAGCAACCTTGCTCTTAAGGCCTGTAGGTTTTGATACTCTCTCAACTAAAATATACAATTTTACAAGTGAGGGCCAGTGGGAAATGGCTTCAACTCCAAGCCTTTTCTTAATAGCTCTTAGCTTGGTTTTTGTTTATCTTATAAATAAGAATATAGATCTGAACAAGAATACATAATATGAAAGAACCAGGCTATAGGCTAAATGTTGGGCTAATAATCGCCAATGAAAATGGTGAGCTCTTATTATGTAAGAGAAAAAAAATGAACAGCTGGCAATTCCCTCAAGGTGGTATAGACTTTGGAGAGAGTCCAATAAAAGCAGCTAAAAGAGAATTATTTGAGGAGGTTGGCATTTCTTCAAAATCTGTAACTCTTATAGAATCTCTTGATGATTGGCTGAAATATGAAATTCCTAAAAAAAGTAGAAGAAGAAATTTTCTTGATAGGAAATTTAAAGGACAAAAACAAAAATGGTTTTTATTTAAATTGAAGAAGAATGTCGAAGTGACATTTGAGAACGATCCAGATAATGAATTTGATGACTTTAAATGGGTCTCTTATTGGTATCCTTTAAATGTGATAATTTCATTTAAAGAAAAGGTCTATCGAGAAGCATTAAATAAATTAAAATACTCCTTCTGTAAAGAATTTAAAAATGTTTGATGAAATATTAATCTTTAGTGCTTTAGGTGTTCTGGCTGGAATTCTTGCTGGAATGTTTGGTATTGGAGGGGGTTTGATTATTGTTCCAGTATTAATAGGTACTTTTATTAATTTAGGCTTTGATGAAAGCATAATTGTTCATCTTGCGATCGGAACAGCAATATCGTGTATTATTTTTACTGGCTTATCATCTGCAAATGCTCATAGAAAAAAGAATTCTATTGATTTTGATCACTTCAGACCAGTTGCTATTGGTATTATATTCGGGGCTTTAGCTGGAGCTTTTTTTGCTGTTCAAATAAAAGGATTATTTTTAAAAATATCCATAGCAATATTTATTATGGTCGTTGGAATACAAATACTATTTGATTTGAGCTTTTCATCTAAGAGAATTCATCCAAATAAAAATAAATCAATTTTTGCAGGATCTGTAATCGGCTTTCTTTCTGCAATCCTTGGAATAGGTGGTGGCACTTTTTCAGTGCCCTATTTCAAATCATTGGGACTTAGTCTAACGAGTTCAATTGGTACATCGGCGGCTTGTGGAGTTCCAATAGCTATTTTTGGAACTTTTGGGTATATCATTGCCGGAACTAATGTCATGACTCTTCCCGAAATGAGTCTTGGTTATATTTATTTACCAGCATTGTTAGGCGTTTCAATAACTAGTATTTTTTCTGCAAAATATGGAGCAGATCTGGCGCATTACTTATCTCAAACAACATTAAAAAGACTTATGGCCTCCTGGTTCTTTATAATTTCTATATATTTGTTTTTAGTATGATCATAGAACTATCAGATTTTTTTAATAACCCTAGTCTTATTGAGCTAGGGCCATTGAAAATTCAATATTATGCTGTTACTTGGCTTTTGTCTGCTGTTCTAATTTATGCCTTTCTAAAAAAGAATAGAATAATTCAAGAGATTGGATTAGATAAAGAAGAAGTTAATGATATGGTTTTTCTATATGGCTTATTCTTTGGAGCTATGTGTGGAGGAAGAGTTGGTTATATGCTCTTTTATGGATTAGAACAGTTAGTAAATAATCCTCTTTCTTTATTCTATATCTGGCAAGGCGGTCTAAGCTTTCATGGTGGACTAATTGGTGTAATAGCTGCATTAATTGTTTTTTGTAAGAAGAAAAATATTGAGTTTTTAAGATTGATGGATGGAGTTGCGCTTGCAATGCCGATAGGCCTTGGTCTTGTTAGAATAGGCAACTTTCTTAATGGTGAATTATATGGAAAAGTTACCAATGGAGGTTGGGGTTTTATTTTTCCTACCGATCCTTTTGGAGCTTTGCGACATCCTTCGCAACTTTATGAAAGCTTTGGCGAAGGCCTCATTCTATTTGCAATATTATTTTTAATCAGTATGAAAACTAATGTTAAAGGGATAGTTTGTTCATCATTTCTTATTTTTTATGGTTCAATAAGATTTATAATTGAGTTCTTTAGACAACCAGATGCTCACATAGGCTATATTGCGTTTGATTCAATTAGTATGGGTCAATTACTATGCATGCCGATGATAGTGATAGGGTTTTTTATATTAATGTATTCTAGGAAAAACGCATGAAAGCTTACTTAGATCTTTTGCAATACATTTTAGAAAATGGCGAGCAAAAAGATGATAGAACAAATACTGGGACAATATCTTCATTTGGACATCAATTAGAATTTGATCTAGAAGAGGGATTCCCTGCTGTTACTACAAAATCTCTTGCATGGAAGGGAGTTGTTTCTGAATTGTTATGGTTTATTGAAGGTTCTGATGATGAGAGAAGATTGGCTGAAATAAGATTTGGTAAAGATAGAACTGAAATTACTGATCTAAAAAAATACTCTACGATTTGGACTGATAATGCTGATAATCAAGGTAAAGAGTTAGGATATGAGAATACAGACACAAAAAAAATTCTTGGTCCTGTTTATGGTGTTCAATGGAGAAACTGGGGTGGAAAAGATCAAATTAAAGATCTTCTAAAAGAGCTCAAGAAAAATCCTGACGGAAGACGTCATATTCTATCAGCATGGAACCTTGATGAATTAAATAAAATGGCTTTGCCACCTTGTCATGTAATGACACAATTTTATGTTCATAACGATTCAATTAGTTGTCATATGTATCAAAGAAGTGCTGATATGTTTTTAGGCGTTCCATTTAATATTGCAAGTTATGCCCTACTTCTTTCAATTTTTGGTGAAATTTTAAATTTAAAACCAAAAAGATTTATTCACTCTTTTGGTGATGCGCATATTTATAAGAATTCTATTGATCAAGTTAGAGAACAAATTTCTAGGACGCCAAAACCTATGCCAGAGTTAGTTATGCCAACCATTAACTCAATCGATGATCTTAAAAACTTTGGGATTGAAGAATTTGCTCTAAAAAATTATGATCCACATCCTCCAATAAAAGCAAAGATGGCCATATAAATGATAATAATCTCTCACGTTGTTGCACTTTCAAATAATAATGTTATTGGCGTTGATAATGATTTACCTTGGAATCTCAAGACTGATTTAAATCACTTTAAAGAATATACAACAAATAAAATTATTGTAATGGGTAGGAAAACATACGAATCTATTGGCAGGCCTCTTCCAAATAGAATAAATTATATTGTTTCAAATACTATTAAAGATTTAGATGGTGCTAGCATTTTCAAGAGTACTGAAGATGCACTTGAGAGTGCAAAAGAAATTTGTAATATGAATGAGAATTATGACGAGATAGTTATCATAGGAGGAGGTTATCTTTTTAGGGACACTCTATCAATCACAAATAAGTTAGTTTTAACAAATGTGGATTGCGACATAGAAGGCGATGTTTTTTATCCAGAAATCAATCTAAATGAATGGAAAGAAATAAAATCAGAAAACTTTAAAAAAGATTTAGATAATGATTATGATTTTGTTGTGAGGATCTACGAGAGAGCCTAAGAAGAATTCATTTGAATATAGTCTCTTCTAAGAGCCAGATTTTTAACCCTAATTTCTTCATTTTCAGTATATTTTAACCAGTTATTAGCTTGGGTTTTGATTTTCTTTGTCTTATCTCTAGCAGCTATTCTAAAATTCTTTCTAGCTTCATCAAATTCTTGAAGTTCAAAATAAGCTTGGCCTAATGTTAGGTATACTTGTGAAAGATTTTTCACTTTTCCCTTATCTAGACCTTTTTTTATTGAATCAACTGCTTCAGTTACTTTGTCTTCTGATAAATAAAGATTACCAAGCAATACATATGATTGGCCATCTTTTGAAATCTTAGCTGCTTTCTCCAAAACAGGTATAGCTTTATCAATTTCTTGTGCCATCCTCCATGAGTCAGCAAGAAGTTTTAGATTTTTTTCAGTATCTTTAACAACAGGAACAATTTTTTCTTCTTTGGTTTTTTCATCGACAATTGTTACCATCTTCTTTTGTCCATCAACAAGAACTTCAGCTGCCCAGTATGGATTTTTATTCAATAATAGTAACTGTGTGAGAGCCAGGTATTCTGATTCTTTATCAAGAAAATCTTTTTGATACGCGGCTTTAAGAGTAATCATATAATCTCTTTCTCTATCAAGTTGGCCGTATGCCCCACCTAATTGAATAAAATATAATTTTTTTGGATAAAGATTTACAAGAATTTCATATATATCAACTTGTCTAAGAAGAGATTCTTTTTCGCCAATTTGATCTTTTAGTTCACTAATACAGGCTGCTAAAATTACATACCAGTTTTCTCTGGGTTTATACCCCTCTTCTTCTGCCATAGAAACTGCTGTTTCCATTGATGACATAGCTTTCTTATAATCACCTGTTTGGAAATAAGCCTGACCAAGTAATGAATATGATTGAGCAGTCACTTTTTCAACTTCGCTCATCCATTGAAGAATTAATTCTATACCTTTTTCATAGTTCTCTTGAACTAAATTAAGCTGTGCTAGTGATAGCAAAGCTCCAACCCTTAAGCCAATGGTAACTTCTGGTTCATTAATTAGATTGGTATATGCATTAATAGCTTGAGCATATTTAGCATCGCTAAAATAAACATAAGCCCATGCGTTCCACATCACAGATCTATCATAGCTTTTTAGTTCATCTTTCTTGTTGCGAAGTTCGGTAAGAATGGTAAGAACAGTTTCCATGTCTGGAGCAGGCTCACCACTTTCGTCAACTTCTTCAAGAGCCTCATATACTTTTGCCATTTTCTTAGCAGTTGAGGTCTGGAGTGCCCTTGCTTTTTTATATTTTATAGGCTTTTTTGTTTCTTGTGATTGTGCTTCAAGATTAGTTGGCGTCATAGCAAATACTAATGCCAATGAAGATAGTAAATAAATTGAAATTTTTGTTTTCATAATATTAAGCTTAATCCTCATCTAGTATATAAGTAAATCTATGAAGAACTCCTTCCACAGGTACTGCCTTGCCATCAACAATCTTAGGCTTGTACTTTAATTTCAATGCTGCTCTTACTGAAGCACTATTGAACATAGTGCACGGCCTATATTCTACAGCAGGATCATTAGGATTTTTGTTTGTGCAATATCCCTCAACAGGTTTTGAATCTTCAACACTTCCTGTCTCAGTAATTGTAAATTCAACCAATGCATATCCCATAGTTCCTCTTTCTTGTGCTCTTCTTGGATAAATTGGTATTACTTTAAATAGCGGTATATATTCTCCATCTCTAAAGAAAGAGCCACCTGCTTTAAAATTCGCTTTTGGCTTTGCAATAGAGACATCTAGGCCTGTTAGAGGAGCTAGATCAAGCTCAGGCTGAGCTATATCTTCTGGCTGTTCTTCAGGCTTATCTGGTTTATCAACTTCTGTTAAAAAAGTATCAATTTGTCTTTCAGGCATTACGACATCAGCAAGTTTTACCGAGGTATCTTCTTTTAGGCCACTATCTCCGAGAGAGATTAATATAACCATAACGAAAAATAATGCTAGTGTTATTAAAGAGGAAAATCCTATGCCTGCAGCATACTTGTTTGCATTAAATGCTTTTACATAAACATTATGGATTGGTTTTGTAAAAGAATTTATAGCTGCAAATACTTGATTCATAAATTATTTTGGTTCTGAAGCAAGTGAAATTGCATTTACACCAGCCTCCCTTGCTCCATCCATAACTTTAATAATTGTATCTGCTACTGCCTTTTCATCAGCTTGTATAACAACAGATCCTTTAGGATTATCTGCAAGCAACTTAACAACATTTGCCTTTACTTGTCTTACATCGATTCTTCTTCCATCCATCCAGACTTCACCAGTAGGACCAACTGCTATTAGAATCGCAGCATTTTCTTGTGTTTCAGCAGTATCAGAATCAGGTCTGTTTATCTCAAGACCAGGCTCCTTGATGAAGTTTGCTGTTACGATAAAAAATATAAGCATGATGAATACAACATCAAGCATAGGAGTTAAGTTTATTTCACTCTCTTCATCTTTAACTGCGCTACTTATTGCATTTCTTCTCATTTATCTCTCCTATAATTCTCTTTTTATTAATTCTCTTAAATCATTTGTATGTCTGTCTGATGCGCTTCCTAAATATATGCTGGCAAATACTCCTGACAGAGCTACAACCATTCCAGCCATAGTTGGAAGGGTTGCTTTTGAAACACCTCCAGCCATCGCTCTAGCATCACCACCACCGTTAAAAGCCATTACCTGAAACACTTCTATCATTCCTGTAACCGTTCCTAGTAGACCAAATAATGGAGCCAGGACTACACAAGTCTGAATGATCGACAAATTACGGTTAATTTCAACTCGAGCTTGAGAAAGCATCTTTTCTCTAATTTGCAATGCATGCCATGATGTTTTGTCTTTTCGATTATTCCAGTCGCTTGCTAGATCCTGAACGTAGAATTCGTGCCCATGAGAAAAATACCAGATTCTCTCAAAGATCATTGCCCACATAAAAAATACTAGGATTGCGATTAACCATAAAACGCTACCACCAGCCTCCATAAAATCTCTTATGGAAGAAAAGGCCTCTGTGATAGCAAAAAACATAATTAAGGTCTAGCTGCCTTCTGCTCTCTCAGCAAGAATACCGGTACTTTGTTCCTCAAGAACACTAATAATTCCTTTAGCAGATGATGCTGTGAAAGAGTGTAAGAGTGTTGTCGGTATGGCAACTAATAAGCCTAATACGGTTGTCACAAGTGCTTGTGAAATACCTCCAGCCATTAGTTTAGGATCACCAGTTCCATATAATGTAATCATTTGGAAAGTAACGATCATACCTGTAACTGTTCCTAATAAACCAGCTAATGGTGCGACGACTGAAATAATTCTTACAGCTCCAATGCCTCTTTCTATAGAAGGCCTCTCTGCCATAATTGCTTCTGCTAGTTTTAGCTCTAATGTATCTATATCTTTCTTGAAGTTTTCTTCACCAACCTTTAGAACTCTTCCAAGAGGATTCCTAACATCTAACGTTTTTGATCCTGATTGAGCTTTAACTGCTTTACCAAGCACAAATAGGCTCCACAGTTTCCAGAATGCAATACCAATTCCTATCAAACCAACAAAAATAATTGCGTAACCAACCTCTCTTCCTTGAGCAGCTCGTTCAGCTAGTGAAGGTGTTTGTATAAGATTTGCTAGTAAACTTCCACCTGTTGGTCCAGTTGGGTCTATGCCAAACTTAACCTGATCGCCAGGATCAGCATTTCCAACTTTCTTAGCAGTTTTAGTGAAACGACCTACTGGCTGTCTTGGTAAAAATGCAAATTGTCCTGTAGCTGATACATATTCTAAGTATTTGCCATCACAAACAGCATTGAAAAGGCCAACTCTTGTAACTTTACAAGTTGATGACTCCCCATCTACATCTACTACAGTGGTATCAAATGAAACAACCTGTCCACTTGCAACCATTTCTCTTTGAAGTTCATACCATAAACCTTCAATCTCTCTAATGGTTGGTAGTTCTGTTGTTTCTGACATCTTTGAAGTCAAATCATTTAGGAAATCTACTCTCTCAAGTCCAAACTGAGGACTTGTAAGAGATCCTGAGAACTGAACAGCAGCTTCACCTGCAGAACTTTGGAGATGACCAAATAATTCTACTAATGAGCCAAGTTCTTTTTGATAAGCCTCTTCTTTGACTCTCAGTATTTCCTCATTTTTCTTATATTCTGCTTCAAGTTGATCAGCAATTCTTTCTTGTCTTGCTAACTCTCTTTTTTCAGCAGCCAAAGTTTCGGCTTGCTTGTTTTTATTCGCTAAAAACTTAGCTTCTCTTTGTGAATTTTCAGACTGCTCTTGAGTTTTACCTTCTTTAACAAGCATTAAAAGTGCCTCTACAGTTGATACTTCTGGAGTTTCTTCTTCAGCATCTTGAGCAAATACAAAACTATTAAATGTTAAAGATAAAACAAATAAAATTGATAAATATTTTTTCATTATGCATCTCCCTTAACAACAGGCATCATTAACATATCTGTTGGAGCTAGTTTTTTAGCCATTCTTATACCATCTCTAATTGGTTTTCTATAGCTTCCAGATAGTTCTTCCCATGAACCAGTTTCGTTATCCCATCTTCCACTTGTTCTTTCATCTTTAGTTTGGTAGAACATACCAACTCTTCCAATTACAAGGATGTTTACAACTGTTCCATCAGATAGCTTATCTTCATAAGTATCGATTTTTCTGCCGTATTCTGCTTCGATATTGTAAGCCTCAAGAACCTGTCTTACTTGCTCAGATGCTGTAACTTTAGGTTTAGATAAAGAGGCTCTAACTAGATCAACCCTTGCTCTTCTTTCTTCATTTCTAAAAGGTGTGTCTAGTTGAATAAAGGTTTCTAACGTATCGAGCATTTTTTGTGCCAGTGGAGGTATTTGTCTTTGCATCACTACAACTTGAACTAGCTGCTCATCAAGCTTATCCATTAAGTCAAGCTGAGCCTGTATTTGAATCCTTTTTTGGGCATTGTAAAGCTTTAAGCCTTCTACCTGCTTGGAGACAACTTTATACTCATTGACTATTTTGTCTGTTTGTCTTTCTGTTTTATCTATCTTGTCTTGTGAGTTTGCAGATAATGTTTGATTTTCTCTACCTACCTCTAAAACACTTTCCATGTTTGCTTCTACAACTATTTCATTTGCTGAAATTAACGAAGTTGCAAAAAAAACTGTGAGCAAAGATATGCTCTTTTTAAATTTATACATGTACGTACTCCCTAAGTCTGATTATATTAACAGTCTCAGACTAATAAATAAATTGTTTAATTCATTATTATTTAACGTTTTATTCTATCAAAAACACAAGAAATTGGATTAATTTTGCAAAAATTTATATTTTTAAATATATATAATTTTATATCTAATTTAAATTAAATTTTTATGAACAATACAGGAGTTTTTTTCTTATATTCTTGATACGTCGGATCATCTCCCCATTTTAAGTCCCCTCTTGCCTCTAGCATTCTCACACCGCTAACATATACAAGCAAAAGATAAGTAAAAATTGGAGATATTAATGTTAAGTATTGAAGTCCTTCCAATGAAGAAAATGACATTACTGCTATACCAGTCCATAAAACAATTTCCCCAAAGTAATTAGGATGTCTTGATCTAGCCCATAATCCAGTGGTTATAAACTTGTCCTTATTTTCTTGATTTGCTTTGAAAGCTGATTTCTCCATATCTGCCATTACTTCAATTGCGAACCCGAGAATAAATAAAGCTAGGCCAATATAGAAAAATGCGTTCGTAACTATTCCAGTATTTGAAGAAATGGCAGTCAGTGCGCACATAGAACAAAGCGAAACCCATAAACCCTGAAGAGTCCATGTCATAAAAAATTGTGAAGCAGACGGTTTGATTGATCTAAATCTTTTATCTTCACCGTCATGATGAATTCTCATAAATAAAAAACTACCTAGTCTTATTGCCCATAGAGAGATTAATAAAACAATTACAATATTTGCACCATTAAGATTGGTGAATTGATCTGAAGAAAGGGTTAGTGAGTACCAAATTACTGATAAATATGTAAGGCTTCCGGTAAGATCATAAAATTTTTCTGTCTGAAAAATATACGCAGGTATAAATGCAATCCACTGAATTGCAAAAGCTAAAAAAACTGCGTTGAACACTAGCTCAATTCCAGTCGCTATAGCAATAGAAATTGCAATAAAAAAAGCTATTAGTGCTATTAATAAATTAGTTGCTATCTTCATATTTAGTTCCACCCACATGTTCTATTTTTATTTTGCTCATCTAACCATTCTTTTAGAGGTGCATAATAGTTAAGTATTGATTTACCACTTAATTGTCTAGTGCCAGTAAGATTTTCAAAAGCATCCTGCCATGGCAAGCTTTCACCCATTGCCATAGTTGAAATTATTTTCTGGCCCGCCTCTTTATTTCCATATATTGAACACTCATGAAGATAACCGTCAAAGTTTATTTGATTACATAAAGCCTCATGAAATTGATATTGCATAATTCTTGCCAGATAGTATCTCGTGTATGGAGTATTACCTGGAATATGATATTTTGCACCTGGATCGAAATATTCTTCCGATCTTTCTTCACTGGTACTTATGCCTTGATATTCTTCTCTTAACTGCCACCAAGATGAATTTAATTGATCTTCTGTTATTTCACCATTAAATACACCTGATCTCCATTTGTCCAACATCAATGCCCATGGAACCACAACAACCCCCTCTAGAGCTTGTTTCATTAATAGTCCAATTGGATCTTCTTTAGCAAGATTAGCTTCTTCTTCTGAAATAAATTCTATTTCTTTTAGATAATCTGGAGTTATAGACAAAGTAAGCAAGTCGCCAAATGCTTCATGAAATCCATCATTGGCCCCTCCTTGAAATAGGGTTGGAAGATGATTGTATGCTTGATAATAAAATATATGTCCTAATTCATGATGTATCGTTATGAAATCGTCTTCATTTCTTTCTATACACATTTTTATTCTAAGATCGTTAGTTGAAGGATCTAAATTCCATGCCGATGCATGACAAACTACTGACCTATCCCTAGGTTTAACAAACAAGGATCTTTCCCAAAATGTCTCAGGCAAAGATTCAAATCCTATAGATATAAAAAAATCCTCTGCATATTCAACCATTTGAATTTCATCAATTTCTTTTTCTTCAATTATTCTAGCCACATCAATAGAGTTAGAATTTAATTCTTCTGTATAGACTAAATCATATATATTTGACCATGACTGACCCCACATATTTCCAAGCATATGGACTGGCAAAGGTCCTGATTCTGGAACAATCTCATCACCATAATGATCATTTAATTTAGCTCTAACATGACAGTGAAGTGCATCATATAAAGGTTTAACCTCTTCCCATACTCGATCAGTATCAGTTAAAAAATCATTTGCTGGCATGTCATACTTACTAAACCATAAATCACTCAATCCATCATAACCAAGATCATTTGAGCCTTGATTACCAATTTCTACCATTCTTAAATACATTGGCTTCATTGGCTTGCTAATTTCATGCCAACCCTGCCATGCTGAAAGTAATTCATTCGGGTCTCTTGAATTATCAATTATTGATTCAAATGCTTCTAAGTCATAACATGATCCGTTTTCGTAACAATGCTCTCCTGTTCCATACATTGCTGCGAGACTAGTAGTTATCTCTGAAAGTTCAGCCGCCAATTCTTGATTTAATGGAGGAGGCATAACAAAAGAACTCTTAAGTATATCTAACATCCTTCGATTTTCTGGAGTGGTGCTTATATTGTCAAAGTTTGAAGCTTGTCTAGATCTTTCGAGTGATTTCAAAGTGTATCTGGTTCCATAATCTGCAATAATTTTTTGTGAATCATGGGTTATAAAATTTGAGCTTATCCAAGAAGCAGAATAAATTACTGGACCGTCTTTCTTATTTTCTTTATCTACCATAGATAAGAAATCTTCAAGATTTTGTATTTCTTCAGTTTGTTCGCCACTAGGAACACAAGAAGTTACAATAATGCTAATTAATGTGATAAATAAAAAGTTTTTCATTTAGGAAACCTCGCTATTAAAATAACATAAAAATAAATTTAATATGAAAATTTCAACAAATCAGTTTAAAAATGGAACTAAATTCATTATTGATAATGCCCCCTGCTCTATTGTTGAGCATGAATTCCATAAACCTGGTAAAGGGCAAGCGGTAATGAGGGTTAAATATAAAAATCTTTTAACTGGTAATACGAATGATAAAACCTTCAAATCTGGCGAAACGGTAGAATCTGCTGATATTAACCACAAGGAAATGGAATTTTTATATAAAGATAGTGGTTCTTGGCACTTCATGGATACCAATACATTTGATCAGATCGAAATTAGCTCATCTCAGATGGGAGATGCTACAAAATGGCTAGTTGGCCAAGAAGTTTGCGAAATAGTTTTATGGAATGATGAGCCGATAACAGTAAATCCTCCGGTTATAGTTGAGCTAAAAGTAATAAAAGCTGAGCCTGGAGTAAAGGGTGATACAGTATCTGGTGCAACAAAAAATGCCGAGCTAGAAACAAATGTTCATATTCAGGTTCCACTGTTTGTGAATGAAAATGAATCAATTAAGGTTGATACAAGAAATATGACTTACGTTGGGAGAGCTAAATCTTGATAGAAGTTATAGATAAGGAGATAAAAAAATTTTTATCCTCAATTGATAATATTAATAAAGAGAACTTAGATGCGATTCTTCAAAAGTTTTCGATTACTATTTCAGATAATTTAAATAAAGGGCATCTAACAACAAATGTTTGTATGATTGCTGCAAGCATCCTTAAAGCTAATCCAAATGAATTAGCAATAAACCTAAAAAATAAACTACAGGGGATTGGTGCCTTTGAAGATGTGCAGGCAGCTGGTCCAGGTTTTATTAACATTACTCTTTATAGAAAAGATTTTACGTCTACGATTAAAACTATTAATGAAGAAAAAGAAAGCTATGGAAAATCAAATCTTGGCAAAGGACAGAAGATTCAAATTGAATTTGTGTCTGCAAATCCAACAGGTCCCCTTCATGTTGGGCATGGAAGAGGAGCTGCTTATGGAGATGCTATTGGAAGAATCTTACAAGCGACAGGTTCTTTTGTAGAAAAAGAATACTACGTCAATGATGCCGGTAGGCAGATTGATATTTTAACGGCTAGTGTAATCCTAAAATTAGCCAAGAAAGATATTAATAATTATTTTCCAGAAAATGCTTACAAAGGTAAATACATTGAAGAGATTGGAACCAAAATAAACAAAACAATTAAACTAAAATATGATGTTAAGTCTTTAACTAAAAGTATTCCTAAGGATCCTGAAGAAGAAATAGATCAAGTTATTGCTAATCTAAAAAGTCTTGATAATGAATCTTGGGTGTTAGTTAAAGATTTTTCTCTCAAAGAAATAGTTGAGTCTATAAAAAATGATCTAAATATTTTTAACGTAGATTTTGATAACTGGTTTAATGAGTCCTCTTTAGGTGATATCAATCAAGAATCATCTGAAATCTCTAGCTCAATAAATAAACTTAAAGCGGATGGTCAAGCATACGAGAAAGATGGTGCTATTTGGTTAAATACAGATATTAGTGGTGATGATAAACACAGAGTTTTAATTAGAGACAATGGAAGAACAACCTATTTTGCATCTGATGTTGCATACCATAAAAACAAGATAGAAAGAGGTTTTGATAAATTAATTAACGTATGGGGTGCTGATCATCATGGTTATATTAAAAGAATTGAAGCCTCATTAGAGGCTCTTGGTTCAAACAGAAATAAACTTATAGTGAAACTTGTGCAATTTGCTAATCTTTTTAAAGATGGCGAGAAAGTAAAGATGTCTACAAGATCTGGCGAATTTTTTACATTAAAGGATCTTATTGAAGATATAGGTGCTGATGCGGCAAGATTCTATTATTTGTCTAAACAGGCTGATCAGCATCTTGACTTTGATTTAGACTTAGCAAAGTCTGATAGCAAAGAAAATATTTTTTATTACATCCAATATGCGCATGCGAGAATTGTGTCACTGGAAGAAAAATTTGTAGCAAATTATCCGAGTGCTGGGAAAGATGTTAAAAGCATAGAATCTAATTCCTACAATGAGTGTGACAAACTTATTCACGAGATATCTAGGTATCCTGATGTTGTAAAAAAGTCTGCCTCTTCCCTTCAGCCGCATTTAATTATTTATTATCTTCGAGATTTGTCTCAACTACTGCATAGTTATTATAACGATAATCATGTCTTGTCAGAATCTGAAGAAAACATGAAGGCAATTGTTCAATGTCTCTCTTCAGTAAGGCAAGTTATTTCAAATGGTTTGAACCTTCTAGGTATTTCACCTATGAACAAGATGTAACGAAATGAAAGACTTTGCAAATAGGAATAGCAAAAAAAATAAGGCCACAAAAAGAAAATCGGTCTTTAGTGCGAATAGACAATCTGAAAGCACAATATCAAAAAATTCATTAATTTTTTTGCTTGTTATGTGTGGTGGGTTGATAGCTACTTCTGTTTTTTATTTTAAAACTGACGTTGTTTCTATTAAGCCAATTAATTCAACTAATTCTGTAATGATAAATTTCCCAACATCATTATTAGAGAACTCAGTTTTAATAGAATACAAAGAAGATAATAATTTAATTGAATGTGAGTATTTTGTTCAAATCGGCGCCTATGGAAATAGAAAATATGCTGTTGAAGCAAAAAATATGCTTGTTGAGGTTGTTGACGATATTTCTATTAATGAAGTCTATAGCACCCTTGAGCCAGGAAAACTTTTAAATAGTGTTTTGAGTGGTCCGTATTTAAATAGATCGGCCGCCAACAATGCCAAAGAAAAAATTACTAAAAGTGGATTTGATCCTCGTCTAAGAACCTTATGCAAAGAGAAATAACAGAAAATATAAAGAAAATTAATGCCAGAATTGATGAAGCGTGTTTTTCTATTGCTAGAAATAAAGATGAAATTACTTTAATAGCTGTTTCAAAGAAGAAGAGCTATGAAGTGATTCAAATAGCCATGAAAAATGGGGTAAATGATTTTGGTGAAAATTATGCTCAAGAACTTCAGGATAAAGTACATCAAATTAATTCAGATAATATTGTTTGGCATTTCATTGGTCCCATTCAATCAAATAAGCTAAAAGTTATTGCAAATTGTGCAGACTGGGTTCATACCTTGGACAGAGAAAAGATAATAAAAAAGTTAGACTCTGAGTGCAATAAGCTCAATAAAAAAGTTAATGCATGTATTCAAATAAATATATCCTCTGAAATTTCAAAAAGTGGCTGCGATCAAGAGGATCTTTTTGACCTAGCAAAGTTAGTTGAATCTATGGAAAATATCAATTTAAGAGGCATAATGGCTCTCCCTAAATTAACAAATGATAAAAAAGAAAGGGAATTTATGATGCAATCAGTAAAAAATTTAAGTATTGAACTTCAGTCCATCTATCCTCATGCAAATGCTATTTCATTAGGAACTACTTCTGATTTTGAAGATGCGATCATTAATGGGTCTAATATGATAAGAATTGGCGAATCTATATTTGGAAAGAGGTTATGAAAAATATTGCTTTCTATGGTGGCGGAAATATTTCTCAAGCAGTTATTGAAGGCTTAATTTTTTCAGGATTGAGTCCTAAAAATATTTTTTTTGTAGACAGAAATACTAAAAATCAAAACAAATTAAAGAAGTTAAAAGTTCGAAGCCTTAAAACTAACCAAAAAGTAAAGATTGACTTATTTATTCTTGCTGTAAAGCCAAAAGATGCTATTGAGGCATATCAAGAAATAATAACTAATTTTAAAAACCCCAAAGTGGCTTGTTTGGTTGCTGGTATTAAGTCAAAGAAATATACAAATCTTGATAAAGAAGTGGAATTTCTAAGAGCCATGCCAAATACATCTTCTAGGTTTGGTTTAGGGATTACTGCTCTGTATAACTCAAGCTTTAAAAAGACTAATCTCTTAAAAGTTGTAGCGCTGCTAAAAAAAATTGGTATTGTTATTAAGGTTGATAAAGAATCAAAAATTGATGAATTTACTGGAACAATTGGAAGTGGGCCAGCTTATTTTTTCTATCTTTTACAATCCTATGAAAAAAAACTTATGAATATATGCAATGGGGATAAAAAAATAGTTCGGGCGGTTATGGTGAATCTTATAAAAGGTGTAGGAACTTCTGTTGAAAATAATGGCAACTTAAATGACTTAATTGAAGCTGTAAAATCAAAGAAAGGAACGACGGAAGCTGGTCTGAAATCTTTTCAATCAAATAAACTAGGCATTTCTTTTGAGAAGGGCCTGAATGCGGCTATTAAAAGGTCGAAGGAAATATCAAATGAATTCTAATGTAGAAATAGTAGGATTGATATTGAGTTTGCTAAACTACTGCTTTGTTTTCTTAATGATTTTCAATCTCTTAAAAGTTAATTACTTTAATCCTATTGTTTCTACATTTGTAAAAATATACAAGCCAATATCCAAAATCCTGCCAACTTTGATAAATCCTGTAATAAATATATTTGTTATTGCAGTTGGATTAAAGCTGCTTTCATTAATTGTATATTTTGGAAGTCAGTATGAAACGATAACTTTGTTGGGTGTCGCAATCATTCAGACACTCATGGTAACTGTAAGAATAATTTTCTTTGCCGTAATTGGTGGTGTTATCTTAAGCTGGGTTTCGCCGGAAAAGTCTAATGCATTCCTTGAATTGGTGGTAGAAATATCCTACAAATCGTTAGAGCCAATTAGAAAATATATCCCATCTGCGGGTGGTCTGGATTTTTCTCCATTGTTTGTTTTAATTTTAATAAATTTAATTGAAAATTTTTTATCAGATATTCTTAGGTCGATTGTATGAAATTTAGAACTGAACTGATAAATTTTGCTGATGGAATGACTTTGGATTCTGGTGACAGACTTGAAAAGTTTGAATTAATGATTGAAACATATGGTGAGCTTAATGAGTCTGGATCAAATGCAATTCTTTTATGTCATGCATTTTCAGGAAATCATCATGCTGCAGGTAAAAACAACGATTCCGAAATTGGATGGTGGGATGAGATCGTGGGTCCAAATAAAGCAATAGATACAGATAAATATTACGTGGTTTGTTGTAATAATCTTGGAGGTTGTGGTGGCTCTTCCGGTCCAACAACAATTAATCCTTCTTCAGAAAAACCCTATGGAAAAAATTTTCCTCAAATCAGTGTTAAGGATTGGGTTAATTCACAAAAAATGTTGATGGATAAAATAGGAGTTCCATACTGGCATCTAGTTGCAGGGGGAAGCCTAGGTGGGATGCAGGCTTTAGAGTGGGCTATTTCTTATCCGAATGATATTAAAAAGGCAGGAATATTTGCAGCTGCATCAAATTCTAGTACACAAAATATTGCGTTGAATGAAGTTGCGCGGGAGTCCATCAGGAAAGATCAAAACTTTCATGATGGTGATTACCTTGAGCATAATGTAATACCTAAAAGTGGTCTTAAAACAGCTAGGATGCTTGGCCACATTACCTACCTATCAGAAGAACTTATGGACTCAAGGTTTGGTAGAAGATTTCAAGATGAAGATTCTAAAGTTGATCAAGAGGTAGATTTTGAAGTTGAAAATTATTTGCAATACAAAGGTGAAAAGTTTTCTGAATCTTTTGATGCAAATTCATACATTCTTATGACGAAAGCTATGGATGGGTATGTTGCAGGTCAAGATATTGGACTTAGAGACGCTATGAAAAATGTCAAATCTCAATTACTGATTGTTGGATTCTATTCTGATTGGTTGTACCCTCCTGAAAGAGGCAAAGAAATTCAGATGGCTGCAATGGATAATAATATTAACTCGTCTTATATTGTCTTGGAGGGAGCACATGGACATGATAGTTTTCTATTTAGTTCTGAAGAATACTCCAAAGTAATAAGTAAATTTATTGAATCATAATGGCTATAAAACTTTCTAAGATTATTAACAACTGGGTGCCTGACGATAGTAAAGTAATTGATTTCGGTTGTGGAGATGGTTCTCTATTAAAAGAGCTAATGGATACAAAAAAGGTCTTGGGTTATGGAGTAGAAATTAATGATACCAAAATACAAAAATGCATTGCAAAAGGAGTTCCTGTTATAAAACAAGATATTGACCTTGGTATTAATGAATTTGAATCATCGAATTTTGATCTTTCTATAATGGCAAGATCAATTCAATGCTTAAAAAATCCAGCTAATGCATTAAAGGGCATGTTAAAACTTTCAAAAAGGTGTGTAGTTACATTACCAAATCTTGGTTATTGGAGATGTAGATTAAATATATTATCAGGAGAAATGCCTGTTACTCCTGAGCTTCCATCAAGCTGGTATGAAACAGAGAATATTCACCTATGCACAATCAAAGATTTTGAAAAACTTTGTATAGATGAAAATATTAAAATAAAAGATAAGGTCTTCTTAAATAAGAAAGGGGATCAAAGTAAATTTGTCTCGATTAAGCCAAATCTCTTAGCTGTTGAGGGAGTATATTTGCTTGAAAAATAGTAATGAGATTTTAATAGCCTCATCTAACCAGGGGAAAGTAAAAGAATTTAAAAAACTTTTTCAAGATCATAAAATTTTTTCTTTAAGTGATTTTGATATTGAAGATGCTATTGAGAATGGATCATCTTTTTTTGAAAATGCATTAATTAAAGCCAAACACGGATCATTGTATTCAGAAAAATTTACCGTCGCAGATGATTCAGGTCTTGTAGTACCAGATCTTAACTTTGAGCCAGGCATTTACTCAGCCCGATATGCAGGAGAAGGCGCCTCTGACAAAGAAAACAGAGATCATCTGATAAATAAACTAAATCTCATTAAAAAAGAAGAGCTTGATGCCTATTATGTATGTGTATTGGTTGGATTAAGGAGTGTTGATGATCCGATGCCTATAATTACTCATGGAGAAATACACGGCAAGGTTTCAATAAAAAGTTCGGGAGATGGAGGTTTTGGATACGATAAAGTTTTCTACCCATTAGGATATGATTGTTCGATGGCTTCAATTGATTCTGAAATTAAAAATAAGATTAGCCATAGAGCTATTGCGTTTAAGAAATTTATTGAGAAATATAGTAGCTAATTATTTTTTCTGTAATTAAATTCAAAAATTCTTCTCCCCTGATCCACGCCTCTTTGCTCAAATTTAGTCAAACTATTTTTTTCGAAAACGTAATCATCTGATGGAGAGAATATAGAGCTTCTATTAAGAGTTTGCTCAATGCTTTCAGCATAATTTTCCCAGTCTGTAGAAATAAAGATATGCCCATCAATTTTTATAAAACCTTGAATCATATTTAGAAAATCATCATTAATTAATCTTCTTTTATGATGTCTTTCTTTGGGCCAAGGATCTGGGCAAAGAATGTTAATCAAATTGAAAGTTTCCGAACATTTTTGATCAAGAAGTATCCTTATATCATCTGAAAAAATTCTAATGTTCTTAATCTTATTTTCATTGATATAAGAAAGTAAAGAACCAATACCAGACATATAGACTTCAGATCCAATAAATAAAGTCTTAGGATTATTTTCTGATTGCCTAATAAGGTGTTCAGCATTGCCAAAACCTATTTCTAAACAACATTGATCATAGTCTCTAGACTCTTTTTGGATATCTTTTATAGTAAATACTGAATAGTCTTTTAAGAGTACTAGGGCTTTTTCCTGTCTTCTGGTTATTCGACCTCTTCTTTTAACAAATGAAGGAAGAAATTTTAGACGCATTAGGTAATGCTAAATCTATGCAAAATCCACCATTAGTGACTTAAGTTTTTTAAGGGCACTATTTTCAATTTGTCTTATCCTTTCTGCTGATACTTTGTATTCATCTGCTAAGTCGTGAAGTGTTGCTTTGTCATCCGTTAGATATCTTCTTTGAAGAATATCTTTACTTCTGTCGTCTAGCATTTTTAAAGCTGAAATTAATTCTTCTTTATTTACCTGATCAGCCTGTTCCGAGGCAACAATTACCTCAGGATCAAACCTCTTATCTTCAAGATATTGAGAAGGTGACATTATTTCATCATCATCTCCTGTTGAAACAGGTGCATCAAAGGAGGAATCATTAGATGAAAGTCTGTTTTCCATATGAAGGACATCTTTAACCTCGACATTTAAGTCAGTAGCTATTTTTTCAGCTTCTTCTTTGGTTAACCAATCTAAAGATTTCTTTTTACTTCTTAAGTTAAAAAACAATTTCCTTTGAGCCTTTGTTGTAGCAATTTTAACAAGTCTCCAATTTTTAAGAATATATTCATGAATCTCTGCTTTGATCCAATGAACTGCAAATGAGACAACTTTAACTCCTCTGTGGGGATCATACTTATCAACTGCTTTCATCAGACCTACGTTACCTTCTTGAATTATATCGCCAAGAGGCAATCCATAGCCTTGGTATGATCTAGCAATATGAACAACAAACCTCAAATGATGAATAACAAGCTGTCTTGCAGCATCTAAATCATCTTCCTCATAAAGTTTTAGCGCAAGCTCTTGTTCCTCTTCTTTGGTAAGAATAGGTATTGAATGAACAGAAGAAAGATATGATTCTATATCTTTGCCTGGACTATTAAGCTGTGATGGTTGTAACTTTGTTCCCATACTATAAATTTTGTTTATAATTAATTATATCAATTAATTATGAATATTAGGAAATTATACCAATTTTTTAAAAAAATCTCCTAAAATTGGCAATAATTCAGTTTTTATTGCGTTATTTCTAAAGGCAATAAAGTACGGATTTAGTATCGATGTCTCTTTTGAGTAGTCTAATTCTTCGTTATCAGTAATTTTTACGACACTGCCATTAAAACTTGATAAGACAGCATGTGCTGCGGCTATATCCCATTCCGAAGTTGGTCCAAATCTAGGATAAATATCTGCTTCATTATCAGCTAGACTGCATAGTTTCAAAGAACTTCCTTTTTCAATAATCTCATAGTTAATATTTTTGCTATCAATAAATTCAAGAAAAGCTTTGTCGTTCTCACTTTTGTGGCTCTTACTCATTACTATTCTTATCTTATCAACAGACCCCTCTTCAGTAATATTTTTGTCAAAGACTGATCCATACCATACCTTTCCTGTAACTGGGGCAGCAACAATACCAAATATTGCTTGCTTGTTATCAATTAAAGCAATATTCACTGTGAATTCATCAGTTTTATTTATAAATTCCTTTGTCCCATCTAACGGATCAACCAGCCAGTAGGTTTTATCTAAGTTTTTGAGTTGATTGTTTTCAAAAGTCTCTTCAGAAATAATTGAAATGTCTGATGATATGGATTTCAAATCATCCAAGATAACTTGATTGGCATTTTTGTCTGCAATAGTAAGTGGCGATCCATCGCTTTTCTCGATATGACCAAAATCATCACCCTCATAGACATTGATAATTTCTTTTGAAGCTTTATTCACGCAATCAGTAAGCTTATCAATGTGGCTATCTATGAATGCTTTATCAATCATCTTCTTTATAAATCGCAGTTGGCATCATTTAAATTTGTATAACCTATAGCTTCAAGTATTTTATGGTGTATTTCAGTATTATCCATCATGCCATTAAACAATTCGGCCCCAGGCCCGTATGCGTATACGCCTACAGGCTCACCAGTATGACTGCCTGTACCCCACTGTATAACAGCGGAACCATTTTTTTGCTTAAGAATTTTAAGCCCCCCTGTTTCATGATCTGCAGTTATGATAAGAAGAGTTTCTTGATCCTCTGAAACAAAATTTATTAAGTCCATTATGGTTTTATCAAAGTCTTTGAATTCATCTATCATTTTAACAATATCATTATCATGGGCAGCCCAATCAATCTGACTTCCTTCAGTCATTAAGAAAAATCCAGAACATTTATTATTCATTAGTTGATCTAGGGCAAAATTTGTCATTTCTCTCTGAGATGGCGTATCAGCTGATCTTTCAATTCCATCTTCATCAAACAAACCAATAATTCTTTTAGAAGAACTGTAATTTTTCCTTAATGATTCTTTATCTGTTAAAAGATCATGAGTAGTTTTAAGTTTTTCAAGATCAAAAAATTCTTGACCACCGCCTAGTGCAATATTTACAGAAGAGTTTACAAGCTGATCAGCTATTTCTATTTCTTTATATCTGGAATCAATATGAGAATAAAATGCAGCTGGGGTAGCATGAGTAACTGAAGATGTTGCCACAATGCCCGATACATATCCTTTTGAATTCAACAACTCAAGGATTGTGGTCAATTTCTCTTTATTAGCATCAATTGATAAATACCTATTTTTGGTCTTGAATCCCGTTGCCCATGTTGTTGCAGCAGCTGCTGAGTCTGTATATATATTATTGTGGGAGTGAGTTAACGACATCCCTTGATGAGGTAATTGATCGATTGAAAGCTTATGATCTGGTCCACCAATTGCTAATCTTGAAACTGTGATTTGATTTATGCCAGCTCCATCTCCAATTGCAAGAATTACATTTTTAGCTTTTAGCGAGTTAGGAAAATCTTTTATTTCAAGATACTGAGTTTCCATAGAGCCAATTTTGACTATTTCTGTTTTTACCGAATCACAGCCAGAGATAAAAAATAAAACTATTATGGGTAGAAAAAGTTTCATAGATATTTATGGGACTAGTGTATCTTTTCTAATTTCTATTGCCTCTTCCTCTGACTCAGGAAAATCCTCATAAATTGATAACTCCCATCTTCCATATGTGGGATTAGTTATAAGAAACCACTTTGTGCCCCACATTTCAGAATATTTTTCAGCAAGTTTTTTTCTTTCTTTATGATAAATATATGCCTCATCTGTTGAGATAAAATCTGTCAGTTGATCTCCTATTACCAAAAGAATTCTATTTTTGTTAGCAATATGTTTTCTTCTTTCTGTTTTGTCGCGAGAGTTTTCTTCTTTTCGCATCAACAGCATGTTTTTATTTTTATCGAAGGGTAACCCTAGATTAATTAAATTTTTGATGGTTCCTTCTCTTAGTGACTCTAATCTATTAGTTAAATAATAAATTGCTACCCCTTTTTCTTCTGCGAGATAGAGAAAATCTCGAACTCCTGCTACTTCTCCAGCTTTAGCCTCATTTACCCACTCTTTCCATCCATTTGGATATGAAAGGCCAGAGAGTATCGTTCTTGATTGAAAGTTCGAATTATCCAAAACTGTTTCATCTACATCAATAATAATTGCTGGCTGTTTATCTTGAAAATCATCTATTTGTTCAAGCGCTGCAGACCAAGATTTATCATTTAAAGCGATATCAAGTGCCTTGCTAGCATTGGCATAAGTTTGAATATTGTTTGCAGCAAACTCAGCAGACGTTTGAACAAATAAAACAGATAACATAGATTGTTCTTGAAAGGATTTGTCTTCTTCAGAGCTAAAAAAATTATTACTATAGATAATAAATACTATTAAAAAAATATGCTTTAGTGATTTCATGGTTCAAGAGCATTATAATGCCTATTAATTATAATTTAGTTACAAAAATAATATTTATGAATAATAAAATTTTAGAAAATTTAGAGCAATTAAAAAAAATGTTAGTTCTTCTGAGTGAGGATAGGAAAGTAGTATTATCTCATCATAAAACCTTTGAACATGTTGAAAAAATGAGATCAATAGTTAACGAATCAATTGAAATGGCAAATAATCATGACTAAAAAAGAATATAAAAGTTTTAAAGTTGAAATATCAGATCATGTTGCAAATCTAATTTTATCGCGTCCAGACCAATTAAATACAATGTCTAGAGATTTCTGGGTTGAGCTTGGTGAAGTGACAGAAGAAATAAACATGAATTCTGAGGTAAGAGTTTTAGTAATGTCATCTACTGGAAAACATTTTTGTGCAGGAATGGACTTAACTGCATTCTCAAATGGGGTAGACAATATACCTGAAGATAAAAAACCTGATCATGCAAGAATTGGTGAAGCTGTATACAGAGTTGCTAAAGAACTGCAAGGTTATATAAGTTCTCTTGAAAGTATCAGAGTCCCAGTCATAGCTGCAATTCATGGAGGCTGTGTTGGTGGAGCTGTAGATCTAGTTACAGCTTGCGATATTAGATTGGCTTCAGATGATGCTTTCTTCTGTATTCAAGAAATTAATATTGGCATGGCTGCGGATGTTGGCACATTACAAAGGCTTCCAAAAATTATTCCAGATTCAAAAATGAGAGAAATGGCATATACCGGAAGAAGAATGTATGCAAAAGAGGCAAAAGAAAGTGGCTTGGTTAGTGATACCTTTGAATCTCACGAAAAGCTTCTCGAGGCAGCTAATAATCTTGCTAGAGAAATTGCTACTAAATCTCCAATTGCAATTCATGGATTAAAGGCTGTCATGAACTACTCGAGAGATCATTCAGTAAGTGATAGTTTAGATTTCAATGCTCTTTGGAGTGGTGCAATGTTAAGTCAAAGAGATATGACTGAGGCAATGACTGCAAATATGGAAAAAAGGGATGCGTCATTCGAAAAGTTGGTTGACGTAAAGAAATTTAACGAATCAGACTCTTAAAGCTTTCTTAAAAAAACAGGTGTGGTTGCAGTAGATTCTGCTTTTGAGTATTTATATCCGTCAACATTAAAATTTGCTAAGTCTTCAAAGTCTTTAACCTTATTCTGAATAATCCACCTAGCCATCAGCCCTCTAGCTTTTTTTGCATAGAAACTAATGATCTTATATTTGCCATTCTTATAGTCTTTGAAAGTTGGCGACACAACATTTACATCTTCTGGCATCTTACCGAGAACAGAAAAATATTCTTTAGAGGCTAAATTAATCAAAAGGTCAGACTTTTGTTTTTTTAAATCTTCTAAGACATTTTTTTGAATCTTGTTTCCCCAAAATTCATACAAATTCTTGCCTTCTGATGTCTCAAGTTTAGTCCCCATCTCTAGCCTATAAGGCTTCATAAGATCCAAAGGTCTTAGTATTCCATAAAGCCCAGATAAAATTCTTATATGTTTTTGAGCAAAATCTAGTTCTCTATTTGTTAAATCTTCAGCTTGAAGGCCTTGGTAGACATCACCCTTAAAAACCAGCATAGAGGGTTTTGAATCATCGGAGGCTTTTTTGGATGCAGTCCAAGACTGATATCTATCGTAATTTAATGAAGCAAGCTTATCACTTAGGCCCATTAAAGAGGCTATATCTTTTGGCTCTTTTTGTTTAAGTTGCTTTATTAACTTTGAAGATTGTCCCAAAAATGAAGGAACAGAATGCTTATTATTAGCATCAAAATCGTAATCAAGTGTTTTTGCAGGAGAAAGTACTATAATCATTCCTGTATTCTAACGAATACTAGAATACTTATTCAATGATTTATATGGAAAAAGCAATTAATTCTTTAGGAAAATTCATTTCATTGATGATTCCTATCATGACAATATCAATGGTAGTGATAATTGTAGCCAGATATTTCTTTGGTATAGGTCTAACAGGCCTTCAAGAGTTTGTTATGTATATGCATGCATTAGTTTTTTTAGGGTGTGCCGGATACGTTCATTACAAGAATGAGCATGTAAGAGTTGATATTTTTTATAGAGAATCCTCAAATAAATATAAAAGAAAGGTGAATTTTACTCTTGGAGTACTTTTTTTATTACCTGTATGTTTTGTAATTGGTTATTTTTCAATTGAGCTGATAGATATGGCATGGGAGATTAGAGAAGTTTCAACGGAGGCTGGTGGTCTTGCATTTGTATATATTCAAAAGACTCTCATTGTATTATTTCCAATAACGTTGTTGATAACTTTTGTTCATCATTTAAATAAAGATAGATGGAACTAATACCTCTTCTTCTTCTAATATTAGTATGTTCTGCACTGCTAATAGGTTACCCAGTAGCTTTCACTCTTGCAGGAGTATCTATACTTTTTGCTTTGATATGCGTTCCGTTTGGAATATTTGACCCAACAATTTTTAAAAGCATTCCTATAAGAATTTTTGGAATAATGAATAATGTTACTCTTCTAGCTGTTCCTTTATTTATCTTCATGGGAACTACTCTAGAAAAATCAGGTATTGCGGCAAAGATGTTGGAAAATATGGCGGCTGCTTTTAGAAATACTAAAGGCGGTTTATCAATATCAATTATAATCGTTGGAGCACTTTTAGCAGCAAGTACAGGGATTGTCGGAGCCACTGTTGTAACTATGGGGCTTATGTCGCTACCAATTTTAATTAATCAGGGTTATGAAAAAAGTTTTTCAACTGGTCTTGTTGCATCTACAGGAACTTTAGGTCAAATAATACCCCCTTCAATTGCGCTAGTTCTGCTTGGTGATGTTATGTCTAATGCTTATCAAAGAGCTCAGAATGACATGGGTATTTTTTCTCAACAAACAGTTACAGTTGGAGATCTTTTTATAGGAGCAATAGTCCCTGGAATAATGATATGTCTTGGTTACTTCGTATATACAGTTTATAAAAACAAAAAAAATATAAATTTAAAAGACTACTCAAGTGATGCTCCTATTAAAAAAATAGAAATTTTAAAAACACTTGCCCTTCCAGTTATTTTAATTTTTCTTGTGCTGGGGTCTATCTTTGCTGGTGTAGCAACGCCTACTGAAGCTGCGGCTATTGGTGCCTTTGGTGCCTTAATTATTGCCCTAATAAATGGAAAGATAAATTTCAAATTTATAAAAGAGACCTCAGAAAAAACTGCTGTGGTATCTACTATGATCTTTACTATTCTTATTGGGGCTTCTATATTTTCATTAATCTTTAGGGGTGTTGGAGGGGATGAATTAATTAATCTAATTTTTAGCTCACTTCCTGGTGGCTCATATACTGCATTAATTTTTGTGTTGCTCGTAATATTCTTACTTGGATTCATCTTAGACTTTATTGAAATCTGTTACGTGATAGTTCCCTTAATAGCGCCTCCGCTTCTAATGATGGGTTTTGATCCTGTATGGCTGGCTATACTTTTTGCAATTAACCTTCAAACATCATTTTTAACACCTCCCTTTGGATTCTCATTATTTTATTTGAGAGGAGTTGCTGACGAAAGTATTCAAACATCTGAAATATATAAAGGAGTGATTCCCTTTATATTTATTCAACTACTTATACTTTGCCTTGTTCTTATATTCCCTAAAATAATTATTTAGAAAATATTTACTAGCCAGATCATTAAAAAGTGAGCAATTGATCCATATATTGTTATTGCGATTTGTCCCCTCATTGGCAATGACCTTTCAGATGCCAAGTAAAGTGATTTTATATAGAGGGGTATATACATAAATAAAGACGTTACCATGCCAGGACTATAATCAGTTTGAGCTGTAGCCAGACCAATGTGAAACATTCCATTTGAGAGTAATAGAGAAGAATTAAAAAGAAATAAAATACTAAATATTTTTGTAGATGGTTTAAGCAGGAATAACAGAGGTAACAAAAAATAAGGCACCGAATTAATTGTAGTAACTTCTATGGGAGAAATATTAACTCCTGACCTGAAGGCCCACTCTAAAAAATGATACTTATCACCAAACATCAAGGGAGACAATACGTATTCTTCTAGTTGATGAGATGCAAGAACAAATAATGGAAGGGCTGTTATTAGATAATTACTTTTATTTTTATATAAATACAAAACTAGAATGCAAGAAAAAATAAAAGCAACTATAAAGATAGTTTCCATAGTTGATACAAGCGGAGAATACAATGCTGAATTAAAGTCCTGCATTATTTTTTTCAAGTGCCCTTTCTGCTCTATAGCTAGAGCGAACCATTGGACCCGACATAACTTCTAAAAAACCTTTCCGTAATCCTATTTCTCTGTATTTTTTAAATTCTTCAGGTGTTACCCATCTTTCAATTGGATGATGATTAACAGTTGGTCTAAGATACTGGCCAATGGTTAGAATATCAACTTTGTTTGCTATCAGATCATCCATTGTTTGATCAATCTCAAGGTCTGTTTCACCAAGCCCTAAAATAATACTGGTTTTAGTAAGTACTTTTGGATTAATACGCTTTGATTCTGCAAGAACATCCAAGGTTTGCTGATAACCTGCTCGAATATCTCTTACTTGGTGAGTAAGTCTTTCAACTGTTTCAACATTTTGAGCAAAAACCTCTAGCCCGCAATTTACAAGAGTATCTATTGATGATGATAAACCCTTAAAGTCTGGGGTTAGTGCCTCAACAGCAGTGCTTGGATTTAATTCTTTTATTAGCTTCACTGTTTCTGCAAAATGTTGAGCTCCACCATCAGGAAGGTCATCTCTATTAACAGAGGTAAGAACAACATACTTTAATTTCATTATTTCAACAGCCTTGGCTGTATTCATTGGCTCATCTTTATCAAGCCAGCCGTTGGGATTTCCAGTATCAACCGAACAGAACTTACATGCTCTAGTACAAACGGAGCCCATCAGCATAAAGGTAGCTGTTCCAGCAGACCAACATTCACTGATATTAGGGCAATGCGCTTCCTCGCAAACTGTGTAAAGTTGCTTGCTTTGAACCTGTTCTTTTATCTTATGAAAATTTGGATTAAATTCTGCTTTAACTTTAAGCCAGCTTGGTTTCTTAGGAGTTGGAATATCTGAATATTTATTATACTTTTGGCCGTTCCTAATAGCTTTAATGCCATCCCTGTTAGTTATCTTTGTCGTGGTTATTATTTCCATAATTAAAATATTTTTCTTAGCAAATCTATTATTAATTTTTCTAATTGTAATTTAGAAATATCCTTATTTAAATCTTTTATCTTAGTAACTTCTAATCCTTCATAACCACAAGGGTTAATTTGCTTAAACGGTGATAAATCCATGTCAAAATTTAGACTTATACCATGGTAGGATTTGCCTTTAGAGATTCTTAGGCCAATAGATGCAATTTTCTTTTTATCAACATATACCCCTGGCGCACCCTCAATAAAATTACAGTCTATTGATAATTCATGAAGCAAGTCTTTCACAAAATTTTGTATAGTTGAAACTAGTTTATTTGGACTGAATTTTAATTTTTTTATATCAAGTAAAAAATAAATAACCAATTGTCCAGGTCCATGGTAGGTAACCTCACCACCTCTATCTGATTGAACAATAGGAATATCTTTTACATTTAGTATATGTTTTTTATCTGCTGCTGTTCCAAGAGTAAAAATTGGCGGATGTTCAAGCAACCAGATTTCATTACTAAAATTTTCTTCTTTGACATGGGATCGCATGAGGTCCATGGTTTCATGATAATTGACCAAGCCAAGAGATTTAAAAGTTAGGTCTTCTAGCACTACTTATTTCTTGATTCTACAAATGCATCTTCAGAAATTTGGTGATAGGCAGATACATTATTTTTAAAATTTAAATAAGAGTCATATACCTTTGCAATTGTTGGATCTTCCTTGGCTAAGTCATCGAGAATCTTATTAGAGATTTTTCTAAATTCTTCTATGACATCATCAGGTAACTTTCGAAGTTCAACTCCATGGACATTTACGAGTTCTGTTAACGCTTGATTATTCTTTGCTAAATATTCATCAAGCATATCTTGGTTGACTGCTTTGGAGGCTGTTTCAATAATAACTTGTAGATGTTTAGGTAAAGAGTTCCAGGCATCCATATTAATTAATAATTCAAGCATTGGGCCTGGTTCATGCCAACCAGGATAATAATAATATTTTGCAGCTTGATGAAAACCAAAGGTTAAATCATTGTAAGGCCCAACCCATTCTGTAGCATCTATTACTCCTGTTTGAAGTGCTGTAAAGAGCTCTCCACCAGGAAGAGTAACTGGAATTCCACCTGCTTCTTTTAATACTTCACCGCCTATTCCAGGAATACGCATTTTAAGACCTTTAATGTCATCAAGAGAGTTGATCTCTTTATTAAACCAGCCAAACATTTGTGTTCCAGTATTTCCTGCAGGAATTGGATAAATGTTAAATGGAGCATATATTTCTCTCCATAACTCCAAACCACCGCCCCTATTCACCCATGCATTTATTTCATCTGCTGTTAATCCAAATGGAACACTGGTGAAAAATTGAGCTGCTGGAACTTTTCCTTTCCAAAAATATCCACCGCTATGGCCCATTTGATGAGAGCCACTAGAAACTGCATCAAAAACACCGAATGCTGGGACTTGCTCTTCAGCACCATAAACAGTGATTTTCATTTGACCATCACTCATCTCTTCTACTAGATCCGCAATTCTTTCTGGCGCCATTCCTAAACCTGGATAGTTTTTAGGCCATGAAGTTACAAGTCTCCAGTTATAGGTTTTTTCTTTGTCAAAAGAGGCGGACTCAATACCAGTTGTTTCATTGGAGCAAGCAGTTATAAATATTATTAAAGGTAAAAAGATTATTTTCTTCATTATATTTTTTCAAGATTTGCGTAAGCCATTACAAGCCACTTTGTTCCAGAACTATCAAAATTAACTTGAACCCTTGCGGATTCACCTGATCCCTCATAATTTAAAACAATACCTTCACCAAATTTTTTATGCTGTACCTTTTGACCTAACGCAATACCTATCTCCTCCTCAAACTCCATTTTTGTTTCTTTAAAGTCCTTTCTATTATAAGGAATATTAGTTTGTGCTCTAGGTCTTATTTCATCAATAAGATCTTTAGGGATTTCACGAAGAAATCTTGATGGAGGATTGAATGTATCTGTGCCATGAAGTCTTCTTGATTCAGCATGAGTGATATATAGCTTTTCCATAGCACGAGTTATTGCAACATAACAAAGCCTCCTTTCTTCCTCTAATTGCGAAGCACTTTCCATTGATCTTCCGTGTGGAAATAAACTTTCTTCAAGACCTGTAAGAAGAACTAATTTAAACTCTAGCCCTTTAGCAGAATGCATGGTCATGAGTTGGGCTGCATCATCATGTTCTGATGCCTGTCTATCACCAGAATCTAAAGAAATAATATCTAGATATTTTTCGGCTACCTCAATATTTGATATTTCTTCTTCAATACTTTGTTCAAAGTTTTTGGTAGCAGTTATTAATTCTTCTAAATTTTCTGTTCTAGTTTTACCTTTTTCTCCTGGTTCTTTTGCATGATATGCATATAAACCAGATTCCTTAATAATTAATTCCATTAGTTCTGATAATAAATTCTCTTCTATGAAGGATTTACAACCTGCAATAAATTCTAAATAATCTCTAAGTCCAGATCCTCCCCTGCCAGAAATTAAGCCCTCATCAATTAATTTAGCCGAAGCTTTGATATAGGAAATATTATATTGCTTTGCAGCATTTCTAATCTTTGCAAGAGTCTTTTCCCCAACTCCCCTTGTGGGATTAGAAATTGATCTCTCAAAAGATGGATTATCGCTGTTATTAAAAATAACTTTTAAATAAGCTATAGCATTTTTAATTTCAAGTCTTTCATAAAAACGCAATCCTCCATAAATTCTGTATGGAATGCTAACTCTTAATAATGCTTCTTCTATTGCCCTCGACTGTGCATTTGATCTGTAAAGAACTGCTGCCTCTTCATAAGAACCGCCTTTATTCATCCAGTCATTTAAAACATCTGCAACAAATCTGGCCTCATCTTGCTCATTGTAAGCTTGGTACAGAACTATTTGTTCTCCCTCTAGTTTCTCTGTCCATAAATTTTTTCCTAGTCTATCTTTATTATTATCAATAAGCGCATTTGCCGCGTTTAGAATTATATTTGTCGATCTGTAGTTTTGTTCAAGTCTAATAACCTCGGTGCCTTTAAAATCTTCAGTAAATGAATTCACATGTTCAACTTTTGCTCCTCTCCATCCGTATATAGACTGATCATCATCTCCAACAGCTGTAACATTGGTTTGATCAGAGGCTATTTCTTGAAGCCATTTATATTGAATGGTATTCGTATCTTGAAATTCATCTATTAGGATGGATTTAAATCTTGTCTTAAAGAAGGCTTTTACAGAAGGTGAGCTTGCTATGGTTTCATATGATTTTAATAAAAGTTCTCCAAAATCGACTAAATTATCTCTTTCACAAACTTCTTGATACTCTTTGTATACTTTATTAACAGTTTCGGTATAAAAATCTCCTTTATCATCAACGTCTTTGAATCTTAATCCATCGTCCTTCCAGGTATTTATTTGCCATTGAGTTTGTCTTGCAGGCCAAGTAGCCTCATCTAAATTTAATTCTTTAGAGATTCTTTTTACTATTCTTAACTGGTCATCTGAATCTATAATTGTAAAACCACTCGATAGTCCCGCCTCTTTATAAAATCTTTTTAAAAGTTTATGCGATAAGCCATGAAAGGTTCCAACCCAAGAATCCATAATAGGTGCTTGTAATAATGACTCAATTCTAGAACGCATCTCATTAGCGGCTTTATTTGTAAAAGTAACTGCCATTACCGAAGATGGATTTCTACCAAGCGCCTCTACTTCCCATGCAATCTTATGAACAAGAACCCTCGTTTTTCCTGAGCCTGCCCCAGCTAAAACCAAAAGATGTTGCTTTTCTGAAGTGACAGCCTTTCTTTGGTCTTCGTTTAAATTATCTAAAATATGAGATACATCCATTTAGGGATTCATTTTTGTGTTTAAGTTAGATATTCTAACCTTATGTCGACGAAATTATTGAGACTAATTAAAAATTCACTTCCTGATTTAAGAAAATCTGAAAAAACTGTTGGTGAATTTATTTTAAAAGATCCAAAATCAATAATCACCATGAAAACAGCTGAAGCTTCACAAGCTATGGGTATAAGTGAGCCAACCTTAATAAGGTTTTGCAAAGCTATTGGGTTTTCAGGCTTTCAAGAGCTTAAAATTAATCTTTCTCAGCAACTTGCTGCAGATGATTATTTTGTAATGTATGAGATAACTGAGGATGACTCAATTCATGAATTATGTGAGAAAGTATTTGATACAACAATAAGTGAAATTTTAAATGTAAGATCTCAAATTGATCAAGAGATTCTTGAAAATGCAATTGAGACATTGGTAAATGCTGATAGAGTTGAATTTTATGCCTTTGGTGGCTCTGCTCCAGTTGCAATGGATGGACAACATAAGTTTTTTAGGCTGAAGATACCTTCATCAAATATTTCTGATCCACATCTTCAATTCATGTCTGCCAATTCTCTTGAAAAAAATGATGTTGTTGTTGCTATATCACAGTCTGGAACTACTGCTGCGCTGATAGATAGTGTAAAAATTGTTAGAAAAAATGGCGTGAAAGTGATTGGTATAATGCCTGGTGATACTCCACTTGCAAATATATGTGACTTTCCTTTAACTATTGATGTTGGCATTAACAATAGAATTTCAAAACCTGTTACTTCTAGAATTGCTTACACTGCTGTTATAGATGTTTTAACAATGGGTGTTGCTCAATTAAAACCTGAGGCACAAGATCACTTATACAATATTGCAGATAGCCAAAGATCTTTAAAAGTTGATAGCTAGATTTAGTTGGTTTTAAAGCAAAAGCTTTAAAGTGATAAGATTAAATAATTAATAATGGAGAAATGATGAGCGAAGAAATCAAAAAATTTTTTACTACCTACACAGACTTTGTAACCAAGGTAACAAGTGATCCTAGTATTGATTTAGATACCTTAAAAAAAAGTTTTGATGGTATAGAAGCAAACTCAAGTATAAAAACGCCGCGTCTTCTTACCGCTGCTCTAGGTCTTGGAAGTGAAACAGGTGAGTTTGTTGAAATTGTTAAAAAAATGTTTTTACAAGGCAAGCCGCCATCTGAAGATAATATCTTTCATATGAAAAGAGAACTTGGAGATATTATGTGGTATTGGGTTACTGCGTGTGCTGCTCTAGATCTTGATCCTTATGAGGTCATAAATGAGAACCAAGAGAAGTTAGCTGCAAGATATGGAGAAAAGTTTGAAGTTGGAAGAAGTGAAGTTAGAAAAGAAGGAGATTTATAAAGAAATTCCTATAGCTGGGCTTTTTATAAACTATATATGTTAATACTATTATCATCCTTATATTTCCTTTATGGTTTTGTCCTTTTTTATACGTATATAAAGGGCTATAGCTTGCTAAGATATCTCTTGAAGAGAAAAAATATTAATATTCAGTTATCTATTGAACTCATATTCATAATCCTTACTTCTTTAGTCGTTTTTACCTCACAGCCTCTAAACTGGATAGTTGCTTTAATAATGTTATTCCACGTTGTGGGTGTTATTTGGATTGTTACGAATCCTAATAGTTATTATTCAATGGCGGAAGAGACTACTTTAGATATTGATTCTCTTGAGATAGCGACTTCAATGATAGTTATTGCAATGGGAATATTTGTATATTTTTCTAGAATAATTTAGATAATATCTTTTAATCTTTTATATAAACTAGAAGTATCCCATTTGCCGCCTCCAGCTTTTTGAATATCTTTGTAGTATGCATTAACGCTTTTAGTTATATCTATGTTGATATTAAGTTTCTCTGCCTTATCAATCACTATTTCAAGGTCTTTTCTCATAAGATCAACAGCAAAGCCATGATCGTAGTAATCATTGATCATTGTTTCCCACCTGTTTTCCATTTGCCATGACTGTGCTGCACCTTTTGATATTACTTCAATAACTTCATTTGTGTTAAGGCCAACCTTATCTGAAAAATTCATAGCCTCAGATAATCCTTGAAGCAATCCAGCTATGCATATTTGGTTTACCATCTTTGTTAATTGACCTGATCCGCTTGGGCCAAGATATTTAATAAATTTAGAATATTCTTGTAATATTATTTCTACCTTTTCAAATGATTCTTTGTCGCCACCTGCCATAACAGATAGCTTTCCATTTTCTGCTCCCGCTTGACCGCCTGAAATAGGAGCATCTATAAAACTGATATCTTTCGAATTGAGTATTTGATTTAGCTCTATTGGTAAATCTGCGCTAGTTGTTGTGTGGTCAACAATAACCAATCCAGGCTTTGCATTATTAAGAACCCCATCATCATCATCACAAATAATATTTCTTACATCCAAATCATTGCCGACGCAAAGAATCAATGTATCTGATTTTTTAGTTATTTCCTGAATGGACTGACATTCTGTGCCTTGATATTTATTTATCCAATCTTTTGATTTTGAAGAGGATCTATTGAATACAAAAACGTTATGATTTTTTGATAAGTGTCCGGCCATGGGGAATCCCATGACACCCAGTCCAATAAAGCCAATGGCTTTACTCATACAATAAAGTTTTCTCTGTCTTTTTTTGCAGTCCTTTTAATGCCATCCTTGGTTTGATACTCGGAAGTTATTCCTTTGGTTCCTTCAAAGTTTTTTAACAAAAGCATATATATAGCTGACATAACTATCCACATTATTGGTATTAAGATATAAACTTCCATTTTTAAAATTTTGCTAGTGAGTTTTTCAATTTAAACTCCCATTTTTGATTTAAATTCATTGAAGGCTTCTTCGTATTCTTTTTTTAGTCTACCTACAAGCTCGCTGACTGTAGGCGAGTCCTGTATGCCTCCAATTCCTTGGCCAGATCCCCAGATATCCTTCCATGCTTTTGAATCTGTATTACCTCCAGATCCAAAATTCATACTAGTCTTGTCAGCATCAGGCAGATTTTCTGGATCCATGCCTGCATTCTCTATTGATGGTTTTAGATAGTTACCTAAAACTCCTGTAAATAAAGAAGAGTAAACTATATCTTTTGCAGCACTCTCTTCTAACATTTTTTTATACTCAGGTTCAGCATTTGCCTCTTCAGTTGCAATAAATCTTGTTCCTAGATATGCGAAATCTGCACCCAAGGCAATGGCAGAGGCAACAGAGTGTCCATCACCAATTGACCCAGATAATATTACAGTTCCATCAAACCATTGCTTAACTTCTCTTAATAAAGCAAATGGTGATAATGCTCCAGCATGTCCACCTGCTCCGGCACAAACAAGAATTAATCCATCTACTCCTTGTTCAGCTGCTTTTTGAGCATGTCTTACGCTTATAACATCATGAAAAACTAAACCCCCATAACTATGAGCCGCTTCTACAACCTCAGAAGGTGGTCTTAATGATGTGATAATAATTGGAACTTCATGCTTTACGCATGTCTCCATATCCTGCATCAGTCTATCATTTGAGCCATGGCATATTTGATTGACTGCGAATGGAGCAACTTTAGCATCTGGATTTTGTTCTTGATATTCAGCAAGCTCTGTCTTAATTCTTACAATCCATTCATCTAAAACATGTTGAGGTCTCGCATTTAAAGCTGGGAAAGATCCTATAATGCCTGCTTTACATTGTGCAATAACAAGTTCTGGTCCTGATACTAAAAACAAAGGTGCGCCAATTACAGGCATAGAAATGTTATCTTTAATATGTTTTGGAATAGCCAATTTTTGTATCTCCTTATATTTATAAATTATTTATTAAAATTTATCTGGATAGTCATCTACGAGATGAACGAAAGCTCTTAATCCTTCATCTAATGCGGAATCATCCACATAAAAATATGGCGAATGATTACCAGCCACATCTGTTCTTTCACCGAAGTTACTTGAGTCAAGTCCAACACCGGGCTTATTAACACCCAACCAAAAGTAAAATCCTGGAATCTCTTTTGAAAAATATGAAAAGTCTTCAGCTCCAGTTACTGGAATATTAGATTCAACAAATCTTCCAGGTGAGGCTTTCATAAGAGATTCTTTCATCGCATCAACTAGCTTTGGATCATTATATGTTTCTGGGAAGAAACCGCCAACATCAAACTCTACACTTATCTTGGTGCCTGTTCCTAGAGCAACCCCTTCTGCCACTTGTTCAATTTCAGAATATATTTCTTTTCTTAATTCAGGATCAAATGTCCTTATAGTACCCATGATTTCAGCATCTTCTGGAATGATATTATTTCTCGTACCAGCTTTGACCATGCCAACTGAAATAACAGCAGGATTATTTATAATATTTATTCGCCTGCTCACAATAGTGTTTAAAGATTGAATTAATTCTGCTGTTGCCATTACCGGATCTATTCCAGCCCATGGGGTTGATCCGTGAGTTTGCGTTCCTTTAATCTTTATTCTATATGCTGAAGCTGCAGCAAGTGCAGGTCCAGACTTGACCACTAAAACTCCATTTGCAATATTTGTTACATGTAGGCCAAAAATAACCTCTGGTTGATATCGATCAAAAATTCCCTCTTCAAGCATCATTTTAGCTCCGCCTCCTTCATCCTCTGGAGGTCCTTCCTCGGCAGGTTGAAAGATAAACATAACTTTACCTCTCAACTGTGATTTATTTTTAGCTAGATACTCAGCAACTCCCATTAATATAGCTACATGTGCGTCATGTCCACAAGCATGCATTACTCCCACCTCGTTTCCTAGGTATGTCGTTCTAACTTTTGAAGCAAATGGTAGTCCTGTTTTCTCTTCAACAGGAAGCGCATCCATGTCTGCTCTTAAGGCAATTGTTGGACCAGGTAAGTCTCCTTCAAGCATTCCTACAAGACCTGTATAAGCAATCTTGGTTTCAATCTGCATTCCAAGTGATCTAAGATGTTCCTCAATTTTTTTTGAAGTTCTAAATTCTCTATTACCCAATTCAGGATGTTCATGGATATCGTGCCTCCACTCAATCACTTTCTCCATTAATAAGTCTAAATTATTATTGAGATTTGATGTTAAATCAGCTGACAAATTTAATGATGGAAGCAATAAAGCAGATAGTAATATTCTTTTCATACAGAGATTATAGATATAAATTTTCTTTTATAAAGAGCAAGTCATGTCATTACCACAACATAAGGGTGATTTGATCTTTCCTTCATAATTTGAACATTCTGACTCCAGACATTTTGAAACCTGAACTTGATTACCATCATCTAAATCTAACATTGCATTTACAAGTGGAGCATCACAGTGCCCACAATTGGTCTTTACCGACATTCCGCATGAATTGCATTCGTATTTTGCCATTATTATTCTCCTATTGAGAGTTACCCATTGCTTCTAAAATTTCTAGCAATAGGTTAATGATATCCAAATATAGAATAAAAGCCATTTCGACTGCAGTATTCCAATCATTTCTGTCAAAAAGACTGGACTGATTTTTAATATAATTAAAGTCATATATTAAAAAAAATGAAAATAATGTTGCTCCTGCGATTGCAGCCAATCTAGTAGTTTGTCTGCTGAACTCCATAAAAAAACGAGCGAAATTAAACAATAGTAAAGCAAACAAGCAGAGTAAAAGAACTCCTCCAAAAATCGTATTCTCTGAGAAAGAATAAAAATCACTGTATCCAATGAATCCAGTCAAAATAGTTACCATCAAAACAATTTTTAAAGCTGTGAATCCATCATTTTCATCCATTTCCAACATTACAACAGCCAATAATGGGCCAAAGCTAATACTCGTTAAAGAAAAAAGAAACATGGTTTGCCAAAGACTTAGTAAATAAAAAGAAGTAACTGCCGCAGTAGTATATAAAGCAATCATCCAGAAAATCATCAAGCTTACAAGTGGTCCACCGCCCTCAGGATCATGAGAATATCCTTCCTTCATAAACTTAATTACTTCATCTTGATTTTTCGCCTCTTTGATAAGGGTGTTATTCTTGTCTACATACATACTCATTCTTTTAGGAAAGGTATCTTTTTGTTTTACAAAAGGAATTAAATCTAACTTGCCCTTCATATTCACAGATCCTCTGAAGGACAATCCTAAAAGAGTAGTATTTTTTTGATAGGCTTCTTTTGCTTTTCTTAAAAAATAAAAACATGAAAATAAAACAAGTCCTAATTGCATTGAAAGAATTACAATCGTTTTGAATAAAAGTGATGTTTCAATAAGCATGGATATAACCATATCATGGTTATAAACAATGTTCATTTATAACCCATAAGCTGGTTACGCTTTATTTCATAAAATAAGCGACTGAGTGATCCTCAAAATTGTAATCACCAACTCTATGAAATCCTAAACCTTGGTGAAAAGATATTGAATTTTGATTTAAAGGTAGGGTGTTTACTTCGCAGCATAAGGGAATGTTTTTAGCTTTAGTAATTTCCTCTATTAAAAGGTAAAGATTTTTTCCAATGCCCTCTCTTCTATACTCAGATTTTATTGCAATTCTATCTATGTATAAAAATTTAGATTCTTTCTTGCTAAAAAAATCATAATTCTTAGATGTGTATGCTGAGTTCTCTCTAAAGCAAATCATAAATCCAATAATGCTTTCTTTGGAAGATACATAAAAATTATTAGAACTAAGCTTAACTATTTTTTGAAGATATTCAAAAGAAGATAAGCTACCAACTTCTGGTGTATTTTCTTGGTTGAGTTTATATATTTGTTTTAAGAGATCTTGATTTATAGAGCTAGAAAATTCGTTAATGGTGTACTGAAATTCTTTCTTCACTAAGCGACTGCTATTTACCGTCTTTCTTATATTCTTTCATAGCCTCATTAATTTTAGACATAGGTTCAGCGATAAAAAGTTCTTTAGTAATGGTATAACTAGGATGTCCCATTGTTCCAAGATCTTTTGCTTTTTCTAATGCGGCCTTCATTAAATCTTCAGGACTTACAACCTCGTCTATCAACCCTGCTTCCTGTGCTTTTTCTAATGTATACATTTCTGCACCCAGAACCGCTCTGTACTTATGCGATTCATTAACTCTAAATTTAATTAATTCCAGAATTGGTGTTGGTATTACCATATTAGTTCTCATCTCATTTGCGCCAAGCATAAAATCACCCTTTACACCTATCCTATAATCACAACAACATAATAAAAAGGTGCCTAATGCGATTCCATGTCCAGAACATGCTGCTATTACAGGTCTTGGGAAAGAAAATATTCTTGCTAGCAATTCAAAAGCAGCTTTTGACATTTTCATAATGCTATCCACATCACCGCTTTGAATGGTTTTTAAATCCAAGCCCGCAGAGAACATGCCCTCTTTACCAACAATTATCAAACAACCTTCCTCAGTTGCTACTTCATCTAAACACTCATTAACGTCTTGTGACATTTGTGATGAGAAAACGTTTGCCTTTCCGTCGTCGAGTGTAATTATTGATATATTTCCCTCCTTCTTAAGGGTTGCTAATTTTTCTGACATAATATATTCATTATTTAAAAAAGAAATTCTACCATGATTAAAAAAATTCTTAAGCAGGCAGGAAAGCTAATTGCGGTTATTTTAGGCATAGCATCTTTATATTTATTCAATCTATTCTTTATGAAGCCTTTTTCAATTGATCATTATCTAGGCAAGGAGCTTGTTATGGATTTAACAGACTCTCCAGAAGAGCTTACATATGTTGGAATTCTTGATAGATTTAATTGGTTAACTAATCACAATTCTAAGTTATCAATTCCACAGGACAATGATATCGAGGATGAAATTAAGCACACAAAAAAAATTATTAAGACTCTATATAAATATAATGACTCGAATCTCTCAGATATACAAAAAAATACAAAAAAAATAGCAATATTTGATTATGAGAATCAACTAAAAGAGCTCCAATATTTTCCCTACTTGGATTATCCTCTAAATCAAATTGGTGGAATTCATCTTAATACAGTTGAATTTATGAATAGTGTTCATCCAATAAGAACTGAGTCTGAAGCTAAAGCCTTTATAGAACGAACAGATTTAATAAAAGAGGTATATGAGGGAACTTTAAATGATTTAAAGAAACAAGCTGATAATGGAATCTATCCTCCAGAATTTGTTTATGGTCATGTAATAAATCAACTTGATGAATTTATAAACATTTCAAATTATGAGCACCCTCTTTATAAGCAATTTATGTTAAAAGTTAAGAAATTGGAATTAAGCAATGATGAAATTGATTATCTTGAAAACGAAATAACAAGATCAATAAATGAAAGTGTTACTCCTGGCTTTAAACTTCTAAGAAACTTTATGGTAAGTACTCAAAAAAATGCTAATAAAAATCATGGTATATGGTCTCAACCAGGAGGTGACGAATACTACAAATTAAAAATTAGAACTTTTACTACTACAGATTACTCACCAGAAAAGATTCATCAAATGGGTTTAAATGAGGTAAAAAGAATTTCTTCAAGAATGAAAGAAATTCTTACATCACTTGGTTATGACGAAAATAAAAGTGTTGGCGAATTGATGAATGAATTAAACGAAAATCCAGATTTTCTTTATGCAGATACTCCAGATAGAAAAGAAATAGTAGTAAATGATTATACAGATATGGTTAATGAAGCTATTAGAGTAATGGCTAATTATTTTCATACGATGCCAAAATCTGAAGTCATAGTTGAGGCTGTACCAGAATATTCAGAACAAAATGCAGCTGGAGGATATTATCAGTCTCCTGCTCTTGATGGAAGCAGGCCTGGAGTATTTTATGCAAATTTATACGATATAAAACAAACTCCTACTTACAGCATGAGAACATTAGCATATCATGAAGCTACACCAGGTCATCACCATCAAATAGCACATTCATTAGAAAATGAAGAGTTAACTTTATACAGGAGGTTTGGTTATTACACATCAGCCTTTGCAGAGGGATGGGCTTTATATTCTGAAATACTAGCTCTTGAAGTTGGTTTAGCTGAAAACCCCTATGATGAACTTGGAATTTTACAAAGCGAATTGTTTCGTGCAAATAGATTGGTTGTTGATACTGGCATGCACTATAAAAGATGGACAAGAGAAGAAGCAATGGATTATATGAAATCTGTAACCGGAATGTCAGATACTGAAGTCAGAGTTGAAATAGAAAGATATATTGTTTGGCCAGGACAGGCTCTCAGCTATAAAGTTGGAATGATAAAAATACTTGAACTTAGAGAAAGAGCAATGAAAGAATTAGGAGAAAAGTTTAATATTAAAGACTTTCATTCTGCTGTATTAGACCATGGGAATCCTCCTCTATTTATTGTGGAAGAAATGGTTGAGAAAATGATAGAAGAAGCCTTAGATCAATAGTTCTCTGGATGTTTTGGAGTAAAGGCTTTGTAATAATTTTTTAGATCCGCAATATCTTTTAGATTATCGCCAGAAGGAGAAAATATTTTACCTAATAAGATTTCTTTTTTTGCAAAATCGATAGATGCTGGAACTATTTTAGTATTCAATTCGTCTGCAATTCTTAAAAATCCTGTTTTCCACTCTTTTACCTTTGATCGAGTTCCTTCAGGCGCCATGCCAATTAATGTTCCATTGATACCTCTAATTTGATCTATTGCATCTTGGATGATGCCACCCGGCTTAGTTCGATCAACTGGAATACCGCCCATATATCTCAAAAAAGCTCCTAAACCAAAATATTTAAATACAGTATGTTTACCAATAAATGTGATCTTTGCATCAAGACCTGCTATAGCTGCAATACCTAATATACCGTCCCAATTTGAAGTATGAGGAGCAACAATTACTACAAGCTTTTCAGCTGCATGCTCATCTGATATGCCTCCATTTACTTTCCATCCAAGAAAAGACAGCACCATTCCTCCAAGCCATTGAATGACTTTTGGCCTATGAGCTCTAAAGGTTAAAGGTATTTGACTTTTAGATACGCTTTTCATAATTAAGATTTATTCATCTGTAATTTATCCTTAATCAGATAAGGTGTATATATTAGATAACAAACAATAACTGCGATGATAAATATATCAACCATATGATATGGAGCGTCTCTCATATAATCAGTGATATTTAGGCCTGGCGGCTTTTCAATTACAAACCAATAGTTTGCTGGAGCGCCAAGTAAATAATTTATAGGATACATAGAAAGCATAAATAAAGTCATTACCGCAAGTACTCTATGCACATCTTTGAATTGCGGTCTTAGATGATCTATAACCATTGCATACGTTACTCCTAGCAAAATCATTGAGTGGCCAATCATATGCCTAACATAGTCAATATGTGGAAATGAATATAGAACATCTGGAGTCAAGATAGCCATTCCTGCTCCAGAGAAACCAGCAAAGAAAGCAAACAGAAAAAACTCTTTTCTTTGTGTAAAGAAATATAAAATTATTGAAGCTGTAGAAAAATCACATAAATGTAACGGCAATCCAAGCTTCAACTCATCCATATACCCCTCCCTATATAAATCCATGCCCTGATTTATAAGGAGTAATGAAATAATTACTAAAACTAGCCCTCTTTTACTTCTAGTGCTTTTATCAAGAAATATTTTTGGTAGAAAAATAATTATAGCTATACAAAAAAATGTAAATATTATGTGAGAAGGATCTAATAAACTAAAGTTGGTCATCTAATGCAAAGTATCCCATTTTTTCTTATAAATATCATTAATAGTAAGATGTATTTGATGTAAAGTTTACTTGACATAAATATCCTGTAAATATATGATTTTGCTGAGGTAACAATTATGGCAAAAATAACAGGGTATGGCTTTTGGATAGATATTAAATCTCTAAAAGGAGAAGATAAGAAGAACTGGATTATATGTTTGATTACTGCAGGTCTAGCAGGAGGATTGGCAGGATATCTTGGTGTTGCACTATCAGAAACTGGCATTGATGCATTGGGAGGCATAGAGGAAAACGGTATTTATATTTGGCTTTCTATTATTGAAATTGTTTGTATTTATATTGCTGTATATACCTATATAAAAGTCTTAAAAAATCAGGATCAGTTATTTCAAAAATATAATGAAATGACGATGATTGGAGGAGCTTTAGGCTTTATTCTTTTGGGAATTCCTATTGCTATCTTGTCACCTTTTATAGGCTATGATTTTGGTTTTATTGATTTATTTCTTGGATTTGCTTTAGGCGCCAGTATTAACAGTTATAGATTTTATAAAATCTTTATTAAAGAAGACTGAATGAAGAATAAATTAAAAGGTTTGCGAACTAAAAAAGGAGTAAGTCAAAATGATCTTGCTCTGGCTCTTTCAGTAAGCAGGCAGACTATTAATTCTATTGAAAATGGGAAATTTGATCCCTCTTTAACATTAGCAATAAAAATGACTCGTTATTTCGAATTGCCTTTGGATGAAATTTTTGTCTATGAAGACTAATTAGATATAGACTTTTCCAAACTTATTATCTATAAAATCTTCCCATGAAATTGACTCTTGTTTTATGAAGCCTTTTGAAGAAATCTTTTTATTAATAAACATATCCAAGACGCTGCAAACTCCTGAAGCAGTTGTTAATTGAATTGCGCTTAACTTTTCATCCCCATAAATTTTTCTTAAATACGTTTTTTCCTGAAGGACGCCATCAATAATTCCAATAACTTTTACAAAAAATATAATTACATCATTCTTTGTTCTTGGCACTTCTTTGTCGAACAGCTTTTCTAGAACATCTTTATTCTTTTTAAGATGAAGATCATTAAAAAGAAACTTCATATGATTTAAATGACCTGGATATCTGATTGTCTTGTATGAAAGATTTTCAACTTCATTTTCAAAAGTCTCACACATAGTTGCACACCCACCGCTTGTATTAAATGCTTCGAAACTTTCTCCATCAATCACAATCTTTTCAGCACCTTCTAATGGCATTACTTTGATAGACTTTCCTTCATATATTGCATCAGCTTCATTGCAGTATTCATTAATAAGTCCATTAGTTGACCAGCTCAGGTAATAACTCATTTCATTCGTTGTAAATCTTGGCAATGCTCCCACTCGCATTAAGACTTCATTAACAGTATCAAACTGCTCCATCATTCCTGACGCACAGATATTAATCGCGCCTGGAGCTAAACCACATTGGGGCATTAAAATGTTTTCAGACTTAAGTGATCTAATATATTCTGTTGTTTCAACGTCTTCTGTTAGATCAAAATATCCTATTCCTTCCTCTGCGGAGACACTTGCAATATTTTTATTAACAGCAAATGGTCCTGCAGATATAACAGCATCGACATCTTTAAGAAAATCTTTTACCTGCAATATGTCATTTGCATCAAATCCATCTTCGATATCTCCTTGCTTTATTTCATAATCATTTTTTAATAGTTGTTTCAAAGCCCAGCCAATGTTTCCACTGCCTACAATTGCAATTTTAGCTTTCATTAAATTCCACTCCTTGGGCTAGAGGTAAATCCTCACCATAGTTTATGGTTGCTGTGACCCTGCGCATATAATTCTTCCACGCATCTGAACCAGATTCTCGTCCACCACCAGTATCCTTTTCTCCACCAAAAGCGCCTCCTATTTCAGCCCCGCTAGTGCCAATATTTACATTAGCAATTCCACAATCACTCCCAGCTTCGCTTAAAAAAAGCTCAGACTCTCTCATATCATTTGTAAAGATTGAACTGCTAAGTCCTTGTTTGACATTATTCTGCATATGAATCGCGTCTTTTATGTCTTCATAACTTTTTACATAAAGTATTGGTGCGAAAGTTTCTGCAAGCATTTCATCTTCAATTTTCTCAACTAATACCAAGGCAGGTTTCACGTAATATTCATTTGGGTCTTCAATCTCCAATCTTTCTCCGCCAATTACATTAATATTTTTACTCTTAAGAGAATCTAGTGTTTTTTGCATTGACACATAGCTTTCTTTGGATATTAATGGTCCTATTTGAGAAGAATCCTCTGAAGGACAGCCAATAATTAAATCATCAAAACATTTTTGAAGTCTTTCGACACAATCTTTATAAATATCTTGATGAACAAACAGTCTTCTCAGGGATGTGCATCTCTGACCAGTTGTACCACATGCAGAAAAAGCTATACCTTTTATGGTTAAGTCTAAATCTGCAGAAGGGCAAACAATTGCAGCATTATTTCCGCCAAGTTCTAGTAACAATTTTCCAAGTCTAGCTGAAACTAATGGTGCTAGTTCTTTACCCATTTGGGTGCTCCCAGTCGCGGAAACAAGTGAAATTCTATTATCTTCACAAATAGAGACAGCCTCTTCATTGCCGCCCTCTAAGATAAGAATTAAGTCTGAGAACTCTCCACTAACTTTGTCCCATGCGTCTTTAATACCTTTGGCACATCCATTTGAATGAGGACTTGGCTTCCAAATAATGCTATTACCACATACAGCTGCCAGGCAAAAATTCCATGCAAAAACTGCCATTGGGAAATTAAAAGCTGTTATACAGCCAACTATTCCAAGAGGATGCCATAACTCTTGTAGTCTATGATTCGGTCGTTCACTTGGCATAGTCAATCCGTATAACTGTCTACTAAGTCCTACTGCAAAATCACACATGTCTATAGCTTCTTGAACTTCGCCTAATGACTCAGTCTTAATCTTTCTTGCTTCCTTTGTAATAGTTTCGGCTAAAGATTTTTTTTGCAATCTAAGTTCTTCACCAAATTGCCTAATTAGCTCTCCCCTTTGAGGCGCTGGGATGCTTCTCCAGCTTAAAGAAATATCATTAGATTTTTGAACGATCGTCTCATAGTTATTATCTGTCATTGTATGATCCTCGATTAATTAAAAAGATTTGATAAAGGGCAAATACTGCATAAATTAAAATATACGAAATATAAAAATTCATAATAAGAGGGTCATAAATTGAATGCACAAATGGGTCATTAGGAGGAAGTCTTTTCAACACTTCAGCTGTTGTAGGCAGCATACTTAATAAAACTGTCACTGATAGAGCAAGCTCTTTAAGGTATTTAGTTAGAAAACTAAAAAAATTAAATCTGTCTAAGATAAATGCGGCAATGATTGCAAGAATTGTTAGTACTGAAAGTAGATGAGCATCATTAAAACTTCCAGTTGCACTAAAGATAAAAAATGATGAACCTGAAGTAAAAAGAGTACAGATAATATAAAACATTCCTAAGTTAGACCATATATCAATAAAGTTATGTCTAATTAATAAATATATACCAGTTAAGATACCTGCTGTTCCAATAATAGTGTGGAACCAACCAATTAATGAAATTCCCCCATACATCTAGCGCCCCCCAGAATGTAATAGTTATTTTACTATACTTGACCTAAAAGATAATCTAATAAAATATTAATCTTTTCATTTCCACCAAAGTAATCTGCTTCATCGTTATCTAATTTTTCTAAGCTTTTAACAAGAGCCTGCTTTTGTTTTGGGTACTCAAAAATTTCTTTAAGGGGTTCAAATAAAACATTGATAGTGAAAAGAGAATACTCTTCATGGAACCTACATAAGGTTTCTTTTTCAGATCGTATAAACCATTCAGAGGGGTGAGTCTTTAAGGGTTCCTCTTCTTTTAAATGAAATCTACTTGTATCTCCATGAATAAGCCAATTTTGTCTTGCAAAAGGCTTCATTACAGGAGCTTGTTTAATGAAAGTTGAGATTCTGTTACCTATCTTTTCTTCTAGAGAGGTAACTGGACTATGAATTTCATTTAAAGGTTTGCCAATCTTTGTTCTAACATCCCAATAACTTGGAGAACATATACAAGCTGCAATAAGCCTTTGTTCTCCCTTTGACTCAATTAAACATAAATCGTCTTGAATATTAAGACTCATCTCTGCAATAAGGTCGGGGTAGTCTGAGTCATCGATTCCAAAAAATGTTCCTAGAAATTTTTGAGCTTCTTTGGAATCTTCTGTGGTGGCAACAACTTTATTATAATTTGATTCAAAGAGATTCTTTTTATGCTTAAACAAGTCATTGCTTATTTTTCTATCTAACCACTGATCTGCATTGACAGGCTTTAGTCCAAGACGATATTTTCTATCCCCACTCCCCCATGGGGGATCATTCCAAAAACTCTTGCTTGAAGTCCTCATAGAATTATGAAGGTGTGAATTTTAATATTCTTAAAATATTTTGTGCTTACCTTGAAGTATTTCAAAATACATTTTGTAGTCACCGATGAAGCTATAAAAAGGATATTTAAATGTAGCTGGTTTATTCTTTTCAATAAAGAAGTGGCCGATCCATGCAAACCCATACCCAGATAAAAGAGCATAAAGTACAAATAAAAAATTAAATGACAGTAAGAATTTAATTAGAAAATAAATACTTAAGCTTGTTCCAATAAAATGCATGAGTTTTGTATGCTTATTGTCGTGCTCTGAAATGTAATAGGGGTAAAAATCTTTAAAATTTTTGTATCTTTCCATAATTAGCCTCTCGGTGGTAAACCATTAATCCTTGTAAGGGTGATAGATGTTGATGCTCTTCTATTTTTAGAAAGTTCTTGATAATCGGGATCAGCCCACCAAGCATCTGCTTTTTCAGACGAAGGAAAGGAAAACATAATCATTCTATCTTGTTCAATAGGATTGTCTCCTTCAACATGCTTTGGATTATCATCAAATGTAATAAACTCACCATCATATTTTTTCAAAATAGGAAAAAATCCTTTTTCGTAAATCCTATAAACCTCTGAATCATGAATTTTTAAATTCACAATAAAATAAACTTTTGTATCACTCATCTTTTTCCCAAAATGTGCAGCCTTTATATAGGCCACACTAATTATAACTTACTTAGGTGCTGATTCTGGCTGATAGTCGTAGTAACCTTCAAGTGGAATCATCAAATGTACAAAAGGAGTTCCTTTCATCATTACGTAAGGTGCTCCAGTGGTAAAATCTGTCGATACTCCTTCAAGCGATGCAGGATCTTTTGGCATTAACATTAAATGAGAGCCTGAATATATCCAGTCTTCCGGATCAGTGTTTTCTTTATCACCTTCAGAATAAGGTCTGAAGTTATCAACGCCTGTATCCCCATGGATCATCCAAATCCATCCATCATTTGGTATTTCTGGCTTTGATTGACTTATATATGCATCTGCCCAAGCAACTGCATTTGCATCTGCGCATGCTGGAGCGGCTTCATTTGCAGTTTTGAATCCCATTTTGGGCATTGCTATAAACGGAAGACAAGTCCATCCATTTGTGCCCTCTCTTAGAACCTCTCCGCTAGCACTTACAACAGTTGCATAATCTCCTATAAAGTCTGGTGCAGAAGAAGTGTATGTTTCTATCTCCCATTCAGCAGTATTTCCGTGCATCTTTCCACCCTCATGATGTCCAGCAGATATGTTAGCAATCAAAAATAAAGCAAATAAACTATTTAATTTTATATTCATGTTTCTCCTAATAAAAATCTTAAAATTTATTCTAAAAAAGAAAATGATTTAATACAAACTTATTGAAAGTTCGTATTGCTAATTTTTTTGGTGATCGATCTAAACATAGCGATATGAGCTGCCTTTGAATACTCCCTTTCAGACCTAAACCTATGATTAGAAGATGTTTTTGCAATAACAACATTTGAAATTGGATCAACATAGATAAACTGATTAAATATTCCATGAGCTGTGTAATCAGTTAATGGATCACCAGGAATCCACCATTGATATCCATAACCCCATTCATTTGATGACAAGTCGCCAGCATTTGGCATTAAGTGAGGGGCGTCAGGTGTTGTTGAATCATCAATCCATGACTGAGGAACGATTTGTTCTCCAAGCCAACTACCCCTATTAAGGTATAGTTGCCCAAATTTTGCATAATCTCTTAAAGTTGCGTTTAGGCCACCAAGAGCCATATCAGCACCCGTACTATCGGTAATATAATAAGCATCGCTTTCTGTACCAATTGTGTTCCATATTCTCTTATATAAATATTCTCTTACTGGCATATCTGTTACAGATTCAAGAATCATAGCCAATACTTGAGTATCAAGACTTACGTAGTGATTGTATGTTCCTTGTTCTCTTCCATTTTTAAGGCTCTTTGCAAAATCTCTAAAAGATTGGCCTTTAGCAGAAGCTCTACTAAACTTATTTATATCAGAGTTTGGATCAGCATAATCCTCATTGAATTCAATCCCAGATGACATTTGCAATAAGTTTTTAATTTTTACATCTTCATAACCCGTGCCAACAAAATCTTCTAAATATTTTGTAACATTATCATCAATGCTATCTATAAGGCCTTCGTCTATAGCTATTCCAAACAATGCAGATAAGTAGGATTTAGCAACAGAAAAAGATATATGTTTGCTGTCTTTGGTATTTCCATTCCAATAATCCTCAAACAACATTTTGCCATCATGTAAAATTATCAGCCCATCAGTATGGAAGTGAGAAAGCCCTTCTTTTAGGTCTAGTTCCTCACCCTCAAAGCTATATTTCTCAGGAAGATCAAAGTCCTTAGTCTCAAAAATATGAGGTTTCTCTGATGCGGGTATTGAGCTAGATATGTTGCTAAAGATATTGTTAATATTAATAAAATTTTTAGCGATAGATTTTTCATTATATAAATTTGCTAATCTATATAGCTTATAAATGTTAGGGCTGTAAATGACTAGCCCCAGTGCTAGAGCTGCAAAAATAACTATAAAAATCTTACTCATTCATACAAGTTATCATATCTTTAAGTTCTATTAGTAATATTTGATCTAAATATCAAAAAAATTATCGCTATTTGGCTAAACTTCTTTTCATTAAAAGAAATATTTAAACCCATTGATCATTAGGAGCTGTTAGGTCACCCTCTTTGTCTCCTGTATTTATAACTCCAGAAGGCTCAACTAACATTATATTTGCCTCTTCTTTTGCATATGGCTTATGTTTAACGCCTTTCGGAACAACTATCATTTCTCCTTGATTAATTTCAATGGTTTCATCTTCAAATTCAATGAATATTTTTCCATTTAAAACAATGAAAACTTCATCAGTGTCTTCATGTTTATGCCAAATGAAATCATTTTGGATTTTTACAAGCTTAAACTGGTAGTCGTTCATTTCCGCAATAACTTTAGGCGACCACTGATCAGAGAATTTTTGAAATTTTTCTTTAAAGTTAATTTTTTTCATTTTCTCAAAATTACTCTTTTATCTTAGCAGACCGAGAACCATCTTCATTAAATGCAACTTCCATCGGCTTCCACTCTTCATGACCACAAAGTCTTAAAAGACATCCTTCAACTTTTAAATTACCGCTATCTAATAAATATAAATTTGATTTAAATATTTTTCCTCGGCCTGGATCATATATCTTGCCTCCGGATAATTCTTTTTCTCCTTCGATATACTTAAATCCCTCAAGCAGATTAACTCCTATCAGGCTTCTTTCTCTTAAAGCTTTCTTTTTATTATTTTTATCAAGAATGGATTTAGGATCAACGCCCTCATCGACAAAAATATGTTCAATTGTTCCGCATAACTCTTCCTTGCATATTTTTATATGAACTATTGATTGAGAAGTCAGCCAATAACCAATCATAGAAGTAACTTCTTTTGAAGCTAATGGAAAAGCGATAATTGTTGTAAGCAAAATACAACAGATTTTATATTTATAAAGCTTAGTCATTTTTTGAGCTATTAAAAATATTAATAATCTTCATCTCAAGTATATTCTTTGATGAACATGTTCTATATGGGTTGGCGTCATAAACAGGATTCCCAACAAGCAACTCTTTGTATTTATTGGTTTTAAAAATCCACCTAGTGCCAGTTTCCTGCGACATAAATTTATATTTAATATCTTTATTAGTCACTATGAAATTTTCTCCGCTTTTGTTTATCTCAAAATTAATAATAGCGTT
>CACDUZ010000006.1 GCA_902556105.1 uncultured SAR86 cluster bacterium
AATATGACTGAGTATCAAATATTTAACATGATGTATGTTGGATTTATAAGTAACTCTATGTACTTCGTAGGTATGGTTTTGCTTACATGGCTGGGCTTTAGAATGGCGAACAATATTTATAATAGCTCTGATGCTAATATGGCAGCTAAAGTTCTGACATCTGTTTATTGCTTATTTGTAGCTGTAATGATGTTCTATACACAACAGATAGGAGCAGCAATACTAAATACAGCTGTAGCTTCTTTAGCATCAATTGAAGCCGCTTCAGCAGAAAGGATGTTAACTTATGTTGATAATCCATTAACTATAGGCGGATCAGTTCAAACTGCATTTGTATTATTAATTCTAGTATTTCAACTAGCGATAGTCTGGAATAAAAAATAATATTGTTATGGGGCCTTAGGCCCCTTTCTTATGTTAAAAAATAAGATAACTAGCCAAATGTTATGTATATTTATATATGCGGTTACATTTTATTTATCCTATGTTTTAACGCCAGAGTCAATATCAAATATTTGGCTAAAAATTACTATTTGGCATCTTTACGCAACAGTTTTTATATATATTTTCAGTGTCATAATTGGTAACTCAAGTTTATACGATCCATTCTGGTCTGTTGCGCCAATTCCAATTGTTGTTTATTTATCAACTCAATATGAAAATTCATTGTTATTAAAAATACTTGTCTTATTTCCTATTGTTTTTTGGGCCCTAAGATTAACAAGAAATTGGATTATTAGCTGGAAAGGTTTTGAACATGAGGATTTTAGATATATTGATTTAAAAAACACAACTAAATTTAAAGCTGAAATAAATAATTTTTTTTGGCATTCATCTATTACCTACTTTTATTGTAAATCTGGGTTTAGTGCCATTGCTCTTTATTTTAACCAATAATATATCAGTAAATAACTGGTTAGTACTTGCTTCAATATTTACATTTTTAGCAGTTATTCTTGAAACTGTATCTGATGAGCAGATGAGAGAATTTAAAAAAAATCTAGACAATAAAAACAAAACTATGAAATATAAATTATGGAAATATTCTAGACATCCAAATTATTTAGGAGAAATATTATTCTGGTTTGGCATATATTTCATGGGTCTTTCTTCTGGACTGGCACCCTTTTGGACAATCATATGTCCGTTAACAATGCTTGCTTTATTTGTTTTTGTTTCTTGTCCAATGATGGATGAAAGAAGTTTAAAGAATAGACCTAATTACAAAGATTATATGGATAAAACATCTCAGCTTTTGTTGCTTCCTCCAAAAAACTAATTTGGATAAATATATAAATATATGTAAAAATTAAAATTATGAATGAAGGAAATGTAGTACAAAAATTTATTTGGTTATCGGAAAGAGCAATATTATTACTTATTGCAATAGCAACTCTTTATGCAACAGCATCAGAGATAGTAAGAATTATTGATGTTGAAGTGGTCAACCTTAGTGACCTATTTTTATTATTTATATACGCTGAAGTTTTGGGTATGGTTGCTTCTTTCTATTCGAATAATAGAATCCCAGTCACACTGCCTTTAATAATTGCAATGACAGCTTTAACTAGGATGATAATCCTCCAAAGCAAAGATTTAAATGCTATTAATATTATCTATGAAGCTTCAGGTATTCTTATCTTGGCAGTAGCAGCATATATAATGACTTTAAAAGATAAAATTAGTTTAGATAAATTATTGCTCAGAGAAAAAGTCGAAGACACTGAGTCTGAAGATTAAATAGCTTTACTGTAAAGTTCCTCATAAATTGGCATTGCCATATCAACAATTCTTTTTTCGTTATTAGTAAGAATAATATTTTTATCTTTTTCTGGTTTAAAACATGTTGAATTCTTTACTGAAGAATACCAGTGACTTGCCCAAATGCCATCATAGTCTTCAATACCTTGCGACCATTTGAGCATCCCCTCATCCCACTCAATATTTAAAATTTTACAGACTTTTGATAAGACTTCTTTTGGATTATTTCTAAGCTTAGAGGCATCAATGACTATTGGTTTTTTGTTTAAGTTTTCTATGACGTATTTAAAAATTGTATATTGTTTGGAAAATCCAATATCCTCAAACTGACCATGTTCTAAAGATTTCATAAAACTACTAACAACTAGTTTAGGATTTCTAATTAAAAAACAATTGCACAAAGAATCAAGCCAACTTAAATCATTATCGATGATATGTTGAGTCATATGTTTTTGATAAGTTATTCCATTTGTCTTTTTTTGGCATAGTTTTTTTACATCATCAATTTCATTTATTTGACTTTTAATAATTTCATTTTTCATTGGATGATCTTTGTTTGTTGAAACAAGATATGAAGCGTAGAATGGCTCATCTAATACAGTTACTACATCTTTCCTGTTAGCAAAACTTCGCATTAAAGCAGTTGAAAGGTTTCGCGGGCCTGACCACATGGCAATAATTAGATCATTAGACATGTATTAATTCTTTATATAAAGATCTTAAGTTCTCTGTTATTGGCCAGCCATCTTTTTTATTACCAATTTCACGGCCATCTATCGTTAAGACTTGAGTTAAAGATCCAAGAGTCCCTGATATGAATGACTCTTGTGCTGAATACACATCAACTAAAGAAAAGTTTTTTTCATGGACTGTAATACCATTATTTTTACATAGCTCAATAACTTTTAATCTTGTTATTCCATTCATACAGTAATCACCAGTACTGGTCCAGACTTCTTTATTTTTAACAATGAAGAAGTTACAAGAATTAGTTGTATTAACAAATCCATAAGGGTCTAACATTAATGCCTCGTCGCCACCTGATTTGTTCGCCTGAATACATGCAAGAATGCAATTAAGTTTGGAGTGACTATTCAGTTTAGGGTCTTGGGACATTGGAAGTCCCCTAACTTGAGGTACTGTTATTAAATTAATGCCATCATTAATAGATTCCTCCTCTGAGTGCTCCATAATAATTACAAAATTAATCCCATCAGATAGTGATGGTTGTTGAAATGGCTTAATCTTATCACCTCTTGTAATCATTAATCTTGCATGGGCAGAATCATTCATATTATTAATTTTTTGAGTTTCTAATATTGCTTTTTTAATATCATCTTTTGATAAACAAATATCGATATCTATAGCCTTACATCCTTCATATAGTCTATGCAAATGTTCATCTAAAAAAACCCAATTATTATCTACTAATCTTATGCCTTCCCAAATTCCATCACCTAATAAAAAACCACTATCAAAAACAGAAATCTTGGCATCATCTCGATCAAAAAATGATCCATTTATATAAATTTTTATATCTTTGTTTCTTTTATCTATGATTTGGTTAACAGGCATAATTTAGAACTTTATATTTCCCATTTTTTTACAAACACTATTAAACTCATCAATAATTTCTTCAATTATCTTTTTTACCGGCTTAATCTCATTAATTAGTCCCGTTGATTGACCTGAAAGTGCTGGTGCAGCTTCCATATCACCGTCAAAATATAGATTTTGGATATTCATCATTGCACTCATATCCATTTCACCCTTTTGATCAATATTGATTGTTAAATCTGATTTAAGAGCTCTTATTACAGGTTTAGAAGATTTATTCAATATAAGAGTTCCATCAATACCTGAATCTATAATTTTATCTTTAAAGTTTCTATGAACAGGGCTTTCAACACTTGATACAAAGCGAGTGCCCATTTGTATACCCTCTGCACCAGCTGCAAAAACAGCAGCCATTCCTGCCCCATCGACAATTCCGCCTGCTGCTATTAGTGGTAAATCAATATTTTGTTTTATTGATTGAATAAGCACCAATAAGCCAATCTCGACTGGACTTTTAAATCCGCCACCTTCTGTGCCTTCAATTACCAATCCATCAACTCCTGCATTAGCTGCCTTTATTGCTCCTTGTAAGCTTGGAACTGCATGATATACAGTTATTCCAGCATCTTTTAAAACACTAATGTATTTTGTTGGGTCGCCTGCTGATGTCGTAACAAATTTAACTCCAGCATCAACACAAAACTTAACCATCGAATCATCTTTAAGAAATAACAATGGTAGATTAACTCCAAAAGGCTTATCAGTTAATTCTGACATTTTTAATATTTCTTTTTTACAGTTATCTATTTCACCAGAGGAAGTTTCTATAATTCCCATTCCACCAGCTTCGCAAACTGCTGAGGCAAGTTGGCTTCTTGCAATCCAACCCATTGGTGCTTGAATAATAGGATATTTAGAACCTGTGTGTTTAATGACTCTATTCATTATGTAATTGTATATATAAATTAATAAAATAAAATTAAAAAACTTTGCTCATGAATAATCTCGGGTAATATAATAAAGATAATATTGTTACAGGAAGTTTGACTATGAAAGTTGAAAATAAAGTTACCCCTAATGAAGAACAAATTAATGGCTTTTTAGAAGATCCTGAAATTGGGCCGATATCAATGGTAAATTTACTAAAATATAAAGAAAAGGCCATCTATGATGATGGTCGTGATACAAATCTCTCAGGAGAAGAGGCATATGGTCTTTATGCAGCCGAAGTAATTAATTTAGTAGAGAAATATGGTGGAGAATTTCTATTTGCTGGTAAGGTAAACAGATTAATGTTGGGTGAAGTTGATGAAATGTGGGATTCAATTGCAATAGCAAAATATCCCAATAGGAAAGCAATGTTAGAAATGACAATGGATCCAGAATATCAAAAAATTCATGTTCATAGAGATGCAGGATTGGAAGGTCAGCTTAATATAGAAACAATTTAAATAAATATGAAAAAAATATTAATATTAATAAGTTGTGTTGCTTCAATATTTATTATTGGACTAGTATCATTAAACTCTCATTCAGTACAAGACAGAATCTTAAATATTGGTTTAGAAAATATATTATCTAACGCAAAGCCTTTTTTAGATGAAGAAGATACATTAAAAGTTGTTGTTTGTGGTTCAAGATCCCCTCTTCCTTCCCCTGGGCGAGCTGAATCTTGTGTCCTTGTAGAAGCTGGTGATGATATATACATTTTTGATCTAGGTAATGGAAGTGTTAATAACCTCACTCAATACCAAGTGCCATGGCCAAATGTAAAAGCAGTCTTGATAACACATATGCATTCAGATCATATGGCAGATTTACCTGATGCCCATCTTCAATCATGGATTCAAGGTAGGACTTCACCATTAAAAGTTTATGGTCCAGAGGGAATAAATCTTGTTACTAAAGGGTTTGAGCTAGCATACTCGGCAGATTATCAATATAGAAATGAACATCATGGAGATGACATGTTACCAATGAGTATTGCAGGATTTAATGCAATCCAAATTATAAATAATCAATTTATTCCAAATGATACTCCAGGATTGGAAATATTACCGTTTGTAGTTGATCATTACCCGGTAAATTCAGCTTTTGGATTTAAAATATCCTACAAAGATAGAACAGTAGTTATAAGCGGAGACACTATTCATGACGGAAGTGTTCAAAAATATTCACAAGATGTTGATCTATTGGTTCATTCGGCTATATCAATAGATATTGTTGAAAGAATGAGAGGAATTGCCCCAATACCTCAAATGGACAAAATATTATTTGATATTCAGGATTATCACACAAGCATAGAGGAAGCAGGTGAAATTGCGAGAGATGCTAATGTAGAACATTTACTCATTTATCATTCCATACCAACACCTCGAAATGCTTTAATGGAAAGAGTATTTTTTAGACCTATTGAAGGTGTATTTGAAAACTATAGTCTTTCAGATGATGGAACAAGAGTTATTATGCCAGTTGGTAATGACGATATATTTATTGATGAAATAAATTAATGAGTTTATTTCCATCATCACCAAATAATGATTATAAAGGATCGGTTATTGCCTTATATGGCTTGTATCCCATTTTTGGTATTTTGATATTTAGATCATTAGTACATTTTCTTTCTGAGAACTCTGGATTAATTGGAATCGCAACAATTAAAGAGTTTCCAATAATTGAAGGTCTGGACCCAAACAATTTGGTTTATCTGTTTGCTTCGTTGTGGGGAGCAACTCAAGTATCACTAACATTAATTTTAATAATCTTATTTATTAAATATAAAAGCTTCATACCTTTGATATATTTAATTTGTTTACTAGATCAATGCTTTAGAATGATTTCAGGAGCAATACATCCACTTACTGAGGATTATTATATCAATACTCCTCCTGGAGTAATTTCGAACATACCAATATTAATATATTTATTCGTCATGTTTTATTTATCGTTAAAAGGAAAGCCGCAAAATGATTGATTTTTATTTTTCATACAGAAGCCCTTATTCTTATTTAATTCTTCCAAGAATGTTAAAGCTTAAAAATGACCATAACGTCGATATTAATTTTAAGGTTGTCTATCCTATAGCTATAAGAATGCCTGAGTGGTTTAAAAATAAAAATATATTCTTTTTTATTCCATTTGTAAGAGATTTCACAAAGAAAGCAAGAAAATTAAATATGCCTTTAAATATGCCAATTAAACCTGATCCAATTAGACAAAATACTTTAACTGGCAAAATTTCAGACCATCAACCATATATTTTTGATGTGAGTCATATGGGTCAACTAATGAGCAATAGAGGCAAGGGAATTGAATTCGCATTTGAATTATCTACTTTAATATGGAGTGTGAAAAATTGGAATAAAGATGAAACATTAGAAGCCTTGTTTGCTGAATTTGGTGAGGATTTAAATGAAGTAAGAGAACATATTAAACTTAATGAGAACCAATTAGTTAATGAAATAGAACTAAATCAACAAGATCATAAAGATGCTGGACATCATGGAGTTCCTCTAAATGTTTATAAAGGAAAATATTATTTTGGTCAGGATGCTCCATTCAATGAATTAATAGCTGAATTGATAAATGATGGAGTTATTAGAGATTTTTAATGGAAATATTAAGAACCCCAGATAAGTGTTTTGAGAATATAAAAGGTTATACATTTGATCCAGTTTATACAAATATAACTGCAAAAGACGGAACAAAAATACGTGTTCATCACATTGATGAAGGTCCAAGAGATGGTCCATTATTATTAGCAATGCATGGCCAACCTGTTTGGAGCTATCTTTATTCAAAAATGATTCCTATATTAAATGAGTCAGGTATTCGAGTTATTGCACCAGATTTAGTAGGTTATGGAAAATCAGATAAACCAAGTCAACGTGAGGATTATAGTTATCAGAATCAAGTTGATTGGATGAATGAATGGATGATTAATAATAATCTAAAAAACTTGACCTTTTTTGGGCAAGATTGGGGTGGACTTATAGGTCTGAGAATGATTGCTGATAATCCTGATAGATTTAATAAAGTATCAATAGGTAACACGGGGCTTCCGTATAGCCCAAATACATCCGATGATGTCATACAACAAGTAAATGAATTTAGACAAAGTAAATTAAAATTAACTCCAATGAGCATGGCAAAACAAATTAAACAAATGGACTCTGGTAAAACTCATCCTGCATTAAAATTTATGTACTGGCAAAAATTCTGTTGGGATACAAAAAATTTACCTGTTGGATTGATAAATTCAATAATGATGGAAAAAAGTAGCAAGATAGGAACGTCTATTAATTATATAATGCATGTTTTAGGCATTCCAAAAATATCACCTTATTTCAGTGACTTAATGCGAGCCTATGAAGCACCTTTCCCTAACTATACTTATAAAATGGGTTGTAGAGCAATGCCAAGCCATGTTCCAATTATTCCTGATATATCTCTAGAAGCTCAAAAAAAAGCTAGAGAGTTCTTTTATGAATGGGATAAACCATTTCTATCTATATTTGCTGGTAATGATCCAGTAACTAATGCGATGGAACAAGATGTTTTAAATATGGTACCAAATGCTAAAAGTGCACCAAATATTGGTGGTGGTCATTTTTTTCAATGGACTAAACCAAAAGAATTATCTAAAGTAATAAGTGATTTTATAAAGGAAAAAATATGATAGAACTCTATACAGCCCCTACTCCCAATGGACATAAGGTATCGTGTTTGCTAGAAGCTCTTGAAATGGATTACAAGGCAATCTTGGTGAATCTTGGTGAAGGTGAACAAAAAAAACCGGATTTTTTAAAAATTAGTCCCAATGGAAGAATACCAGCAATTATCGATACAGATAATAATTTATCAATATTTGAATCGGGAGCAATAATGATTTATCTAGCTGATAAGGCTGATAAATTAATTAGCGCTGATCCAATAAAGAGAGCTAAAGTTACGGAATGGTTAATGTTTCAAATGGGTGGAGTTGGTCCAATGATGGGTCAGGCCAATGTATTTTTTAGATATTTTCCAGAAAAGATACAGCCTGCAATCGATAGATATCAAAATGAGTCAAGAAGATTATTTGAGGTTCTAAACAATCATCTTGAGAATAATGAGTGGCTTGCTGGTGAATATTCAATTGCTGATATTGCTAATTGGTGTTGGGTGAGAACGCATAAATGGTCAGGGGTAGCAACAGATGGATTAGAGCATCTAGAAAGATGGAAAAATGCTATGTATGAACAACCTGGAATGTTAAAAGGAATTAAGGTACCTATAGAAATTGATATTGAGAAAAGACTTAATGATGAAGAAGGTACTAAAGAATTTATAAAGAATGCACAAAAAATGGTAAAAAAATAAGGAGAACCAAATGATAAAATTATATTTAACGCCAGGAACAAGAGCAGGAAGAGTGGCATGGCTACTTGAAGAATTAGAAATAGAATATGAGCTAGAGGTTCTACCATTTACCAAAGAAGGATTAAAATCATCTGAACATAGATCAAGACATGCTCTTGGTAGAGTCCCGGTTATTGAAGATGGGGATGTAACAATATTTGAATCAGGTGCAATAATTCAATACATATTAGACAGATACGATAGTAAAGGATTAAAACCTGAAATATCTTCTGAAGATTATCCCTATTACCTTCAGTGGTTTCATTATTGTGAAGGGATGGTTATGCCACCAATGAATCAAATTGTTGTTCAAACAATTTTACTTCCACCTGAAAGAAGAGATGAAACGGTTTTAAATCAGGCAATGAATTTACTATCTAAATCTTTAAATCCAGTAAATGAATATCTTGAAAACAAAGATTATCTAATCGGTAACTTTTCCGCAGCAGACTGCATGTTAGGTCATTCATGTTATATGGCAAATAGAATGAAATGTGTAAACGATGAAATGTTAAACATTAAAAGATATGTTGCCAATATAGAAGAGCGAACTAGTTTTCAAAAAGCAATTCAACTAGGTGCAGAATAACACTGTGATCTATTAAATTAATAGATGAATAATCCAATTAAAGTTTTTGGAAACTCTGGTTCTCCTTATACACAGAAAATCTTAGCTCTGCTTAGATATAGAAATATACCCTATCAGGTTTCTTGGGGTGATGTAGTACATAATTTATCTTTATTAGATATAGAACCTCCTAAGCCTGTGTTACTTCCTACATTAATATTTGAGGACGAAGAGAAAAATTATTTATGTAAAACTGATACAACACCAATAATACGATATCTTGAAAAAACATATGAAAATAAATCAGTAATACCAAATAATCCTGTTATAAGTTTTTTAAACTATCTTCTTGAAGATTTTGCAGATGAATGGACAACAAAATATATGTTTCATTATCGATGGCATTTTAAGGAGGATGCGGAAAACGCAAAAAAAATGTTGGTTCTTCAACATAAGTTAAATATTGATAATAAATCAATGAATCAATTTGCAGATGTGATTGCAGAAAGACAAATAAATCGTTTATGGGTGGTTGGCTCTAATGATGAAACCGCAGAAGTTATAGACAACAGTTACAAGAGATATCTTCAATTAATGGAAAATCATCTCCAAAATTGCCCATTTATGTTTGGTCAAAGACCATCATCATCAGACTTTGCTTTATATGGACAGCTTACTCAATTAGTTGGATTTGATCCAACTCCAAGAAATATTGCTCACAAAATATCACCAAGAACCATCTCGTGGGTAAATGTTATGTCTGATCTTTCAGGCCTTCATGACAAAGGTGGTATAGGTCCATTTTTTGGTATTGAAACACATAATAATAAAAATACTGAAGTTAATTATTTTAATGACAATAAAACTGGATGGACAGATTTAAGAAACCTTCCGGATACATTAAAAGACTTATTTGTAGAAGTTGGGAAAATGTATGTACCCTGCCTGGTTGCAAATAATGAAGCTCATATGAACGGAAATGAAACCTGGCAAACTGAATTAAACGGATCAACTTGGAAACAAAAAACTTTCCCATATCAAGTGAAATGTTTGCAATGGATTAAAGAAGAATTTAATTATTTATCAAAAGAAGATAAAAAATTTGTTTTAAATTATTTAGATGGCACTAATATTAATTTAATTTTAGAATAATTTTTCAGATCTATAATGATAAAAAAATAAGATTGTTGATAGTGCCGTCAATAAATGCCATATTCCATGAGCCTGAAATAATCCATCTGGATTACATGTTTCACTATCTGGCACGCCAGTTAACCAAATAGCAAATGCGCTCATATATGCAATCATTCCAGCAAAATACCATCTGTAGGTTCTATAACCTTCAGGGCTCTTATTAGCCAATAATCCTGGCAACCAAAAGAATACTATCCACCAATAATCATTTATATTTTCAAATACTTCCATTGGGAAAGTCCCAAAAAGCATTAAAACCAAAAAACCAACAAATCCAGATATGAATCTCATGTGTGGTGACCAGAATTTATATAGGAATTCACTGATAACCCACAATCCAATAGAAACACCAAATAAATTTAAACCTATACCCATACCATCACCAAACAGACCACGCATAATTGCATAAACTAAGATAATAAAAAAATAAATCTTCATTAAAGTATTAACTGACCAGTTTGACATCTTGTAACAGTTATATAACCAAGGAATAGTTATGTACATAACCATACTAAGATTGTCAGCCCAGCCACCCCACTCTGAATTAGTTCCATGCATCATCATTGAACCAGGGCCAAGATAGACAACTGTTACTCCGTATAAAATTGTTATTTTATTTAAGCCAGAAAATTCATTAAAAGATGTTTCATTTGTTAACTTAAATAAGATATAAAGACCAACAAACATAAAGCCTAAATTAGTTAGGGTGTTGATAGGTTCTCTAAAAATACCTCCGCTAACTCTCTCACACCACCGAGAGGCTTCACCTATAAGTCCAATCGCATCAATAGATTGAATTAGCTGAAAATAACTGAGAAGTGAAAAGATTACTAAAAAAGCAATACTAGCAATTAGAGTTATATTAAAAGCATTTTCTTTAACAAAGATATTATTCATTTCTCTTATCAACAAAAACTTTTCCTTCTTTCATTACAAAAATTACATCTTTCATATTATTCATATCTTTAAGAGGATCTCCAGAAACTGCAATAATGTCTGCTATTTTTCCAACTGAGATTGAGCCAAGTCTATCAAATTCTCCAAGAAGCTTTGCGGTTTCAATTGTTGCAGAAGCAATAGCATCCATTGGTTCCATTCCATACTGGGTCATATAAACAAATTCTTTCCAATTTGTGCCATGAGCTTGCACGCCTGCATCTGTTCCAAATGCTATTTTAACTCCCCTTTTATAAGCTTTTCCAAAAGTAGAACCTATTTGAGGGCCTACACTTGCAGCCTTTGGTCTAACAATTTCAGGAAAAAAATTATCAATTTCAGCCTTTTCAGCCACCCATTCACCAGCTGAAATTGTTGGTACATAGTAAGTGTCATTTTTAATCATTAAGTCCATGATTTCTTCAGTCATGAATGTTCCATGTTCTACTGAATCAACGCCTGCAATAACAGCCCTCTTCATTCCTTGAGGTCCATGAGCATGTACAGCAACCCACATACCATAGTCTTTAGCAGCACTTACAACTGCCTTTGCTTCTTCAAGAGTAAATTGTGGATTGTCTCCAGATTTTGCAACACTAAGCACACCACCAGTTACTGTAAGTTTAATACCATCAGCACCATCTTTGTATCTTTGCCTTACAGCTGTATATGCTTCATAAGGCCCATTAATTACACCCTGCTCAGGTGTTGGATGATCATAATCATCAATAGATTTTCCATTTGTTGGGTCTGCGTGGCCGCCTGTAGTAGCTATACTTTTACCAGATGTAAATATTCTAGGTCCATTAACTGAACCATCAGCAATTGCATCTCTTAAAGAAATTGAGACAAATCCACTATCACCAACCTGCCTAACTGTTGTGAAACCTGATTTTAAGGTTATATCAGCATGCGCAGTTGCAAGAATGGCTTCAGTTTCTCTTTCTATTTTTATTGGTCTTTCAGCTTTTGACTTATATTCTTGCCCAAAATGTACATGCATATCCATTAAACCAGGCATAACTGAATATCCTCTTAGGTCTATAACTGAATAATCTTTATCGACTTTAATGAAACCTTTCTCAATAGATGAAACAATTCCATTATCAATTATGATTGATGAATCTTTAACAACTATTTTTCTTTCAACATCAATGAACTCAGATGTATAAATTATTTGTGATGAGTATATATTTAAAGAGAATAATACAATTGAGAAGATAAGTTTTATCATTAAATCAATTCTATTATAAAAGTGAAACTAATACGAATAGTTCACTAAAATGAAGAATTTACAAAGAAGCTTCGAGTTCCGGTAATGCATTAAATAAATCTGCAACCAATCCATAATCAGCAACTTGAAAAATAGGAGCATCCTCATCTTTGTTAATAGCAACAATAACTTTAGAATCTTTCATTCCTGCCAGATGTTGAATAGCACCGGATATACCAACAGCTATATACAAGTCTGGAGCTACAATTTTGCCCGTTTGACCTACTTGATAATCGTTAGGAACAAATCCAGCATCAACAGCTGCTCTTGAAGCACCAACGGCAGCACCTAGTTTATCTGCAATTGAGTCAAGTAGATGAAAGTTATCACCAGATTGCATTCCTCTTCCACCAGAAATTACAATGTTAGCTGCAGTCAATTCTGGTCTATCACTTTTAGCTATTTCTTCTGAGATAAATTTGCTAATTTCAAGTGAGCTTTGAGCTTCAATATCAATAACTTCAATTCCTGAGTTGGAAGTAGTTACAGGATCAAACGCTGTTGACCTTACTGTTATTACTTTTACAGAATCATTAGATTTAACAGTTGCTATACAGCTTCCCGCATAGATTGGTCTTTTAAATGTGTCATCAGATTCTACAGAAATGATATCTGAAATTTGTTGAGAATCTAATTTTGCTGAAATTCTTGGCATTAGATTCTTACCAAATGTAGTTGATGGAGCCATAATATGAGAATAACCATCACTGTTAGCAATTATTAATGAAGTCAGATCTTCTGCTATAGCATTAGCGTAAACTTCATTATCACATTTAAGAATTTTGTTTACTCCATCAAGTGTTTGAGCTTCTTCAATTACACTTCCAATATCTTGACCAGCAATAATGATTGTTACATCTCCTGAAACAATTCCTGCAGCAGCAATTGTGTTCAGAGTTGCTCCTTTTAGAGAGCTATTATCATGTTCTGCTATAACTAATGTATTCATTGTATTACCTTTGCTTCGTTTTTTAATTTATCAACTAAGTCTTCTATTGTCTCTACCATTACCCCTGCTTCTCTTGATGGAGGAAGTTCAACAGAGAGAAGCTCTGTTCTGGGATTTACGTCTACTCCTAATTCAGATGTAGACATAACATTTAACTCTTTTTTCTTGGCTTTCATTATGTTTGGAAGAGATGCGTATCTTGGTTCATTCAACCTTAAGTCTGTTGTAACGATGGCAGGAATAGTTAATTCAAGAGTTTGAAGTCCGCCATCAATTTCTCTTGTAACTTTCACTGAAGAATCTTCAAGAATAACCTCTGATGCATTTGTAGCTTGTGGATAGCCAAGCAATTCAGCAAGCATTTGACCTGTTTGATTGTTATCGCCATCTATGGCCTGCTTGCCTAAGATAATTAAATCAGGCTTCTCGTTTTCTACAATTTTATGAAGTACTTTTGCAATTCCAAGTGGCTCTAGCAAAGAGTCTGATTCTACAAGGGTTGCTCTATCAGCACCCAATGCTAAGGCAGTTCTAAGTTGCTCCTGGGATTCAGTTTTACCAACTGATACAGCAATTACTTCTGTAGCTTTGCCAGATTCTTTTAATCGTACAGCTTCTTCCAGTGCAATTTCACAAAACGGATTGACGGCCATTTTAACGTTATTCAAATCTACATTTGAATTATCAGAAAGTGGCCTTACTTTAACGTTATAGTCGACAACTCTTTTTATGGGAACTAAAATTTTCATAGTATAGTTGGAAATTTAAATGTTAATAATTGTACTAATTTATGCATATTATTAATATAAGTTTTTATTATTTAAAAATAATTATAATATAAACATAACTTATAATATGATATTATTATAATGTATTTATATATTCGATTACAATAGAAAATCTTATGCACAGAGAAGAAATGGAATATGATGTTGTGGTAGTCGGAGGTGGGCCCTCTGGACTTGCTACTGCAATTAAATTTGCTCAATTAAATAAAGAAAATAATACTAATTATTCAATTTGTTTACTAGAAAAAGGATCTGAGATTGGAGCTCATATTCTTTCAGGCAATGTTTTCCAGCCTAATGCGTTAGATGAATTAATTCCAAATTGGAAAGACTTAAATGCACCTTTAAATGTTCCTGTTAAGAAAGATAAAATATTTTATTTCTTAAAGAATCTTGGAATACCTGTTCCACCATTTGTAATGCCAGCAATGAACAATCATGGTAACTATGTCATAAGCTTAGGTAATCTCTGTAGGTGGTTAGGTGAACAGGCTGAAATGTTAGGAGTAGAAATATTTCCTGGATTTCCAGCAAGCAAACTTTTAATAGAAGATGACAGAGTTGTTGGAGTTCAAACGGGAGATATGGGAATTTCTGAATCTGGTGAATTAAAAGCAGGTAATGAACCAGGTATAAATATCAAATCAAGATTAACAATTCTGGGAGAAGGATGTAGGGGACATTTAGGTAAACAAGTGATAGATAAATTTAATTTATCTGATGGTAAAGATCCACAACACTACGGAATAGGTTTTAAAGAAGTTTGGAAAATTGATCCAAAACTTCATGAAGAAGGATTGGTAATACATACCAATGGCTGGCCTACTGCTGACATAGCTGCTGGTTCATATTTTTATCATGGTGAAAATAATGAAGCTTATATTGGCTATGTAATACCACTTGATTATAAAAATCCACATTTGAGTCCCTTTGATGAATTCCAAAGATGGAAAACTCATCCAGTTATTAAAAAATATCTTAATGGTGGTGAGAGAATTTCATATGGTGCTCGAGCCCTTATTAAAGGAGGCCTTCAATCATTACCAAAAATGGAATTTCCTGGCGGACTTTTAATTGGTTGCAATGCTGGTACTTTAGTTTTTTTCAAAAATCAAAGGATCGCATACTGCGATGAAGTCAGGTGAGCTTGCAGGAAAGCACGCCTTTGAAACCTTGCAAGATAATATTACAAATGATTTTGAGACTAAAATTAATGAATCTTGGATATTTGATGAATTATATGCTTCACGAAATTTTGGCCCTATTTTTCATAAATTTGGAGCTCTTTTTGGTGCTGCTGTGAATGTAATTGATCAATTTATATTTAGAGGAAAAATGCCATTCACTATGAATCACCCTACTCCAGATTATGCATGTTTGAAAAAAGCAGATGATATGCCAAAAATTGATTACCCAAAACCAGATGGAATATATTCATTTGATAAATTATCTTCTGTCTATTTATCAAATACCAATCATGAAGAAGACCAACCCTGTCATCTAGTTTTAAAAGATCCAACAATCCCAATTAGTGTCAACCTTCCAATGTATGATGAGCCTGCACAAAGATATTGTCCGGCTGGAGTCTATGAGGTGGTAGAAAAAGACAATGAGAAGAAATTTGTTATTAATGCACAAAATTGTGTCCATTGTAAGACATGCGATATTAAAGATCCGTCACAAAATATTAACTGGGTTACCCCAGAAGGACCTGGAGGTCCAAATTATCCAAATATGTAATATGATAATAGTATGAACTTTAAACTGGTCATTATTTCATCCTTAATCTTGTCCTCATGCTCAACTGTCGCGCTTGAAGAAAAAAATGCATTTGACCTCGATTCACTCGATGAAAATAGGAAATTTGAATTATTCCTAAGCGATGATTGGGAAAAATATTTATCCAATAACCCATTATTTGCAACTTACACTGGTGATAAAAGGCAAAATAATAAAATTAATCCAAATACTGTTGATCATTTTTTTCAGGAACTTGAATCAGATAAAACCTCTCTTGCTGGACTATATGAAATTGATTTCAACAAACTTAATGATGAGAATAAGCTAAATTATAAATTAAAAGAATTTAGTTTAAATGAAAGTATTAATTCAAAAAAATTTCCAACATATTATCTGAGACTTAATCAAAGAGGTGGAATACAAAGCTTTTATGAAACAGGAAATAGACTGGTTTATTCATCATCACAAGATTATTTTGATTGGCTAGAAAGATTGGAAGAATTTACAAATCATATAAATATTTCATTAAAGATAAATAAGGAAGGTTTATCTAAAGGTATTACTCAACCTAAAATGATTACAAAGGGTGTGATCGAGCAAATAGATGCAATTATTGATTCTAATATAGATACAAATCCATACATGAAGGTTTTCTTAGAAGCAGATGAAAGTATTTTAACTAAGTCAGAAAAAAAGGATTTGATAGATAACGCTAAAAATTTAATTGAGAATAAAATAAATCCAGCATATGTTGAATTAAATAAATTTTTAAAGAATGACTATATTGTAAATTCTAGAAACTCAATTGGAATAAAAGATGTTCCTGGTGGAAGTGAATATTATGAAGATCTTGCAAAACACTTTACAACGACCAATTTAACTCCAGACGAAATACATGAAATTGGATTAACAGAAATAAAAAGAATTCGTTCAGAAATGGAAGCAATTATTGATCAGGTTAATTGGGATGGTGACTTTAATTCATTTCTTAACTACTTGAGAACAAGTCCAAGATTCTATTATGACAATGGAGAAGATCTCTTAGATGCATACTTAATAATGTCTAAAACCATAGATCCGCTATTACCAAAATTATTCACTGTGTTTCCAAGAGCTCCGTATGGCGTAATTCCAATTCCTGCAGAGTCAGCCCCATTCACTACAACCGCATATTACAATAGTCCAAGTCCTGGCAGACCTGGATATTTTTATGCAAACCTCTATAAACCTGAATCTAGACCTAAGTACGAAATTCCAGTTTTGACCGTTCATGAAGCAGTTCCTGGTCATCACTTTCAAATATCAATTGCACAAGAATTAGAAAATGTACCTATGTTTAGAAAATATCAGGGCATTACAGCATTTGTTGAAGGATGGGGTCTATACAGTGAAGAGTTAGGTGAATTTATTGGTTTATATGATGATCCTTATGATAAATTTGGACAACTTACATATGATATGTGGAGAGCGATTAGACTTGTTGTAGATACAGGCATGCACTACAAAGATTGGTCTAGAGATGACGCGGTTAATCTTTTTATAGAGAATTCAGCTAAATCAATACTTGATATAAATAACGAAGTTGATAGATACATTGCTTGGCCTGGCCAGGCTCTTGCCTATAAAATTGGGCAACTTAAAATACTTGAACTTAGAAATAAGGCTGAAAAGATACTCGGTGATAAATATGATATTAAAGAATTTCATGATGAAGTTCTAAAAAGAGGATCTCTCCCTCTTGATCTTCTAGAATATTATATTGATGAATGGATTAATTTAACTTTGGCTTCTTAGACCTCCTACACCTTTCACTACAAAAAATAACTTTATCCCAATTTTTTTCCCACTTTTTTTCTCCATAAAAAAGGCTTTCCGCAAATGGGGCATTCTTTTGAAGGTAGTTTTAATTTTTTATGCAATTTTGCCTATGATATGTTTCTGGTTATCACTTTGAATGTATAGATAGTTCTTATCAATATTTTTATTTTCTAAAGCAAAGTCAATAAGTTTGTAATATGTATTCCTATTAAAAAATCCCTCTATATTTGATCTAACATTAACCAATGGTATTAATGAATTATTATGGTTAATTAATCTTGTGGTATTAATCTTATTTAAAACAAATTCAAAATTTAAATTAGTGACTAACTTCACATTATCTTGCATAAATTCAAAGTCTATAATCTGGTATGGAGCTAACTCAACTTTCACAGGGACTTTTTCTACAGGAGTTACTAAATAGTAAGAGTCATCATCTTTTCTTAATACTGTAGAAAAAAGATTTATTAACTTATTGTTTTTAATTTCTGAATTATTATAAAACCATTGACCTTCTCTATTAATATAAAATTCTTGGCCCTCACATAGATCTGGACTCCATTTCTCGACAGGAGGAAATTTTTGATTTAAACCTTGTAAGTCTTTTGTGATTTTAGAAATACTCATTTAAAGATGATATTAATATAAATGTACCAATTCCAAGAAGTACGAATGACATAATTAATGAAATATATTTATTTGAATATATATTAAATCTTTTGTCGACTGAAATTGTAAGAATATAACTAACAAAAATAAACCACATAGCAGAAGTAACTGCAAAATATACTGGAAACAAATAGAAGTAAAAACCGTAAAGACTATCGATTAAGATACTGAATAGAGATACAAAAAACAAAAATGCTTTTACATTAAAGATGTTTGTTATAAGCCCAATTAAAAAACTATTATTTAGATATGATTTTTCGTCATTATTTTTAATATTTGCTTCTCCCTTTTTTTTTAAGCATGCTTATACCGAGATAAATAATATATAAGCTACCGATTAAACTGATTAATAATTTATAAGTATCATTTGCCAATACGATCAATGAAATGCCGTTTATGGCAAGTATGCAATGAATATATATGCCTATACCTATTCCTAATGAAGCTTTTATACCGTCTGCTCTTCCATAGATAGAGGTTTGTCTTATTACTATGGCGGTATCTGGTCCAGGACTTGTTAAGGCGATTAGATGTGCAACTGCTGACCAAATAAACATTTGTTAGCTTGCTACAACCATTGGCTCAACTTCTAATAAAATATTAAATGTATTAAATACTTTTTGTTTGATAGTATTTGCAAATTTAAGGACATCTGCTTGGGAGGCATTAGAATCTGTAATTAGTATTAGAGAATGATTTTTATAGATAAAAACACTGCTATTTGTATTGATATCATTTTTAATTAATTCAATAAGTCTTGCTGATCCAACTTTGACATATTGATCATCGAGTTGCCATAAAACTAAATCATCGTATTTAAAATATGTTGTATTTATTTCATCTTTTTTAACAATAGAATTTTTAAAAAAACTACCCACATTTGGAACTTTTTTTGGATCAGGTAGAACTAAATTTCTAATGTCACAAATGATATTTGAAATCTCCTTTAAGGAAAGATTATTAACATCAACATTATTGGCATTAATATATTTATCAATAGATTGATATTCTAAGTTAAAAATTTTTTTATTGTTTGTATGAAAATCAATATTATAAATTATCAAATTATTATTTTTTAGTATTGAATTTCTATAAGAGAAATTACATTCCTTATTTGAAAGGGTTATATATTTACCATCTTCATAATTAAAACAATCGACTTGTTTGATTAATTTTGAAACATCTTGCCCGTATGCCCCTATATTTTGAATTGGTGCAGCGCCAACACTTCCAGGTATTAATGACAAATTCTCAAAGCCATAGATACTTCTATCTATCATTTTTAAAACAAATTCGTGCCAACTAACTGAGCAGCCTACTGAGACATAATTTTTGTTAATATTTAAATTATTAAATAATGGCCTTACAACAATGCCATCAAAAAAATCAGGCATAACAATATTAGTACATTCTCCAACTACCAAAACAGGCAAATTATTTTTTAATATAAAATTATGTAATTTATGAAAATCGTCTTTATTTTCAACTTCAATATAATATTTTGATATTGAATTTATCTGCAGAGAGTTTTCTACAGGATGGTTTTCTAAAATCTTCATTTATTTTTAATATATTTATCAGCTAATATTACATCTTCTGCGGTGTCTATTCCTGGAGGAATCTCTTCATTGAACTCTGAAACATAAATTGAATAGCCATTTTCAAGAAATCTTAATTGTTCAAGCTTAAATTTAATCTCATTTTTTGTTGGCTTTAATTTAACTAATTCCTTAAGGGTGTTAAATGAATATCCATATATGCCAACATGTCTTCTTGGATTATGCACATTCCCAGTTCTTAAAAATTTTGTTGCAAATTGGTTTTTATTTGTTTCAACCATTACACAATTGGGATTATTAATTTCTTCATTTGAATTTATCTCCGTTGAAACGGTTATAACGTCACATACATTATTTGAATAATCAAAAAGTATTCTTTCAATGAGCTTTTTAGGAACAAATGGTTCATCTCCTTGAAGGTTTAATATAAAAGCATCATTATCAATGTTTAGTATATTAGCTGCTTCACATATTCTATCTGTTCCAGAAATATGATCAGAAGATGTCATTATGATATTTGATGAGATATCTATAATATTATTTTTAATAAGATCTGAATCTGTCGCTACAAATGCGTTCTCAGTTATCTCAAGCGCATTGTTTAAAACTCTTTGAATTAAACTTTTGCCACTAAGATTAATAAGAGGCTTATTTTCAAGTCGAGTCGATCCAATACGGGATGGTATTAAAATATATAGATCATTGATCATATTAAGAAATAGATTTAATTTTGTTATCTAACTCATCAATAAACTTATTATTAACATCGGCGTCGATGGTCAAGTACCATATTTTATTATTATCAAAATCTTTACACTTTGATGCATCTTTTTCAGTCATTACTATAGGCAAATGATCTAGATAAAAAATATCACTTGAAGAGAAGTTATGATGGTCTGGATATGGATGTCTTATAAGATCGAAACCTAATTTATCTAATAAGTCGAAAAACCTTCCAGGATTACCAAGCCCTGCAACAGCGTGAACTTGGTTATGCATTGGCCAGTTCTCAACAGTATAAGATTTACCTGATTTAAGATGAACAAATTTAGAAGGGCTTATATTCATTAAATATTCACCCTCTTCTGTTGGGCCGCTATTATTGATAATAAAATCTACGCTTTCTAGTCTTTTCTTTGATTCTCTCAATGGACCGGCTGGAAAAGTTAAGTTGTTTCCAAACCTTCTTTTTCCATCAATTACAGCAATCTCAATATTTCTCCCCATTTGGTAGTGCTGAAGACCATCATCTGAAATAATAATGTCACAGTCATGATTAGCCACAAGATTCTTAACTGCTCTAACTCTATTTTTGTCTATATAAAATGGAAAATTTAACTTCGCAAGAATTTGTGCTTCATCGCCTGTCTCTTTAACTGATGTCTGATCAGTAACCTGCAAAGTTTCTTTAAATTTACCTCCATAACCTCTACTAACAATACCAGGCTTATATCCTTTATTGGATAGCTCAGTGGCTATATATTTTACTAACGGAGTTTTTCCTGTGCCACCTATAGTAAGATTTCCAACGACAACAATAGGAATTTCAGCAGAATAAGCCGAAATTTTATTCTTTAAAAATTTCCTTCTGCGTCTCGATGTTAGATAAGAAAAAATTAAAGAAAACGGATATAACAGATAAAGCCATAAGCTTTTTTTATACCAACTATCCACAACAAAAGTTGACGAAGCTTCATCTTCATATTCAGGCATAAACAATTGAACCGCATTTGATTTAGGCTTAATAGTTTGGGGTGAATCTTCAAATTTATTTTTATATAACGAATGATATATAGATTTATTTTCAATTAGAATATCATGAGTTCCTGTCTCAACTATTTCACCCTTATCTAGTACGATAATCTTATTAGCATTTTCAATTGTTGAAAGCCTATGCGCTATAACAATAGTTGTCCTATCAGTTATGAGCTTTTCAAGTGCTTCTTGAACAATTAACTCTGATTCTGTATCCAATGCTGAGGTGGCCTCATCTAAAATAATAATTGGTGAATCTTTATAAAATGCTCTAGCAATGGCTAATCTTTGTCTTTGGCCACCTGATAGCAAAACACCATCATCGCCGATCTCAGACTCATAGCCTTCTGGTAAATCTTCTATAAAATCAGAACAACCAGATAGTCTTGCAGATTCTTTTAACTTATCAACGTCTATTGAGTCATCTCCATAGGCAATATTCTTTGCAATGGTGTCATTAAATAATGAAGGTGATTGATTCACTATTGATATAGAGGATCTTAGATGGCTTAAAGAAAATTCAGAAACCGCTTTGCCATCAATTAATATCTCACCAGAAGTATGGTTATAGAATCTTGGAATTAAATTAGCAATTGTTGATTTACCAGAACCTGATTTTCCTACAATAGCTACAGTTTCATTCTTATTAATAGTAAAGTTGATATTGGATAATATTTGATTGCCAGTGTCGTAAGAAAAGTTAATATCTTTAAACTCTATATTACCTTCGATTTGATCCTCTTGAAGACCTTTATCTTGCTCAATATCTTGATCTAGTTGATCAAAAATTTCAGTTGCTGCAGCCAAACCTTTTTGAACAATCATATTAATATTTGAAAGTTGTCTTATTGGTTTAGCCATAAGACCAGCAGCAGTAAAAAAAGCTACAAATGTTTCAGCATCTAGAGATATTCCAAGGCTTGCACCTAAAGCAAAGTATGCAACTATAGACAAAGATATAGATACTAAAACTTGAATAATTGGAGTGGCCATGTTGCCAGTTGCTTCTAATTTAAGATTTTGATTTTTATTTGAAGTGTTAGCTTTTAAGAATCTAGAATTCTCATATTCTTGAGCATTAAAGCTTTTAATTTCAACATGACCATCTACAGCTTCTGATGCAATATGAGTAACATCTCCCATAGCAGTTTGTATTTTTTTAGCAAGTTTCTTCAATCTTTTACCTGCAAAATAAACGATGATAGCAATTAAAGGCGCTGTACCGATTAGTAAAAGTGTTAATTTTGTATTTAAAATTAATAAGTAGATAAATAATCCTATTAATAGGAACCCTTCTCTAATTAATGTCTTAACTGCATTTGATGCTGCTCCTGAGACCTGTGTAGTAGTAAATGTAATTCTATTTATTAGTTGGCCAGATTGATTGGCATCAAAATAAGATTTAGGCAAATCGTGAAGTTTTTGAAATAACTCAGCCCTTAAATCATGCACTATGCCAAATCCAACTTTTGACATAAAGTAATTTCCAACAAAAAAACCTATCCCTCTACCAAGTGCTATAAATATCAACGATAAAGCGAGCAATGAATTAAAGTCTTCTTCTTCTGAGTTTATAAATCCTATGATTCTTCTGATCCACTCAACTGCTGCAATATCTGCAAAAGCAAAACTAATAAACCCAATGACACTTATAAAAAATGACCATTTATATCTAAAGGTATAGCCTAATAATCTTCTTATTCCATTCTCTTTCATTTTTCAATTGTTCTTATCTGAACTTCATTAAATCCATATTTGTTTAATATATCCATTATAGAGATCACCCAAACATGCAATGAGTCTGATTCTGCACTTAAAATGATAGAATCTCCACTATTTTCTAATTCAAATATAGCTTGCTCAAGCTCATCAAGATCGTTAATGCTAAAAACTCTATCATTGACATAAATATTTGCATTATTAGTAATAATGATTTCATTAGTTGATTGGACAGTTTCATATTTAAATGATTCAGTTTTTGGTAAATCAAGTGATAGAAATTGAGAATCTCCTACTTTAGAGGTAACTACGAAGAAAATTACTAATAGAAAAACAATATCTATTAACGGAGTTATTTCTATTGAAAAAGAAGATTTATTGTTGGATATAAATTTCATTTATTTATAACGTCTATAAAGCCAGAAACTTCCTTTTGAAGATTGATTAAATGATAATTTATTTTTTGTTCAAAATATTTATGAAGAACCAATCCAGGGACTGCTATCATTAAACCAAAAGCGGTCGTGATTAATGCCTGTGAAATACCAGCTGCTAAAAGATCTGGATTTGCTCCAGATGTTTCTGTCAACCCTGTAAAAGCAGTGATCATTCCAACTACTGTTCCAAGAAGGCCTAACAAAGGACTTATTGTTGCGATAGTACCTAACATCGTTAAGTTTTTTTCTAGACTATATTTAACTTCAACAGCTTTTTCTTCAACTTTTGATTCCAAATTATCTCTTTGAAGATCTTTGTATTTGAGACAATTTATTAGCAAAAAACCCAATGAAGACAGACTTGATATTTCAATTGCCTGTTTTTTTGTCATTAATTCATTTTTAACCAAATTCATTATCTGATTAGATAAGCCTTTTGGGGATACGAGTCTATTTTGCAAAAACCAGGATCTTTCAATAGAAATAGTAATTATAAGTACACTACATGCCAATAATGGCCACATAAATGGTCCACCTGCAGTTATAAATTCACTCATTTAGTTCACCCAGTTTTGATTCAAAAAGTCTATAAACTTGTTTAAATGACTTGATAAACTCATTATCGTGAGTAGCGGTAATTAAAGCAATACCATATCTATCAGACAACTCAAATAAAAGATTTTGAATGATTGTTGCATTTTCTTTGTCTAAGTTGCCGGTGGGTTCATCTAAAAATAAGAATTTTGGATTATTTATTAGGGCTCTTGCAATGGCTGTCCTTTGTTTTTCACCACCAGATAACTTCCAAGGTAGATGGTTCTTTCTATTAAAAATACCAAGGATCTGCATGATTTCTTTAATTTTTATTTTTTTGTCTTTATCTAACGAGTTATTTAATAACAATGGAATTTGTATATTTTCCTCTACTGTCAAATCATCTAGAAGATGGTGAAATTGATAAACAAATCCAAAGTTTACTAATCTTATTTTGCTTAATGAACTATTAGAAATTAATGAGAGGCTTTGGTCATTAAAAATAATTTTTCCTGATGTGGCTTGATCAAGCCCTGCCATTATATGCAGTAAAGTAGATTTACCAGCCCCTGACTTTCCGGTGATGGCCACCCTATCGTTTTCAGAAATAGTAATATTAATATTTTCAAGAACGGAAAGTGACTCATCATCTACAGAAAAGGACTTGCAAATATCCTGACACTCAAGTTTATTCATGTCTTAATATTTCAACCGGATTGAGTTTAATTGCTCGGAAGGATGGTACTAATGAGGAAATAATACTAATGACAAATGAAATAAAACAAATCATAGTTATTTGAGCGTAATCAATATGATATGGAAAATAATTAATAAAATAAGCTTCTAGAAGGTTTCTTCCTAACAAATTTTCAATAAGAGTTATTAAATTATTAAGATTTGAAACCAATATAAATCCAAAAATAATTCCTGCAATTATTCCTATTAAGCTAACTATTAATCCTTGAGTAAAAAAGATTAAAACTACTTGCTTTGAGCTCGCTCCAAGAGTTAAAAGAATGCCTATTTCTCTTTCTTTTGACTTTACAGTCATTACAACTGTTGATAAAACAAGTATTGAAGCAACGCCTACTATTAAAAATAGCATCAAACTAATTAATAATTTTTCAAATTTTATTGCTTCAAATAATGTTCCATGAGTATCTTTCCATGATGAGTAGTAAAGTAATGGATTATTTAGTTCTTCTAAAACATCTTTAGTTATTAGATCTGCTTCAAATAAATCATTTGTTTTCAATCTTATTGAGGTGGTTTCATTTGGATTTATATTTTTTAGCTTTTGGCCAGTCTCATGGGAGACTAAAGTCATAAATTGATCAATTTCAGTTTTTAATTCATATATACCCACTATTTTTAAATTAACTGAAGTTGGATAGGATCCAATAATTGATGTCTTTATATCTGATGTCGTAATATTAACTTGATCGCCCACATATGCACCTATATTTGCTGCAAGCAAAGAACCAATTACAATAGAATTTTTTATACTTAAATCATCTAGATTTCCAACAATCATGTATTCCGGAATAATAGACATATTTTGTTCGATTTCTGTATCTATACCAATTATTGAAATACCTTTAGTATCGTATGATGAGGAAATTATTCCTTGAATATTTATATATGGAGCTGCATCAATAACATCATTATTCTCTTTAATTTCACTTATTAAGTTTCCATAGTCCATAATCGCATCGTTAGATGTGATTACAGAATGAGGAATCACTCCTAAAATTCTATCTTCGAGTTCTTTTTCAAAACCATTCATAACAGAAGTTACGACTATGAGACTAGAAATACCAATCATTAAACCAATAACGGCTAATAGAGTAGTAAAAGAGAGGGAACCTCCTTTATTAGATCTAAGGTATTTATAACCTAATTTCAGAGATATAGAGGACACAAAACTATTTCATTAATTGTTTTAATACTTTTTCAATGTTGCCTTTATATGGTGGTCTCACTGCATCAAAGAATTTATCTAGTTTAAAACTAACATCTTTATAATATGCTCGTGGATTAGAGAAATTTTTAAACCCTTCAAAAGATTTATATCTTCCCATTCCAGATGGCCCAACACCACCAAAAGATAAATCATTTTGTTGAAGGTGGCTAATAACATTATTAACAGTTACGCCACCAGAGGAAGTTTTATTTAAAATATTATCCTCTTCAGATTTATTATTACCAAAATAATAAAGACCAAGAGGCTTGTCTTTTGAATTAATTAACTTAGTGGCTTCATCTATTTCGTCATACTCTACAACAGGTAGTAAAGGACCAAATATTTCTTCTTGCATAATCTTCATGTCATCTGTTGTATTAGTAACAATTGTTGGAGGCATCTTATAAAATTCCTGTTGAGAAAAATCTTCATTTGCAGGATTTATTTCATCAACATTTGCACCCTTCTCAATAGCATCGTCTAAGAGCTCTTGAAGTCGATCATAGTGTTTTTCATTGATTATTGATGTGTAATCATCATTATTTTTTAAATCCGGAAAATATTCTGAAACAGCATCTTTTGTTTCTTTTATAAATTCATCTTTTTGATCTTTATGAACAACAACATAATCAGGGGCCAAGCAAATCTGACCTGCATTCATAGTTTTCCCAAACATAATTCTTTTTGCAGATATTTTTAGATCTGCAGATTTTCCAATAACTACTGGGGATTTGCCTCCTAATTCTAAAGTACATGGGACAAGGTTTTTTGATGCTGCGTTCATTACATGTTTTGCAACCTGACCACTCCCTGTATATAAAAGATGGTCAAAATTAAGATTCGTGAAGGATTCGCCAACCTCTGGTCCACCTAAAAATGTTGCAAATTCATTTTGATCATATGTCTTATCACATAAGTCTTTAAGCAAAGATGCTGTAATGGGTGTATGTTCGCTCGGTTTATGCATAACTTGATTGCCGGCAGCAAAAATTGAAACAAGTGGAACAAAAGCTAAGTTTACTGGAAATTCCATGGAGATATCATTCCAACTGTTCCTAATGGCTCATATTTAACATAGGATTTAGCTCCTAATAAACCAAATGGGAAATTTGAGGATTTTTTCTCAACTTTATTCCATTTTTTTACATTCTTTATTGCTAAATTTATGGCAGGCATGATCCCATAAACATCAGACAACATAGATACATTTTTTGATCTATTTCCAAAATCAGCATTTAAAGCATCAACAAAATCGTATCGATTATCCATGATTAATGATTTTAATCTTTGTAGTCTGTCTATACGTAATTCAATTGATGGAGCACCGTTTTTTATAAAAAAATCTTTTTGTTCTTTTAGGGCTTGATTCATTTCATCATAGTTACTCATATTATTTCTCCTTAGGCTCTATCTGCTTTATCTTTATTATTTGCATCTCTAATTAATTTTCTCATATTTTCCCAATCATCATCAGATAACTTATCTAACTGTGAAAATGTACCTCCACCAGTTAAATACTGAGCGCCATCAATTCCAATAGTTTGGCCAGTTAAATAATCACATCCATCAGCCATTAGAAAAGTTGCAAGATTTTGTAATTCAATCATTTCACCAACTCTACCTAATGGAACAGTGCTCATCATCCCATCATCATTACTATCATCTGGATTGAGTCTCTCCCATGCTCCTTTTGTAGGAAACGGACCGGGAGCGATCCCATTAACCTTAATTCCATATTTACCCCATTCTGCTGCTAAAGATTTAGTCATTGCATTAATTCCAGATTTAGACATTGCAGAAGGGACAACATAAGGTGAACCAGTCCATACCCATGTAGTAAGGATGTTAATTATAGAAGCTTTATGTGATGCTTCTATAAGTCTTTTTCCTACAGAATGTGTCATGTAGAAAGTTCCATGAAATACTATATTTGCTATTGCATCAAATCCTTTATGAGATAGGTCTTTGGTAGGAGAAATAAAATTACCTGCTGCATTATTTACCAAGCCATCTAATAAGCCTTCGTCAAAGATGGACTGAACATAGTCATCTACATCTTTAGAAGCTCTAATGTCTAAAGTTTGATAATGAACCTTAGTACCATGTTTATTGGAAATCTCATCTGATGTTTCTTTGAGAACATTTTCTCTTCGCCCACAAATATATAATTCAGCACCATGTTCAGCAAAATGATTAGCCATTTCTTTTCCCAAACCAGTGCCACCACCAGTAATTAGAATTCTTTTTCCTTCCAATAGATCTTTCTTAAACATTTTTAAAATCCTTATTTAATAATATCAATAATAGCATCTGCCCATGAATCTGAGTAATTAAGTGATTCAACATAATCTAATACTTCACCACCAGTTTCTAGAAATAGCTCTTTATATTCATCGCCTATCTCGATAATTGTTTCTAAGCAATCAGCAGTAAATGCAGGAGAAAATACTAATATTTTTTTATTGCCTTCTTTAGCTAGATTCTCTAGAACTTCATCTGTGAATGGGTTTAACCATTTATTTGTTAGTCTAGATTGATAGGTAACAATGTAATCATCAGGACTAATATTTAGTCTTGAAGCAAGAATTTTTGTATTTTCATAAGTTGTAGCTTTATAGCAGTATTTATTTTTTTCTGTAATACCAATTTCACAATCATGATCACTACAAACTGAATCATTATAGACATTATCTACATGACTATTTGGTACTCCATGATAGCTAAATATGATTTTGTCATAAGAATCTAATTGAAATTTAGCTGTTTTTTCAACCCATGCATCTATAAACTTTTCATTATCATAAAACTGATTAATAAATTTAATATTTGGGACAACCCATTTCTTTGAAATTATTCTAGAAATTTCTTCATAAACTGACCCAGTAGTTGCGGCTGCATAATGAGGAAAAAGAGGAAGAATAATAATTTCATCAGGGTTATTATCCAGAATTTCATCGATAACACTTTCTATGGATGGATTTTGGTATCGCATTGCATAATAAACATCTACGTCTTGAAGTTTAGTTTCTAATTTTTCACTTAATTTTTTTGTGTTATGAAGTAATGGCGATCCTGATTCATCATCCCAGACTTGCTTATAAATCTTTGATGATGAGAATGATCTTGTTGGACAAATTATAAGATTGACCAGAAGAAATCTTAAAATAGGATTTATATTTATTACACGGCCATCCATAAGGAACTGTCTGAGATACTTAAACACACTAAAGTAAGAAGGACTGTCAGGCGTTCCTAAGTTTATAATTAATAATGCTTTTTTCATAAAGATTCTGTATTTCTGATCATTGGGTGAAATATTATAAATAATATTAACCCAATACATAAGATTGAACTGAAATAATACAAGTACGAGGGATTAATTGCATATATTGGCATTGCTATGAATGGAGTTGTCATATGGCCTATTGGAATAACAGACCCAAGATATCCGGCAGCTGAACCCTGGTTTTCTGGTGTTTGAGCAATTGATAATGCTGAAGATAGTGCTGGTCTTGTCATTCCAAAGCCTAAACCTAAAACAATAATAGATAGATAATAGATGGATATTTTAGGGAAAAATGCCATTGTAAAATATGAAAAAACTAAAAGAATAGTTCCAAACAACAATAAGTTAAAATTATTCAATGGAAAGGCATCTGTGAATATGTATTGGCTAACAATTGTTGATATAGATAACAATGTAAAGGTCATGCTGATTAATATTAAAAGATCGGGTGTGTCTCCAAATGAATCAGTGAGATAAAATCCAATGGATTGTAACAGTGAAGACTGACAAAGGCTTAAAATTGCTGCAAGAACTAAAAATGGCCAAATAGTTTTTGAATACCAGCTTATTTTTTTAACATTATCATTATTTCTTATTTTTTGAATATTAGTAGATTTAAGGTTTAAATATATGCCAGTTGCTGCAACGAAAGCTAAAAATGAAAATACGTAAAATGGAGTTTCTTTAGTTACTAAGAACAAAAAGCCTCCTAATAAAGGTCCAGCAACAGTTCCAAGTAAAAAGCTAGACTCTAATCTTGCAAATTTTAATGTTCTTTTCTCTTTAGTTGTTATATCTGCGGTATATGCAAATGACGCAGGTCTAGTTGCTGATCCTAATAATCCATTTATAAGCCTTCCTAGAACAAGTGCTGGGAATAAGAATGCAACATCTAATATATTTCTTTCAACTAAAAATAGTGGTGTTATCAGTGCTATCAATGAAACTGCATATCCTATCAAGCCCAATATCGCAATATTGCGTCTCCCATAAATATCACTTGCTCTTCCCCAGTATGCGCTTGTAATTGCCCATGCAAATGCTGAAATCGCAAATATTAACGATGTTTGAATAACACTTAATCCAAGATCTCTTGCAAGAGGCGGCACAAGAACAAAAACAAAAGACTGCCCTAGACCAACAGTAAATAGGCCAAACTTTAACCAAGATGATCCAGATATAGACATTAAGAGATTTTATTTATTCCAATTTTTTCTCTTATCTTTAAGATTTTTTCCTTTGCTATTATTCTAGCTTTTTTTGATCCATCACTTAGAAGATCATTTATGTATTCTTTATTTTGAGAAAGCTCTTCATATTTAGATCTAATCGGCACAAGCTCACTGTTAATCACATCAAATAATTTTTCTTTTGCCTCACCCCAAGATATTCCTTCATCATATAATGTTTGAAATTCCTTTACTGAGTCTTCACCTGCAAAATTTTGATATAAATCAAACACAGTGCAATTTGATGAGTCCTTAGGCTCACCGGGCTCCAATGAATTAGTAACTATTTTCATTATCGACTTTTTTAATTTTTTTTCGGTATCTAATAACGGTATTACATTCCCATATGACTTACTCATTTTTCTTCCATCTAATCCTAAAACAACCTTCTCATTGTCTTGAATAATAGGCTCAGGGATAGTCAACAATTCTGAGTATAAATAATTAAATCTTGTAGCTATGTCACGAGTCATTTCTAGATGTTGGATTTGATCTGAGCCAACTGGCACATGAGTTGAGTCGAACATTAAGATATCTGCTGCCATAAGTATGGGATAAGAGAATAAGCCCATTGTTATGCCCTTATCTGGATCATTTGTATTTAATGAGCTGGCTGCTTTATATGCATGCGCTCTGTTCATTAAGCCTTTTGCAGTTATGCAATTTAAAATCCAACTTAATTCTAGGATTTCAGGAACATCAGATTGTCTATAAAAATAACTTCTATCTGGATCGAGTCCACACGAAAGCCATGCAAGTGCAATACTTTCGACAGAAGTCCCAATTTCAGTAGCATTTTGATTCTTTATTATTGAATGGTAATCAGCAAGGAAGAAAAAAGATTCATCTGAGCTGCTAGCCATCTTAAGCGCTGGTCTAATGGCACCAATATAATTACCTATATGAGGTATCCCAGTTGTAGTAATTCCTGTTAGAATTCGCTTTTTCATTTAGTATAATTATAAACATCATATAAAAATATTGTGGAAACTAGTCAACATTTATTTAAAGAGTTAGAAGAAGCTGAAAAGTTGTTTTCAGATGGGGCAATTAAAAATGCTCAAAAGAAAGTTAGAAATGTTTTAAAGCAATCAAGAGCTCTTTCAAAAATACCAAATAAATTAAGACATAAGATTAATGCTGCAACTAGCAAATCAAGATATTTTGATGAAATTTCATCTTTTGCTGCAAATCCTAAAAGAGATAGTCTTATAGATGAGATTAACACATTAATAAATAACCCATTAGATAACCCTAAAAAACATGCTCATGTCATTCATGATATTCAAGCTCAATGGCAGTTATTAGATATTTCAAGTAAGCCTGCTTCAAAACAACAGTGGTTAAAATTCAATGAATTAACAAATAAAGCATGGGAGCCATGCAAAGAGTATTTCGAAGAAATAAAAGAAATAAAGCTTAATAATGCCAAAGAAAGAGAAATATTAATTAATGAAATAAATGAGTATGTTAATCAAAATGAAAAAAAATGGAGAAATGCTAAAGATCTAATAATATATCTTCAAAAAATTTTTCAAAGGTGGCAAAAATTTACACCCGTTCTTGATGATGACTTTATTGTGCTGAAAAATAAGTTTTTTGAAGCAAAAAAACCAATAAATGAAGAAATTAAAAAACAGGAAAATAACAATGCAAAGGCAAAAGAATTACTCATTGAGAAAGTAGCTCAAATCAATAATGAAGATAGCCAGATATGTATAAATGAATTTAAAAAATTAAAAGATGAGTGGATGAAAATTGGTATAGCCGGCAAAAAGACAGATAAAATTTTATGGGATAAATTTAATAAAAATGCTGATAGATTCTTTGAAGAAAAAAAACAGATTATTAATGATGAAATTGAATTAATAAAAAATCTTAACAAAGAACTGAATGAAGGTGCCAAGTCGATTGGCATAGTAAATGATGAACTCTTAAAGATTCAAAATGTGAAAAATACCCAAGAATTCAAAAAAATTATTTCTGATATAAAGAAACAATCAGATAAATTAAAAATAGAAAAAAAAGAAAAGAAAGTTGAGACATATAAAAATATATACGCATCTTTGATTAAAAAAGATGGCGTTGACAATATACCAAACATCTTTTCTAGTTCAGTCACAAACTCATATACAAACAATAAATCTAATGAAAGTGAGCTGTACTACGTTTGTATTAAACTAGAGATTCTGGCAGGAGTTGATTCTTTAAAAAAAGATTTAGAACTTCGTAATTCTATTCAATTAGAGTTGCTTAGCAATAAATTTAATAAATCTAATAAATCTATGCCAAATGATCTAGAGTCACTTTTACTTCATTTTATTAATCATTTTTCAATTAAAGATGAAAAAGATATCTATAAAAAACTTTGGAAAAGAATTGAAAAATGCATCGAGATTTTAATTTAGTTCTTTAATTCAAGTGCTTTCATTATTTCTTTGTGCTTTTTAGCAGACAAAGAATACTTATAGAAAATAATTAAGGGCACTATCATTAGTAGAGTTGTTACTGGTCCTTGAACAAAAGCAAGAGAATAAGCTTGTTCAGCTGTATGGTTTGATCTATCAAAATTAATAATATTTAAAACTTGTCCTGCAAAAAATGAACCTAAGCCTGCATTTAGTTTTTGCATAAATCCAACTGTTGCAAATAAAATTCCCTCTTGTCTCTTTCCACTTTGAAGCTCAACCTCATCAGCAATATCTCCAACCATTGAGTCTCTGACCATTATTCCTGTAATGTTAAATGTAATTAAAAAGAGTAAGAAAGAACTGATAAAGAATACTAATTGTAACGACCCTTTTTCAGGTGTTAATCCAAGGTTGTACATAATAAAAGCAGCTGGTGATAACACCCCTACAGCCCCAATACAAACAAGTACAATCAGTCTCTTATCATAAAGGTCAACCAGTCTAGGCGTAAGATAGAACGCAAATAATGTAGCTACTAAATATATAGGTAAAAAATATTTTATTTGAGTTGCTTCAAACTCCCAAAAATATGTATTAACAAATAAGGTTAGAGTGTTTGCCAAGCCCCAAGATAAAGATAAAAAAAGATTACCAAAGAAAAAAATTAAAAAAGATTTATTTCCAAGTGCAATTTTAAGTTCTTTAAGAATATCTCCTAAAGATATAGAACCAGACCATTTTGACAGAGCCTTTACTTCATTTTTTGTACTAAAAGATGAATACAAAACAGTGATTACCATCACGATAGCTCCTGTTATGGCAAACGGCAACCATGCATCAGGATTTAACTGACCTTGTGGATATTCTGGAGTTGATGCAAAAAAAATGCCATAACCTAAAAACGCATTACTTAAGCCTGCTACCCATGCAATCATTTCTCGCCATGACATCAATAGAGTTCTTTCCTCATAATTTTTTGTTACTTCACCACCAAAAGCTCTATGGGGAATATCAAATAATGTCATCCCAATTCTTGTTAAGATTGTGAAGATTGTCATCCATACAAATAAATCATTTTGAGACATATCCCAATCTTGTCTTGGTGCAAATAAAAATATATAGCCTAGAGACATAGGAATAAAGGAAATAAACATATAAGGATGTCTTCTTCCAAATGATGAATTTGTTCTATCTGAAATTGTGCCCATTAATGGATCAGTAAATGCATCAAAACAAAGAGCAATAAAAATTGCAGATCCAGCTAATCCTGGATTAAGTCCAATAATATTGCTATAAAAAAATAGTAAGAAAAATGTAAAAGTATCTGTTTTGATGCCATTTGGTATCGCACCAATAGAATAATTTATTTTAAACTTATTGGTTAACATTAACTTAACCAGTTAAATGATTAAGGAGATCATCTTTGAACTGAATAAATACAGGAGGTTCAATTAAATGCCTCATATCCGGTATTATTTTTAAATTGCTATCTTTTATTAATTTATTGGTTTTATATGCATTTTTTACTTTTATTAATGGATCCTCTTTTCCATGAATTATTAAGGTAGGTGCTTTTATTGACCTTACTTTTATCAAGTCTATTCTTAGAACCTAAGATTGCAGTAAGTTGTCTTCCAAAACCAGTATCATCATTACCCCCTCTTTTGATAGAGGTAGCAGTATTTTTATAAAATTCATCTGTATTGAGATCTATTCCAGGATAACCAATCTCTTTAAAGATTTTTTCTTGATCTATTCACTCTTTCGTCAATAGTTGAATTAGGATTTTTGGTTCTATCCATTAATAATTTTCTTACTTTTCTTGTGGGTCCATTCAATGGTGATGGCGTTGATGCTGTTGATGCTATCAGAGTAAATGTTTTTGTTCTGGCAGGATGGCTGGATGCAATAATTTGAGCAATCATACCACCCATTGAAATTCCTAAAATATGAGCTTTATCAATATTTAGTTCGTCTAAAACTGATATAGCATCATTGGCCATATCATCAATTATGTATTCTGATTGAATGGGTAATCTAAGATAGTATCTAATGTAACTTCTAATAATTGTATTTCCTCTTTTTTCATCAGTGAATGAATTACTTGATATTCTTGAAGATAGGCCTGTATCTCTATTATCAAAAACAATAGGTCTGAAATTATTGTCAATTAAAAATTCTATAAGATGTTCTGGCCAATTAATTAATTGTCCTCCTAGTCCCTGAACTAATAGAATTGGATCTCCATCTAATGGACCATAGTCACGATAATAAATTTCTACATTATTATTTTTAGCAACACCTTCTTCAAAGGAAAATAATTCAGAATTTGTAAACATAAGTAATATTAATATTAGATTTTTATATAAAGGCATTTATCCTGTCTTTAATGTTCTGCCTTAATGTACCCCAAAAAAGCATGACATCAAAGGAATGAAGATCACCATTAAAAAATTTCATTTTTTGAATGTTTTCGATTAATGGCCCCTTCGCTTCAACCAAACCCGTCTCATTATTTAAAGATGAACTGAAGCCTTGAATTCTGGTAAGTCCTATGGATTTTTTTGGAACCAGTATGTTCTTTACGAAAACGGTCGGTAAAATCATAGTCTTGAGCTTTATTAATAATAGATAAGTTGTTCTTGTCTTCATGCCATAAAGAATCATTAGTCCAGGAAAATGGATTGGTTGAAACGATTTTTTGTATCATTGGTTCAACTGACCATCCATCTGGTTTCCAAAAAAGTGTTTTTTCTCTATTTCTCTTAAAACCCTCTACGACTGTGGACCAAGAAACTATGCAGTTGATATCATCAAAGGATGTGGATTTGGGAATATTAGGAAATACATCCTCATAGTATATTTCTGGGATCATATAGCCAATTACATATGCACATACAAATCTTTTTTGTAAGTCAGTATTATTAATTTTTTTATTAATTAATCTTTGAGCAAGAAGTCCTCCCTGGCTGTGACCAGCGATTATAAATGGCCTATTGTCATTTAGACTGTTAATAAAAACATCAAAGGAACTTTCTATATCTTTATATGCTAAATCTAAAGCTTTCTTACCATTATCTTCTCTGTCAAAAAATGAAAAATACGTTGCTTGTCTATACTCAGGTGCAAATATATTACAAGAATCATTAAAAACAGAAGCCTGATTTCCAAGCATAATTTCAGTTCTTTCAAAGGCAGATTTACTTTTATTAATATCAGAGTTCCATTTTTTCTCATAGAACCCTGTAGGATGAATATAGAAAACGTCTACAGCATTATTATCTTTATTAACACTATGAGTTGAACTAGGAACATAAAATTGTTGTCCATCTATTGCAGGAGTTGCAGCCCAATTATCAATATTTTCGTAATCAGGTGTTGATGGTATAGATTGATCACTAAAAGGTTCTTGGGGCTTCACCAGCTCAAGGAACTTCATAAAGGGGTTATCTGGCATTTATGATTGTAGATATATAGATCTTTTTGGTTTTTTAAAAAGGTCTTTAACCATTGGAATAAAATATTCTAGGTCAAGTGTATCGTAATCAGGATCAAAACTATTTTGATCGTACTTTTCACAAAATTCTCTACAACTGTCAAAGAAAGGCTCATCAGCATATTTATCTCTCATATTTTTATCTAGTCCTAAAAACTCAAAGAAGTAATATCCTTGGAAAATGCCGTGATGTTTAACTATCCAATAATTTTCATCAGAAACAAATGGTTGCAAAATAGTGGCAGCAAGTTCTGCATGATTAGCTGGAGCTAAATTGTCTCCAATATCATGTATTAATGCACAAACTACATATTCATCATCCCTGCCATCTCTATGAGCTCTTGTAGCAGTTTGTAATGAATGTGTAAGCCTATCTACTTGGAAGCCACCGTAATCATTCTCAAGCATCTTAAGATGATCTATAACTTTATCAGCTAAGTGGTTGTAATCTTCAGCATTGCTAGCTGCTATGATTGAATAATCTTCAGCATCACCATCAACCATTTGTGTAAATTTAGCTCTTTTTTCGGTCATCCAAAAATTATATATTAAAAAAGAATATAGAAAAATTAATATTAAATATTAAATATTAAATATTAACTAATTTACTGGTTGAGGTCGCTACAGCAATTACATCATCATTTTGAAGCAGCTTGCCGCTTGCAAAGGCTATTGAGTTACCTTTTTTTACAATTTTACTTATTGCTATAACCTTTTGATCAGGGGAGCATGATTTCAAAAATTTTACATCTAAATCAAGAGTTAATGGAGCCTGCTTGCCTTTTGATAGGAATATAAGGTATTGAGACATTGTGGCATCAAGCATACCTGAAACAAAACCACCCTGTACGATAGTTCCATTTGAATGCGTTAGATCTTTTGTAGGCATAAATTCAACAACCCATTCCTCACTTTCTTCATTTAAATATGCATCTTCAAAACCAAGTATTTTTAAAAAATCAGGTATTTGTTTAAAGATATGTTTTATATGGTCTTTCATATGCTAATTGGCGGAGGGAGTGGGATTCGAACCCACGGTGCCGATGAAGGCACGACGGTTTTCAAGACCGTTACAATAAACCAGACTCTGCCATCCCTCCTATGTCTGAACGGTTATTTTATATAGTTTTAATTTACTTTCAAGAATCGATTGATTTAATTAAAAAAGGGCGTAAAAACGCCCTTTAAATTTATATTTAAGTTTCTCTAAAACGAATGATTAAGTGACATATAAACAGTTCGTCCCAAAACATTATGCATTACATTATCATAGCCTGGACGAACATTAGCGCCAAGACTTGGAGGATCTTCATCCATAATGTTTTTGATACCTATCGAAAGCTGAGCATTGTCATTAAATAGTAGTGTGGAATATTGTCCATCTAATGTTACTAAACTATCAATAGTTGTATTTGATTGATCATTATCATAATCATCAATATATCTAAGTTGAGTACTTACTGTATGAGCTCCTTTTTCAAAAGTTACGCCTAAATTACCTCTAATTTTTGGCATTGAACGGAATTGATTTTTGAAGTTTCTTGAGCCTGCCCCATCAAATGAAGCTGAAGAGCTATTAGTTTTGACTTCAAACTCATTTATATAAGTGGCTGCAAAATTAAAGTTTACAGCATCAAAGAGTTTGGTTGAGTCCATTGAATGGGCTAAAGCTATATCAAGACCATTAGTTTTTACAGACCCAGTATTAATAAACTCTGAGGTTATTTCTGCAACAGTTCCATCTGGACGACGACGTATTCTTGTATCGTCAATCACACCATCGTTACAGTCATTAGCTAAGATTGCCTGTGCTCCTTCATCTGAGGTTATTAGATCAGTATAGTCAAAACTCCAATAATCTAGACTAATATCTGTCTCATTTATTTCCATAACAATTCCAAGTGTTAATGAGTCTGAGCTCTGTGGTTTTAGAGAGTCACCTCCTTGTGTAGTCACAATAGCTATATTGGTTACATCTCTATTTACACATTCCAATTGTCCAGTTACAGGATTTAAAGATGCAGGGTCATCAATAATTGATGACTGACTTGAAACACTCATCTGACGAACAGATGGAGCTTGAAATGAAGATCCCCAACTGCCGCGAATACCTAGGCTGTCTGTTGCCTGATATCGTATTGCAAGCTTTGGATCAGTTGTGTCAACAGTTCCATAATCCTCATATCTAACAGCTGCTTGAACTTCAAGCGCGTCACTAACTGGTAAAATTCCTTCAACAAATAAAGCATCTACATCTTGACCACCAACTATTGGAGAATCTGGACCATTTCCTAAGCCAGATTCGTCTAATGGATCAGGTGAATAATTAAACGATTCTGTTCGATGCTGTATTCCGGCTGCAACACCTATGTTGCCGCCAGCTAAAGCGCCAAGCTCACCAACAAATTTAATTTCAGTAACCTCTTGTTTGGCTGTAGATGCATTTACATTCAAAGTCCAAAGACTATTAGATACATCATCAGAGTTAGCTGCAACACTGACTCCATCTTTAGGAGAAACAAGTGAAGGGTTAGCTAAACGAGTTCCAAATGGATTCCAAGTACCATTTAACAAACTCCCATTTACAACACTTTTAATATAGTTAAATGGTCTCGTTTGATCTCTTTCAGAACGAGAGAACATGTACGAAGCTTCAACACTCCATTCATCAGATAGATCAGCTTTTATTCCAGTAAGCATACGTAAATATGCAAGATCAATTTCAAGATCCGCTGGACCTCTTCCGCCGTTGTATTCCTCACCAAATGGTCGGCCACGTAACTCAAGGTCTGCCCCAGTATGAATTGCATTATCCCAATTTGCTGGTCCAATATACTCCAAGCCAGAGCCATTATTAACAAAAAAGTTGAACGGATGGCTTCCTGGAATAAACATTCTTCCAGATTTTAAAGTTCCATGCTTAAATAAGTATGGCCCAAGAGTTCTTGAAATTTTATTAGATGAATAACTTGATTCTACAAAGGCGGTTACAGTATCACTAACTTCATGAGTAGCTTCTCCAAATACTTGTAGTCTTGATTCTTCAGGTATTACAGAAACTTGATCAGCAAAGCTAAATCTACAGAAAGGTGCTTTTAGAATACCACCTGCTGCCTCACAATCTGGATCAGGGAAATTACCTCCAGTTCCTGCAGTGCCATCTGCATTAACTGCTCTATAAGTTCCTGGAGCTCCAAAAGCTGATAATGTCCTTGATGCTGACGGAACACCATTACCCAAGACTCGTTCATTAATAAAATCAAAATCAGAGCGGTCTGCTCTATTTCTTTTTGTATAGCCACCAAAGATATTAACTTTTGTAGGTCCATCAACTGATGAGCCAAAAGCAAAACCAATCTGATGTTGGTCAATTCCAGGTCCATCTGAACTTTGACCATCTATTGTAAATTCTAAACCTTCAAAATTACTTCTTGTAATAATGTTTGCAACCCCAGCCACTGCTTGAGATCCATATACTGCTGAGGCACCATCTGTAAGAAATTCAACTCTCTCAATCATAGACATTGGTAACTGATTAATATCAAAAAATTGATTACCGCCACCGTCAGCAACAGTAGAAATTCCACCTCTTCGACCATTGATTAAGGTCAAGGTAGATCCAAGACCTAGTCCACGTAAATTAAATTGCGCAGTACCAATTAAATCACCAGATTCGGTTTGAAACTCAGAACCGATATTTACAGGCAGATTAATAGCAAAATCAGTTATTGTTTTAGCTCCTTCTGCAAGCATTTCATCACGATTCTTAACTTGAACAGGTGATATAGCAGTATAGCCAGATCTTTGAATATTTGATCCAGTTACAACCACTTCTTCTATTTCAAGCTCAGATGATTCTTGCGCAACAACATTTAGAGATAAAAAGAAAGGGAGGACTAATAGCCCAATTAAATTATATTTCATATGATTCCCCCTAGGAATATGTGTAGAAAGTTTACCTAAAAAGTATGGACTATAAATATATATAAAGCGAGTAATATATTATTTATTTAAGATATTTTTTTGGTTATCAAACACAGTAAATTGCCAATTAAATACTACTTTTTTTTGCAATTAACTTATTTGGATCAAAAAATGGTTTTTTGGTGATTTTTGCATCTACCATTTCATCATCTATTTTAATTTTTAACGAAGTATCAATATCTGAATATTCAATATCAACTATTGCTAGAGCAATATTTTTTTCGAGTCTAGGTGAATAAACTGCTGAAGTTACTTGACCTACATATTGTTGATTTTTATAAATATCCCATTTCTTTGTATTTGGTCCTTTTAATCTTTCACGCTCAATAATTAATCCAACTTGCTTTCTTTGAATTCCAGATTTTTTGATCTCAATCAAGGCGTCCTTTCCTACAAAATCAAATGCTCCATCTAGATCAATAAACTTATCTAAGCCAAGCTCAAGTGGATTGGTATTAATATCCATATCAGAATGATATGAGAGCATACCACCTTCAATTCTTCTGATTGTTGAAGTATGACCAGGGTGCAAACCAAGCTCTTTTCCCTCTTGCATTAAGGTCTCATACAACTCATCTCCATCGCTAGTCTTAAGAAGAAACATTTCATATCCAAATTCACTTGACCAGCCTGTTCTAGAAATTAATAAATTTATATTTCCTAATTTAAATTTTTTAAACCAATAATATTTGAGTTCTAAAATTTCATTGCCAAAAATTTTGACCATAATATCTTTAGATTTTGGTCCTTGAAGTTGAATTGGAGATACATCAGGCTCGGTTATTTCGACATCGTACTTTAGATTTACATTAAGTCCCTGAGCCCAAAATAAAATATCACTATCAGCTAATGAAAACCAATAACAGTCCTCTTCTACCCGTAACATAACTGGATCATTTAAGATGCCACCGAATTGATTTGTAAGAATTACATATTTACATTGACCAACTTTCATATTTGAAAGATCTCTAGGTGTCATCATCTGAACAAATTTAGATGCATCTGGACCTTTAACCTGCACCTGCCTTTCAACAGCAACATCACAAAGTATTGCTTCATTGATAAGATTCCAGAAATTTTGTTCTGGATCGCCGAAATCTCTAGGTATATACATATGATTGTAAACAGAAAAATCTTTAGCGCCCCACCTAACTGTGGCATCAAAGAATGGACTTTTCCTTATCTGGGTACCGAATCCAAAGTCATTTAATTTACTCATCGAAGCATTATATAATCTATTGTTGATTTGGCTTCATATAAATGAAAATAATTAAAGCAGATGATTATCAGACTTGGTATATAGAATATCTAGATCAATCTATCTTAATTGATCCATGGTTGAGCAAATCACTAACGCCGGATGGAACTTTTTTTATTCAAAGAAAAAAAAATAATAATTCATGCTTATCAAATGAAGATATTAATAAAGTTAAAGCTTTGATAATAACAGCACCTTTTGAAGATCACCTTCATATTGATACGATCAAAAAACTTCCGAATGATCTTCCTATTTATACGTCTTCTGTTGTTAGTAAAGTTTTAATTAAAAATAATATTAGTAATCCAAGATTTATCCTATCTGAAGAAGGTACAGATATTTGTTCTATAAATGTAAAGGCACTTCCAACGAGCTATCCATACTTCAGCACTACATTTTCAATACTAATGAGAGATATCGAAGGAAATAAGATATTTCATGAAGGACATAGAGTTAATTTTAAATATTTATATAAAAAAAATATTAAATCCGATGTAGCGATATTAACTGCTGAGGAGAGTAAGTTGTTTGGTTTCGTTGAGCTTGGTATGAATTACAAAAAAACTATTAAGGCATGTAATATTTTGGGCTCAAAAAAATTATTCATTACTGGTAATAAGCCAAATAATACAAAAGGTTTTATAGGTAATTTTATTAAAACAAAAGGATTTAATATTGAAAGATTATCAAAAGATATAGAAGTTTTTTCTAATGAGGGTGATATTTATAAATTTAATGGAGAGTAAAAAAATTACTCCCCATTAAGTATTCTAGTTTATGACGACTGTGGTGAGTAAATCTCAGCACTATTATAAATATCTGGTCCTGTACAAGTAGCAGTTTTATTAAATTCTGCTTGTATTGATTGGCCTGTTTCTGCCCAACTTTCATTTCCAGATTTCATTGAATCCATATCACCATGCCAATTAAGCCATAAGAAATCTTGTTCAGCTTCATACTGAGGGAAATATACACCGTAAGCGTAATCATCATCAGAACCATATTCTGCAACCCATTTGTTATATTGCTCAATATTAGCCTTTAAATCATCTGATGATTTACCTTCGTTATAGTTACACTCAAGAGTTCCAGTAGCGAATGAAGACCAGTCTTCAAACATAGTTTCGCCAGGAAGATAAAAATCCCAACCTAATACTTGGCTGTTATCACATTCTAAGATGCTGTTAGTGCTCTCATCCCATGCCATAGCCTCTTCATCAGCCATCCACTCTTTCCAGCCTGCTTCAGCAGCCTCTTTTGACTCCCAATTAATTTCCCACCAACCATTTACACCAGCATATCGATTTTGACCTTCAACTGGAGCATATCCTCCAACCCAGGTAACACCCTCTGAAATATTTAGTTGATTAAAGTCAGCAATCATTTTTGCGACGTTTTCTTGATTGAAGTCTGGACCAGCTTTACATGCAAGAAATTCTGCATAAAAAGGTCCAACATTCGGTTCGTTTGTTTCAGATGTTTCAGTCATCTCATTTTCAGCACATGAGGCTAAAAATAAGATAAAAACAAATGAATATATTTTGTTTATATTTTTCATAAAATAACTCCTCTACTTAATACTAACATTAGTTACACAAGAGTTATTAGAAATTAGATTTAAAATGTAGATATATCTTTAAATAACTTTTGATAATGAGTCTAAACAGTATTCTATATTTTTTTTATTAGATGACTGGCCCATAAGACCAATTCTCCAAATTTTACCTGCCAAAACACCAAGTCCTGCACCTATTTCAAGATTAAAGTCATTTAATAATTTTTTTCTTGACTCAAGATCATTAACACCTTCAGGGATATAAATTGAATTCAATTGAGGCAATCTATCCTCTTCATCAACTAAGAATTTGATTCCCATATCTTCAAGCCCGCTTCTTAATTGAAGATGATTGTTTTTATGTCTTTCCCATGAATTTTCAATTCCTTCTTCTTTTAAAATTATAAGAGCTTCATGTAAGCCGTATAATGCATTTATTGGTGCTGTATGATGATATGATCTTGCTCCTTCACCTTCCCAATAAGACATAATTAAATTTAAATCTAGAAACCAGCTCTTAACCTTTGATTCCCTGTTCTTTATCTTTTCTTTTGCAGCTTCGCTAAAACTAATTGGTGATAAACCAGGAGATGCAGATAAACATTTTTGAGTACCAGAGTAAATCGCATCAATACCCCACTCATCAACCATTAGAGGGACTCCTGCTAACCCAGTAACTGTATCAACAATTGATAGGCAACCATGATCGTGTGCTAACTTTGTAATTGATTGCGGGTCTGTCAATGCACCTGTAGATGTCTCGGCATGGACTGAGGCTACTATTTTTGTATCAGGATGTTCTTTTAAAGCATCTTCTATTTTATTCAAATCTACCTTTTTACCCCAATCATCATCTATTACAATTGGAATACCACCAAACCTCTCAACATTTTCTTTCATTCTTTCGCCAAAGAAACCATTTTTACAAATAATTACCTTATCGTTTGGCTCAACTAAATTTGCAAAACAACATTCCATTCCAGCCATCCCTGGGGCTGATACCGCAAAAGTTAATTCATTTTTAGTTTGAAATGCATATTGTAAAAGCTTTTTTATATCATCCATCATTCCTATAAATAATGGATCTAAATGGCCTATTGTTGGTCGGGCCATCGCCTTTAGGACTCTTTCAGAAACGTCAGAAGGCCCTGGTCCCATAAGTGTTCTATTTGGAGGTATAAATGATTCTTGTTTCATGTGTTTATCATACTAGATAATTTAATAATGTTAATAACCAGATGCATGTCCATCTTTTCTGCTTTCTGAAGCTCCAATTAATACCTCATTTTTTTTCATAATTGCCTGATATCCACCAAAAGCACCTTTCATATATTCGTCATCATTTTTGTTTTTAATTTCATGACCTATTTTTTCTAATTTTTTTAATTGATCTTTATTAAACCCGTCTTCAAATATCAGAAATCCACCATCAATCATTACCTCACCTGTTGGCTGTGATGATCCAACATGTCTAAATCTTGGTGCATCACCAGCTTCCTGGAGATTCATTTTAAAATCTATTAAATTAATTACAATTTGAGCATGTCCTTGAGGCTGCATTGCACCTCCCATAACTCCAAAACTCATTAATGGTTTATTATTTTTAGTAACAAAGGCAGGTATTATTGTATGAAAGGGTCGTTTTCCTCCAAGTAAAGAATTTCTATGATTCTCATCAAGATTAAACATTTCCCCCCTATCTTGAAGCATAAAACCAGTGTTATTTGGAACAACTCCTGATCCCATTCCTCTATAATTGCTTTGAATAAGCGAAATCATGTTTCCATATTTATCTGCAACAGTTAAATAAATCGTATCTCCATTTTCGATTTCAACAGGATCAATAGATTTAAGAGTTTTATTTTTATCTATGAGTAAATTTCTTTCATTCGCATATTCTTTTGAAATTAGTTTTTTAACTGGAACATCTGCAAATGATTTATCAGCATAATATTTAGCTCTATCTTCATATGCTAATTTTTTTGCTTCTGTAAATAAATGCAGATATTCTGAACTTCCAAATCCCAATTCTGAAATATTGTAATTTTCAAGAATATTTAAAATTTGAAGTGCGGCGATTCCTTGACCATTAGGTGGCAGTTCCCACACATCATATCCTCTATAATTTGATGAAACGGGATCTATCCATTCAGGCTCAAAGCTAGAAAGATCGTTTAGTGTGAAAAATCCACCAGATTCATTTATAGAATTAACAATTTCCTTGGCAATATTACCATTGTAAAAATCATTTCCATTAGTCTTTGCAATATCTCTATAGTTTTTTGCAAGTAATGGATTTTTAAATATTTCACCTTTAATTGGTGTTATGCCGTTTTTCATCCAAATATTTGAAAAATTTTCATAGTCTTTAAAAATTTCAGATGATCGATTTAAATAATATGCTACTAATTCAGATACAGGGAATCCTTCTTCAGCATAGTTAATAGCATCAACAAACAATTCATCAAAATTTAATTTTCCAAATTTGTTATGTAAAGCTGTCCATCCAGCAACAGCTCCAGGAACAGTAACTGGCAAAGGTCCGTAAGGAGGAATTTTTTCTAAACCCATAGACTTTAACTTTGAAATTGATATATTTTTTGGGGCAGGACCTGATGAATTTAAACCATATAGTTTTTTATCTTCTTCAATCCATACTATTGCAAATAAATCACCTCCTATTCCGCATCCGGTTGGCTCAACTAAACCAAGGACTGCATTTGCTGCGATGGCTGCATCAATAGCGTTGCCACCTCTTTTAAGAATTGAAATTGCTGTTTGAGTTGCCAAAGGATGACTTGTAGCAGCCATACCATTTTTTGCAAAAACTTCAGATCTACTTGCAAATTCTAAGCCGGTAATCCTGTCATAACCATTAGATTTAAATGGAAGTAAAAATAAAAATGATAGTAATATTAATCTCATGTTTTTTTCAGTATTAAATATGCTATTAATATATACTCATTTAATGCGTAAGTTAATAACCCTTTTTATTTTGTTAAATAGTTTTCCTTTGCTAGCAGACTTTGATGATAAATGCTCTGTATTGATTACACTTAGATTTCAAAATAACGAAGATGCTTACCAGGATGCTTTGAATAAAATTAAACAATGTGAGAAATATGATATTTTGTCTGTAACAAGTTTTCTAGAGCTTTCCATTAGCAAGGTATACATAACAGACTTAATACAAACTTACTGCATGTTTAATCATGAGATTGTTACCTTGTTAGATAATAAAACATCTAATCTAAGCTGCGTGCATAGAGGAAATGCTCGTAATGAGAGAAA
>CACDUZ010000007.1 GCA_902556105.1 uncultured SAR86 cluster bacterium
TATTTAACACAGCTATTTTTGATACTTTTGCATACGTAATTGGTTCAAAAATTGGCAAGAGATTTATTGTAAAAAAAATTAGTCCAAAAAAAACATTAGAGGGTCTTATTGGCGGATTGTTTGCAACAGTGGTATTTGGCATGCTTATCAAATTAATGCTATTTAATGGCCTGTTGAATATATTTATTATTGGAGGGATTTTTGCTTTCTTTGGAGATTTATTCATCAGTTACTTTAAAAGAAAAAGTGGTGTTAAAGACACAGGAAACATTCTGCCAGGACACGGTGGTGTTCTGGATAGGATTGATTCTCACCTTTTTGCAACACCGGTATTAATATATATATTATTAATATTATGAAAAATATACTCTTATTAGGTGCAACAGGAAGCATTGGAGATAGCTCATTGAGTGTTATTTCACAAAACAATGATTTATTTAACTTAATAGGAATTTCATTTAATAAAAATATTTCGAGATGTGAAGAAATCATCAGCAATTTTTCTCCAGAGTATATTCATGCCAGTGATAAAGAAACCTTTCTAAAGTTATCAAATATGTCTGGAAACTTTCTTAACGAGGATAGTGAGCTTGAAGAACTTATCCTTAATGAAAGAGTAGATATAATTATATGCGCAACTTCTGGTTTTTCTGGACTAAAAGCTGCATGTATTGCAGCTAGAAGTGGTAAAAAAATTTTATTGGCAAATAAAGAAAGTATAGTTGCAGGCGGAGATTTAATACTTCCAATTGCAAAAAAGAATAATACTCAAATAATACCTATTGATAGTGAGCATAATGCGATTTTCCAATGCCTATCAGGCGAAAGGGGAACAGATGATGTTCAAAAAATAATAATTACTGCTTCAGGAGGGCCTTTTATAAACTCTTCTGTTATAGACTTAAAAAATGTAACTGTTGCAGAAGCTTTAAATCATCCTAATTGGAATATGGGCAGCAAAGTGACCATTGACTCAGCCACATTGGTTAATAAATGTTTAGAACTTATAGAGGCAAGGTATTTGTTTGATCTTGATGAGAAATATTTTGAATTAGTCGTGCATCCACAAAGCATCATTCATTCAGTAGTGACATATATTGATGGTTCAAGCATATGCCAAATGAGTCAACCAGATATGACGGTTCCTATTGCACATGCACTGTCTGGAGAGAATAGAATTTCTATTGATTTTAACTCATTAGACTTTACTTCTTTGAATTTGTCATTTCAGGAATTTCCACAAGATAGAATGGAGATACAAGACATTGCGCGTGAAGTATGCAGAAATGGTGGATTTTTAGGAACTATTTTCAATGCCGCAAACGAAATAGCAGTAGAAAGCTTTTTAAAAAACCGTATAAATTTTGATAAAATTTATGAAGTAATATATCGAACTTTTAATAACAACATTATGTCTAATGACTTAACAATTGAATCTATAAATGAGGTTGATCAACAAACACGCATTCGAGCAGAGAAGGTGGTAGAATCGATCACTAATTAATATATGAATACAAAGTTTAAAATTTTTATATCTATGGCCATTATAGGGTCCTATTATGCTTACAGTTCAAATTCCTGGGGATATCTTCTTTCATTGATACCTTATTTATTAGCCTTTGCTGTTTTATTAGGTGTTCTTGTCACCATTCATGAGTTTGGACATTTTATTGTTGCAAGAATGTGCAATGTTTACGTTCAGAGATTTTCTATCGGCATGGGACCAGTATTCTATAAAAAGTATGATAAGTATGGAACTGAGTTTGCTTTATCAGCAGTTCCATTGGGTGGATATGTATCAATGATTACAAATAAACTCATTGAACTTGATCCAGAATCAGTCAAGAACTTATCAGAGGATCAATTAAAAAATACTTTTGACTCTAAACCAAAATGGCAAAGAGCATCTATAATGTTTGCAGGCCCATTGGCCAATTTTTTATTGTCTATATTTATTTTTACAGCAATCTTTTTAAATACTATAGACCCTCAAACTGTTCCGGTTATTAATAAAGCAAGTCAAGATATTTCTTATTCAAGTAGCTCATCTTTTGAGGCCTATGACAAAATTATTTCTATAAACAATACAACTGTTAAAGATGCTAAAGATATTAACCTTGAATTGCTAAGCTATGCAGGTTTTTCTGGAGAATTAAATTTTTTGATTTCTAGATCAACAAACTCAAATCCTTTAAATATTAAAGTAAGCGTTATTGATTTTTTACCAACATCTGAATCTCAAAAAAGTCCCACCGAATATATGGGACTAGATATTTCTTATATGATGCAACCAATAATAGGAAAAGTCTTACCTGGAGGAGCTGCAGATCAAGGTGGCCTTAAATCAAATGACTTGGTTTTAAAAATAGGCAACAGCAATATTAGATTTGCAAATGATATTCGAACAATAATTTCTGAAAACCCAGAAACAAATTTAGAATTTAAAATTAATAGAGGTGGTGAAATACTCTTCCTGCCAATAACAATAGGATCTCAAGTAAATAATGAAGAAATGGTTGGCATTCTTGGGGTATCTTTTGGAACTTCTAGAAGCATTGGACAGTCTTTTTCAAAGGGAGTTTACGAAACATATAATTTGAGCGTTAAAACACTACAGTTTATTGGAAAGATGTTGACTGGTAATATGGGCACAGAAAATTTAAGTGGTCCTATTGGTATTGCTCAAATGGCAGGTAATACTGCTCAAGCTGGATTCTTACCTTTTATGTACCTGATGGCATTACTAAGCATCAGTTTAGCTGTCTTAAACCTGTTACCTATTCCAGTTCTTGATGGGGGACAACTTACATTACTTGGTATAGAAGCCATAAGAGGTAAACCACTTCCTGAAAAAGCTGAGAATATAATTTATACAGGCGGAACAGTTCTTGTTGGCATGTTAATGATCTTTGCAATTTTCAATGATATTTCGAGATTTTTTTAGGTAAAAAGTGAATAAACTTAAATTAATCTTTCTCAGTTTTTTATTAAGCTTCCAGCTTTCAGCATTTGATGAATTTCTTGTCAGCGATATTAGAATTATTGGCTTGCAAAGAGTATCCACTGGAAGTATTTTTAATGTAATACCAATAAGTGTTGGAGATAAGATTGATATAAGAAAATCTAATGACATTGTAAGATCATTATTTTCAACTGAACAATTTGATGATATTCAAATAGGCAAGGACAGCAATACTTTAATAATAACTGTAGTCGAAAGGCCTTCAATTTCAGCTATTGAAATCTCTGGAAATAAAGCATTAAAGACTGAACAATTATTAGAAAGTCTGGACGGTGTTGGCATTAAAGAGGGCGAAGTTTACAAAAGATCAACCTTAGAAAAAGTAAAGTCAGAACTAATTCGTTCTTATGCTTCGAATGGAAGATATGGCGCGAATGTTGAAATAATTGAATCACCAAAACCAAGAAACAGACTTGAAATAGATATAGAAGTTGACGAAGGTCAGAGCGCCAAAATAGAAAAAATTATTATCATTGGAAATGAGATTTATAGTGACGAGGAACTCCTTGATATTTTTGAATTATCAGAGGGTTCTTTTTTCTCTTTTTTATCTAGCAATGATCAATATTCACGTGAAAAATTAGTTGGTGATATAGAAACCCTTGAGTCATATTATAGGGACAGAGGATATTTAAAATTTTCAATAGAATCTTCTCAAATAAGCTTATCTCGAGATAAAAAATCCATTTTCATAACATACAACGTAAACGAAGGTGAAAAATATACAATCAATGATGTTGGTGTTATTGGAGAAATACCTTTCGAAGAAGAGGTATATACCCCAATAATCGATAGCATAAAAGATCAAACCTATTCTCAAGCTCAAATAACTGGAATTGAAGAATTCTTTGTTAATGTTTTGGGTAATAGGGGTTATGCTTTTGCGGAAGTAAGTGGAAATACTGAAATTGATGAAGAGTCCAACGAGGTCAAGTTAATATTTGCTGTATCTCCAGGAAATAAAACCTATACAAGAAAAATTCTTTTCACAGGTAATAATATTACTCAAGATCATGTTTTAAGAAGAGAGATGAGACAGTTTGAGGGCGCTTGGACGTCAGATAACAGCATAGAAGCTGGTAAAGTAAGACTCGAAAGATTGGGATATTTCAAAGAAGTTAATGTTGAAACAATTCCAGTAGTGGGTACCGAAGATCAAATAGATATAATTTATAGCGTTGAAGAAGAAACAACTGGAAGTGTTGGAGGAAACATTGGGTACAGTGATTTTGGGTTAATGCTTGGATTCAATCTTCAAGAAAAAAATTTTTTAGGAAGTGGAAATACTGTAGGAATTGGAATTAATAAAAATATATATAGTGAAATGTATAACCTGTCTTTTTCTGACCCATACGCTACTAAAGATGGGGTAAGTTTAGGATATAACATCTATTTTAGAGAAACTGATTATGGTGAATTTAATGTTGCAAATTATCTTACAAATTCCAATGGATTTGGAGCTCAGTTCGGATATCCAACATCCGATGTAACAAGACTAGGATTTAATCTAACATATGATAAAACTGATATTGATGTTGGAACTTTACCTGCAAGAGAAATATATGATTTTGTTGCAGCTGAAGGAAATGTTTTTGAAACACTTTCTGCACAGTTTTCCTGGCAGAGGATTACTTTAAACAGAGGCTTATTTCCAACAGCTGGATCTTCAACTGTTCTAAGTTTTAACACTACAGTACCAGGGAGTGACATAAATTATTATAGAGCTAACATTAGGCAAAGATATTATCGCCCCTTATCAACAAATTTTGTATTTGGGTTTCAGGGAGAATTAGGATATTTAGATGCATATGGAGATACCGAAGAGACCCCATTTTTTCAAAATTTTTATGCTGGTGGGCCACGATCATTGAGAGGATTTGAGTCAAATACATTAGGACCAAGAAGTACAGATGCTCCCTGTTATGAATTTAATTATGCTGAGGGGACTTGTCCAAATCTTATAGATATCGATGGAGATGGAGTTCTTGATCAGCCATATATTAATCCTTATGCTAATTCTACTTCTAGATATAGAGATAGGCCAATAGGAGGAAATATCAAAGTTGAGGGAAGCTTACAACTTATTTTCAAACTTCCATTCATTGAAGATCAAAGATCATTAAGATCTGCTTTTTTCTTTGATTTTGGAAATGTTTTTTCTGATAACTGTAAAGATTATCAAATTAATTGTGCTAAACCATCTGTAGAGGATTTAAGGTATTCTTATGGTGTTGGAGTTACTTGGATAACTGGCTTTGGCCCACTAAGCCTTGCAATAGCAAAACCAGCAAATGCTGGTCCACAAGAGAGAACCGAAGAATTCCAATTTACAGTAGGAAATGTATTCTAGTTAATATAAAATGTTCAAACCACTAAGGGGTACTTATGAAAAATATAACTAAATTTTACTTACTTGCACTAATTCTTATTGCATCTCCTATTTTTGCAATGGATGGTGTTGCAGTAATTGACATGAGAACAGCAGTTTTATCAACTCAATCAGCAGCGGATGCATTTAAAGCGCTTGAAGAAGATCCTGATTATTCAGCTAATTTAGAAGAAGCAAAATCTCTTCAGGCTGATAGACAAACAATAGCTGAAAAACTTCAAAAAGATCTAGAAACATTATCTCAAGAAGAAATAGCACAAATGCAAAAAGACATTCAAGACAAAGGAAAAGATCTTGAGTTTTTAGCAGGAAAAATTCAACAAGCACAAGAAGAAACAGCTGCAAAGATTTTTAATGATAGTGGTGCAGCAATGCAAAAGATTATAGGTGAATTAATTACTGCTAAACAAATTAAAGTTTTATTAGCAAAGAATGAAGCATTACTTTTTAGTGATCCAGCACTAGATCTAACAGATGACGTGACTTCAATGTTGGATGTTGCTGCCTCTGAGACTAATTCACAGTCTGAGTAGTGCCGAAGCAAAAAAGCTTTACTTTAAAAGAACTAGCAAAAGTTACTGAATCTATTCTCATTGGAGATCCTAGTATCGTAGTTGATAATATATCTTCAATAGCAAATGCAAATAGCACATCAGTAACCTTTCTTTCAAATTTAAAATATTCTTCTTCATTAGCTAACTCAAAGGCTTGTGCTGTAGTTGTTCATAAAAATTTTGAAGATGATAACAAATTTAATTATCTAAAATCTGATGATCCATATTTAACATATGCAAAACTAACGAAGTTATTTAAAGATGAGTCAGAATTAGTAATACCTTTTATCCATGATTCTGCAGTTATTTCTGATACTGCATCAGTAAGTAAAAAAGTACATATAGGCGCAAATGTTTTTATTGGCCCAAACTGCATTATTAATGAAAATGTTGTTATCAATGCAAATTGCTCACTGGTTAAAGATGTAGAAATCGATTCAGATACCACTATCAATTATGGAACAGTTCTGGGCTCAGATGGTTTTGGGTTTGCTCCAAGTAATAAAGGTTATGTAAAGATTGAGCAGCTAGGTGGTCTAAAGATTGGCAAAAATGTTGAAATTGGAGCTAATTGTACAATTGATAGGGGGGCTCTTGATAATACTGAAATTCACGATGGAGTAATCTTAGATAATTTAATCCACATAGCACATAATGTTGTCCTTGGTAAAAATTCTGCAATTGCAGCATCATGTGCAATAGCAGGATCATCTAAAATTGGACAAAACTTTCAAATGGGTGGTTTATCAGGAGTGCTAGGCCACCTTGATATTTGTGACGATGTTACCGTTGGTGCTCACACATTAATAACTAAAAGCATTAAGCAGCCTGGAAATTACATTGGCATAATGCCCGCCCAAGATTCAGGCGATTGGGCAAAATCCTCTATATTTATAAAGAATTTAGGCAAATAAAATGAAAATCACAAAAGAGGATATTAAAAAATATCTACCTCATAGAGAGCCATTTTTATTTGTAGATGAAGTTGTTAATATCGATGAAGAAAATGGAATACATGCAAAAAAACTTGTCTCAGAAGATGAATATTTTCTTCAAGGACACTTTCCAGATAATCCAATCTTTCCTGGTGTAATTATCATTGAAGCATTAGGGCAAGCATCTGGCATATTAGGATTTGTAAAAATGAACAAAACTCCAGAAGAGGGCTCCATATATGTTTTAGCCGGAGTCGATAAAGTTAGATTTAGAAAAAGAGTTCGTCCAGGTGATACTATAGATTTATATAGTAAGGTGCTAGGAGAAAAAAGAGGAATATGGAAATTTGATTGCAGAGCTGAACTAAACAATGAGATAGTTTGCTCAGCAACAATTTTATGTGCTGACAGGAAGGCAAAATGAAAGTAGATCCAACATCAATTATTCACCCCTCTTCAAAGATTGATGATTCAGTTGAGATAGGGCCTTTTTGTATCATTGGTGAAGATGTTGAAATTAAAAAAGGAACAAAATTATTAAGTCATGTTGTTTTAAAAGGACCTACAACTGTTGGAGAAGATAATATTTTTTATCAATTTTCAACAATTGGAGAGGATACTCCAGATAAGAAGTTTAAGGGCGAAAAAACTAGACTTGAAATTGGCCATAGAAATATTTTCAGAGAAGGTGTTACAGTTCATCGAGGAACCATTCAAGACAAAGGACTTACAGTAATCGGGTCTGATAACCTATTAATGGCTTATTCACATATAGCGCATGATTGTGTTGTTGGAAGTAATAATGTTTTTGCTAATAATGCTGGTATAGCAGGACATGTAAGAGTTGGAAGCAACATAACAATTGGGGCATTAACCACAATTCATCAGTTTTGTAACATCGGAGATTATTCATTCATCGGCATGAATACATCTATAAATATGGATATTCCAGCATATGTAAAGGTTGCTGCAGATCCAGCAAGAGTCATAGGGCTTAATTCTGTTGGAATGGGAAGGAATGAAATAAGCTCTGACTCAATAAGCTTAATAAAAAAAGCTTACAAATTAGTTTATAGAAAAGGTCTTAAAATCGGAGAAGCAATTAAGAAGTCCAAAGCCTTAAATGAAGATATCAATGACGCCTACCTTAATATTTTCATAGATTCCCTTGAAGCATCTGAAAGAGGAATCTTGAGATAAGTGTTTCAAAAAGAGTCTCTAAATATTGGGATAGTTTGTGGAGAGCATTCAGGAGACAGACTTGGTTTTGGCTTAATCCAAGAAATTAAAAAAAATGTAGATGTTAATCTTTATGGAGTAGGCGGACCAAAGTTAGAATCATTGGGATTTAAGTCCGAATTTGATTTCTCAGAATTAAATATAATGGGTCTCGTTGAACCTATAAAAAAATTTCATAAACTTACAAAATTAAGAAAAAACTTAATTAAGCTTTTTATAGAAAAAAACATAGACTTTTTTATTGGCATTGATTCACCTGATTTCAATATGGGGATCCATAAATCTTTAAAAAACCATCATAGTAATAAGAATATTCAAGTAGTCAGCCCATCTGTTTGGGGGTGGAGACAAAACAGAATTAAAGCAATACAGGCAAATATTGATTTAACTTTATGTCTATTTAACTTTGAAGATAATTATTATAAGAAAGTTGGCCATAACAGCATGCATGTAGGACATCCATTCGCAGATCTTTATAAAGAAGACTATGAAGAAGTTATCAATAAATATAATTTAAATAAGACAAAACGTTTTATATCAGTTTTACCCGGAAGTAGAAAATCTGAGGTTAAAAATATGCTTCCAACTTTCATTGAATTTATTAACGAATATTCAAAAAATAATAAAAACTATTTTTATTTACTCCCAGTCGCAGATAATGAATTGCTACCTTTCATTAATGAGTCATTTCAAGGTTTAGATCTCCCTATTTTGATAAGAAAAAATGCTATGAAAGACTTCCTTTCTGTCTCAGAGTTATCTTTAGCAACATCCGGAACAGCAACATTAGAATCAGCTATTTTAGAATGCCCACCAGTTATCTGCTATAAAACAAATTTTTTGAATTACTCAATAATTTCAAGAATGTTAAAAATAGAAAATATAGGCTTGCCTAATTTATTACTGAGTAAAAGGTACTATAAAGAGCTTCTTCAAAATGATTTCAATAAAGAAAATATTTTGAAATCAGTTACTGAGACGAAAGGCTTAATCTCAGAAAGTTCGGAGAATGCCAATACACTTAGAAATATGCTTAAAGGTAACGGTTATTATGAAGCGACCAAATCAATTAGTTCGCTCTAAGCATGTATCTCATTGCCGGTACAGATGAGGTTGGAAGAGGCTGTCTTGCTGGTCCTGTGGTTGCCGCAGCTGTAATTTTAAAAAAAAGAATAGATAATCTTAGAGATTCAAAAGCTTTATCACCAAAAATAAGAGGTGAACTAGCAAAGAAAATTCTTGATAATTCATATTATGGCTATGGTTTGGTATCAAACCAAAAAATTGACGAAATTAATATTCTTAATGCTTCTTTATTAGCAATGAAAAGAGCTATACTAAACTTACCAATAAAACCTACTTTAGTTTTGGTCGACGGCATACATAAACCTGATTTAGAAATCTCAATGAGGGCTATTATTGGTGGCGATTCGAGCGAGGATGCTATTAGTGCTGCTTCTATAATTGCAAAAGTTTTTAGAGATGATTTGATGATTAAGTATGAAAAAAAATATCCAGGTTATGATTTTCAAAGTAACAAAGGTTATGGAACCAAATATCATCTTCAGGCTTTAAAAGATTTTGGAAGTTGTCCAATTCATAGGAAAACGTTTAAGGGAGTCCCCACAACGTGAGCAACTTGTTTTCGCATCTCAGAGTATCATCAGAATATAGTATCTCACAAGGATTACTTACGGTTGATCAAATAGTTGATAATGCAATAAAACATTCAATCCCATCTGTGGCGCTTACAGATAGATCAAATATGTTCGGTCTTGTAAAGTTTTTCAATAAATGTGAGGCTGCTGGCATTAAACCTATTTCTGGAGCTTCAATAAGATTAATTTTTGAAAATGATGATGAATCTAATGAACTCTTATGTCTAGCAAAAACCAATATTGGACATAAAAATTTAATGAAAATCATTTCTCAGGCACACAACAATAATTCATTTAATACTCCAATAATAAAATTTAGTGAATTAATTGGTCTAAAGAATGACGTAATTGTGATCTCAGGTGGAAAAGGCAGCCATATTTTTGAATATCTAAGAAGAAATAAAATTTCAGAAGCTGAGAAAACAATTGATCATTTTAGAAACAATTTTGGTGATGATTTTGTATTGGAAGTTCAAAAAACTAACAGGATTGATGAAATAGAATACTTTAAGAATGTTTTGCCTTTGTCAAAAGATAAAGGTATTCCGCTTATCGCAACCAATGATGTTTTATTCTCTAGTCAGGATGATTATGAAATTCATGAAACAAAAGTTTGTATTAATACTGGCAAAACTCTAAATGACCCCAATAGAGAAAAGATTTTTTCAGAGCAACAGTATTTTAAATCATCTGATGAAATGTCTGAATTATTTAATGATTATCCTTCATTAATTGATAATACAAATGAAATCTCAAAAAAATGCAACGTGTCACTTGATACCAAAGGTTATTTTCTTCCTGAATATCCCGTGCCTGAAAACCATGACTTCGATTCGTATCTTGTAGATCTATCAAACAAGAGATTAAAAGATTACATAGATAACTTTGAAAAATCAAAACAAAAAGAATATTCATCAAGATTAAATTATGAACTTGAACAAATTAAAAGCATGGGCTTCTCAAGCTACTTTTTAATAGTTTATGACTTTATCGAATGGTCAAAAAATAATGATGTACCAGTTGGGCCTGGACGAGGTTCTGGTGCTGGCTCCTTAGTAGCATATGCCTTGGGAATAACTACTTTAGATCCTATTATTCATGGCCTTCTTTTTGAAAGGTTCTTAAATCCTGAGAGACTTTCTATGCCAGACTTTGATGTTGATTTTTGTATGGAAAAAAGAGATTTAGTTATAGATTATGTAAGTAAAAAGTATGGTTCAGGTGCAGTTTCGCAAATTGCAACTTTTGGTACTATGGCAGCAAGAGCTGTGGTTAGAGATGTAGCTAGAGCGCTTGGAAAACCATATGCTCTTGGAGATAGAATTTCAAAGATGATTCCTTTTGCACCTGGCATGACTCTTGATAAAGCAAAAGAAGAGCAACCTATATTTGCACAGAGCATTAAAAATGATGATGAAGTAAGAGAGATAGTAAATCTATCATATAAGCTTGAAGGAATTGCGAGAAACGTAGGGAAGCATGCTGGCGGGGTAGTCATAGCGCCTGGAAGCATATCTGATTTTTGCCCTGTATATGTTGACAGACAGTCTGACTCAGTAATGACGCAATATGACAAAGATGATGTTGAGAAGATTGGACTTGTAAAATTCGACTTCCTTGGGCTAAGGACGCTCACAGTAATAGATAGAGCGGTTAAATCAATTAATGAGGGGTTAGGCGATTCAAATAAAATTAATATAGAAAAAATTCCTCTTGATGATGCAAAAGTTTATAAGTTACTTTCCTCTGGAAAAACAATGGCTGTATTTCAACTCGAGTCATCTGGCATGCGAGATTTAATTAAAAGACTAAAACCAACTAAGTTTGAAGAAATTACAGCATTACTCGCACTATATAGACCAGGTCCATTAAATTCTGGAATGCATGATGAGTTTGTTGATAGAAAGCACGGTAAAAGTCCTGTCACTTATCCACATAAATTGCTAAAAGAAGTTTTAGAAGAAACCTATGGGGTCATTGTTTATCAAGAGCAAGTTATGGAGGCAGCTAGAGTCTTAGCAGGCTTTTCATTAGGGCAGGCTGATATTCTAAGAAGGGCAATGGGCAAAAAGAAAAAAGAAGAAATGGAACAACAAAGAGAAATATTTGTAAAAGGTTGTCTAGAAAATGATATTTCTTCTAAAAATGCTGAACAAATTTTTGATCTTATCAATCAGTTTGCTGAATATGGTTTTAATAAATCTCATTCAGCGGCTTATGCTCTAATATCTTATCAAACAGCATATTTAAAAACTTATTACCCAGAACATTTTATGGCATCAGTTCTATCATCAGAGCTAGGAAACACTGATAAAATTTATGCTCTTATTCAAGAATGTAATCGGTTAGATATTGAGGTCTTGAAACCAAATATTTTATCAAGCAAAAAAAGATTTAACGTTAATAAAGAATTGAAGATCGAATATGGTCTTGGAGCAGTAAAAGGAGTAGCAGATTCTTTTATCAAACATGTTTGTTCTATTAGAGAGCAAATAGTCTTCAAAGATTTGTGGGATTTTTCTAAAAAAGCAGACATAAGGCTGGGTGGTAAAAAATCACTTGAGGCCTTATCTCAATCAGGCGCATTTGATTCTTTAGCCCCTACGAGAAGTATTGCAATTGCATGTACAAAGGACATGCTTAAAGATGGAAATAATACAAATGGAAATAACAATTTAAAAAGTGGGGACTTATTTTCTTCTATGGAAGAAAATTTTGACCCATATGAAAAATATAAAAATATTCCAGAACTTACTTTAAGTGAGAGGTTAGAATTAGAAAAAAAATCATTAGGATATTATTTATCTGGACATCCAGTCTTAGCAATCGAAAATAAAGTTAAGAAAATTCGTTCAAAAGCAATAGGTCAATTAAGTAATGAAACTAAAAAAGCTTCTTTAGTTTGTTTAATCAACAGCGTAAGACAAATCAAGGATAGAAAAGGGAAACCTCTTACTTTTATAAATTTTGATGATGGCAGTGGAATTATGGATGGTATAGTCTCTAGCGAAGTCCTTGAGAAATGTCATAATATTCTAAAGGAAGGTGCAATCCTCTCTCTCAAAGGGACGATAGAAGTAGATGATTATAAAACTAATGATCTTGGAAGTTTAATGTTTAGGATGAGAGTTAAAGAAGCTCATGACTTAGATGAAGAATTAGATAAAAGAATAGATGAAGTTATTTTAAACATTAAAGAATCTGATCTAGCTTCTCTTGATGAATTTTCAAATCATCTTGACACAATTGATAAAAGTTTTTGGGGCAACGGTGGATGCAGACTTAACGTAAAAGTAACATCTAATAACTCTGAGGCTGTAATAGATATTGGTGAAAATTTTAAATTCACACCAACACTTGAAAATTTATTTTTTCTAGAAGATGTGTTCGGTAAAAATACTTTAGAGATTTAAAATTGCTTACGGAAGATTTAATCAAAGAAAAAGTAAGTCTTGATAGTAAAATATTTGTTGCCTATAGCGGAGGGCCAGACTCATCCGCACTCCTTCATCTTCTTGCAAGAATAAATGATACTCAAGAATTGAATCTCCAAGCTATACATATAAATCATAACTTATCAAAAAAAAGCCTTATGTGGGAGAATCACTGCAAGCAAGTATGCGCTAAATTAAAAATAAACTTAATTACAGAATCAATCAAAGTAGTTTCTGAGGGCGGTGGTATAGAATCAGCATCTAGAAGGGCACGATATAAGATTTTTGAAAATGTATTAGAAGATAATGATCAAATGTTACTAGCTCATCATAGTGATGATGTTGCCGAAACAATTTTTATGCGAATGCTCCGTGGTACTGGAGTTGAGGGTATTGAAGGTCCTAAACAAGAAAGAAGAATTGGTAATGGAAAATTAATAAGACCATTTTTATCAATTCCAAAAACTGAAATAAAATCATTTTTAAAAGAGAATAAGATTAATTTTATTGAGGATGATTCAAATCAAGATAATAAATTTGATAGAAATTTTTTAAGAAATAATATTTTTCCTATATTGGAAAAACGTTGGAAAGGTTTCCCAAATAGAATCAATAGCATGGCTTCAATTATAGGACAGCGAAACAGCAATTATGCCAAACTTATTCATCATGAATATAAAGACTTAATTGGAAATGAAATTGAGATTAAAAAATTGAAAGAAATTCCTTCTTCACACGTAGTTGATATTTTGAGATATTCTATAAAGAAAAGTAAAGTAGCCGTACCCAATACAAAGATAATGAAAGAAATTATTAAAACTTTTTTAGACTCCAATCCAGGAACAAAATCTGAAGTATCCTGGTCGAGGTCTGATAAAGAAGAAGCAGCTGGTAAAATAAAATATAAAAAAGGATTTTTACTAATCTCTAAAAAGTAAGAGGAAAAACGATGAGCCTTCAAACAATTGAAATAACTAAAAAAGATAAAGTTGCAGTCATAAAACTGAACAGACCTGAGCTCTTAAATGCTGTAAATGAACAACTTGTATGGGATTTTCAAAAAGCAACAGAAGATGTAAAGAAAGATGATTCAGTCAGAGTGGTTATTATTACTGGGTCAGGAAGGGGGTTTTCTGCTGGTGCAGACTTAAGCGAAAAAAAAGCAAGCTGGAAAGGTTCTAAGGATGCATTGCTAAGAGGTTACAAGCCTTTCTTTGAAAATATAATTAATATGCCAAAGCCAGTTATAGCTTCTATTTCAGGACCTGCTGCTGGTATTGGAGCTGCAATAGCAATGTCATGCGACCTGAGAGTAATGTCAGATGATAGTTATATTCTTTCTGTATTTAGTAATATTGCTTTAGTTCCAGATGGCGGTCTTTCATGGTATTTACCAAAATTCATGGGCTTTGCAAAAGCTTACGAATACGCAATTGAAGCTAAAAAGATTTCAGCTGAAGAGTGCTTAAAGTATGGTATTGCTAATAAGGTAGTTGCAAAAGATGAATTAGAGAACATTACCTTAGAATGGGCAATAAAACTTTCTAAAAGATCATCACAATCACTAAACCATACAAAAAGATTAATGAGAGAGTCTCTGCATATTGGTTATTGGGATACATTTCATAATGAAGCTGAAATTCAAAATGAGCTAACAGTAAGCCCTCAAAACAGAGAAGCAGTTAAAGCATTTCTAGAAAAAAGAGAACCAAATTTTGATTAATTTTCTAGCAGTTTACTTAGACCAACAATAATTGCATCAAATGATGCCCTAGTGGTATTTGGGTTGATACCAACACCCCAAAAAGTTTTATCATCTTTTTCTAGTTCTATATATGCTGCAGCTTTTGCATCAGACCCTGATGATATTGCAGACTGTTGATAATCTGCTACTTTTAAAGTGATACCCATATTTTCAGATATACCATTAATAAAGGAGTCTATAGGGCCATTTCCTGAACCTTCAATATGTACTTCTTTATCATTCATTTTCATAGTTAATTGCAAAGAATGAATTTCATCTTTTGATGAAGATGTATGCTTGATATATAGGAAATTATTGACTGGCTTTAGGTAGTTTGATTCGAAAATATTCCATACCTCATTACTAGTTATTTCTTTACCAGATTCATCAGCTATTTTTTGAATTTCCTGGCTTAAGCTAATCTGAAGTCTTCTTGGTAAAGAAACACCGTGATCTTTTTCCAAAAGAAAAGCTACACCTCCTTTACCTGATTGAGAATTAATCCTTACTACAGCCTCATAATTTCTGCCTAGATCTGCTGGATCAATTGGAAGATATGGGACCTCCCATTTAGGATCATTTGACTGTTTAATCGCTTGGAAACCTTTCTTGATTGCATCTTGGTGTGATCCTGAAAATGCTGTGAAGACTAAATCTCCTGCATAAGGATGTCTTGGATGAACAGGGAGCTGATTGCAGTACTCCACCTCTCTCATAACAGAATTAATATTTGAAAAGTCTAATTTTGGTTCAATGCCTTGGGTAAGCATATTCAGGGCTATTGTAACAATATCGACATTGCCAGTTCTTTCTCCATTTCCAAATAATGTTCCTTCAACTCTGTCTGCTCCAGCCATAAGACCAAATTCTGATGCAGCTACAGCTGTCCCCCTATCATTGTGAGGATGCAGACTTATACAAATATTATCTCTATTTTTTAAATTATTATTCATCCATTCGATTTGATCGCCATAGATGTTTGGTGTTGACATCTCTACTGTTGCTGGAAGATTAATAATTATCTTATTTTTGGATGCTGGCGAAAGTATATCGACAACCTCATCACAGACTTCTCTTGCATATTCAAGCTCTGTACCAGTGAAACTCTCTGGAGAATATTCAAACGTCCATTCAGTTTCAGAGTTTTCTATAGCTAAATCTTTAATTAACTTGGCTGCATCTACTGCAATTTTTTTTATACCATCTTTGTCTTGATCAAAAACAACTTTTCTTTGTAATGTAGAAGTAGAATTATAGAAATGAATAATTCCTTTTGATGCTCCTTTCAAAGAATCAAATGTTTTTATAATTAGCTCTTTTCTGGCCTGAGTCAAAACTTGGATATTTACATCGGAGGGAATTTTTTTGTTTTCAATAAGGTCTCTAACAAAATCAAAATCAGTTTTAGAGGCTGATGGAAATCCTACCTCAATTTCCTTAAATCCAAGCTTGCAAAGTAAGGAAAACATCCTATTTTTTCTTTCAGACCCCATAGGCTCTATAAGAGCCTGATTTCCATCTCTTAAATCCACTGAACACCAAACAGGTGCTTCTTGAATTACTTTATTTGGCCATTTTCTATCTTTAAGATTGATTGGCTCAAAAGCTTTATATTTATCAGTAGGGTTATCCATTGTTTACAAACTAAATGTTATTATATTATTTATGCTCACTCCTGAAATTAAAACTAATCTTATACTAAAAGAGATAGGTATTAAAAGATATTCAATAAGATCTAAAACAACTGAATCCCCTCAAAAAAATCTATATTGTTATCAAAAGGGGCACATTCTAGCATTACTTGATAAGCCTTTTGAAAATTTTATTGAAGAACAACAGGAACTCTTGAAAGCAATTATAGATTCAACAAAAATGAGTGATGGAGAGGAGTTATATGAAAAAATTTCATACTTTTCTAAAAAAGAGCTACATGAAAGTTTGTTAAAAAAATTTAAACCAAGACTAATAATCATATTTGGAGTGATGCCTTATGACTCAATATTTGATTATGAATATATTAAAGCTCCATCTTTAAGCCAATTATTCAATAAAAAACAGTTAAAAAAAGATCTATGGATCAATATAAAACAAAAACTTAGTTTATAAATAAGGATGTTAAAAATCTCATTAATGGATCATTCTGACCTAGATTCAGCATATGAAATTGAGAAGCAGGTGAATCCATCCCCATGGTCAAAAGATAACTTTTACTCCTCTTTTGATGTCGGACATCATTCGCTGGTATGCAGGATTGATTCAAAAATTATAGGATTCGTAATTTTTTCCCTTATTAAACAAGAAAGTCACTTACTAAATATAGGAGTTGCTAAGGACTGGCAAAGAAAGGGAGCTGGAGCTATGTTATTAAAATCACTTATAAAACAATCAAAAGTCTTAGGAGCGAAAAAAGTATTTTTAGAAGTTAGATCAAAAAATGATAATGCAATATTTTTTTATACTAAATATAATTTCTTAAAAGATGCAATTAGAGCCAATTATTATTCTGGCAGCGATCCAGATGATGCAATTTTAATGAGTCTAGAGATATAACTAAATAAGTTCAATGATTTTAGGTTCAATTTCACTTACCTCAGTTTGAGGACTATAGCGTTTTACAACGCACCCATCTTTATTTATTAAGAATTTTGTAAAATTCCACTTTATTTGAGGGGTATCAGCAATTCCAGGTTTTTGCTCTTTGAGAAATTTGTAAAAAGGATCGGCTTTTGAACCATTTACATTAATTTTATTCATTATATTAAACGTGACCCCATAGCTTGTATCACAAAAATTTTTAATCTCTTCATTACTTCCAGGTTCTTGGAGTGCAAACTGATTGCATGGAAACCCTAAAATCTCAAATCCCTTATCTTTATATTTTTTATATATATCTTCTAAACTCTTGTATTGATATGTAAGACCACAATAACTTGCAACATTAACTATCAAAAGTACTTTATTTTTATATTTCTCAAGAGAAACATCATTGAGATCAATATCTTTTACTGAAAAGTTGTAAATAGTTTCCATAAATTTTTAATGTGCGTACGTATATATTCCATTATTATATATTCATACATAAATTAACTGTATTAATTAGTGGATTCAAAAATACAATTTATATGGAAAAAATATAGTGAATTATCTACCAATGATCTATATGCAATTTTGAATTTAAGACAACAAGTATTTGTAGTTGAACAAAATTGTCCATACCTTGATGCAGATTATTCTGATCAAGATGCATTTCATCTATTAGGCTATGATAATGATATCTTAGTTGCTTATTTAAGAGCTTTTGCCCCAAATATAAAATATGAAGGATCTTCAATGGGAAGGATAGTCGTATCTCAAGAAAATAGGAATAAATCATATGGAAAAGAGATAACCAAGATAGGAAAATTTTTTTTGAAAGAAAAATATCCTAGGCATGAGATTATTATTTCTGCTCAATACAGGTTAAAAAAATTTTATAAAGAGCTTGGATTCAAATCAAGAGGAGAGGTATATTTAGAAGATGATATAGATCATGTTCAGATGTATATCCTACCTACTGAATAATTGTTTCATTAAATAATAAACTACTAATTTCTTCAGTTATAAAGGGCGCAAAAGGGTGAAGTACACCTAGAATCTCTTTTAATAAAGGTCTGAGATTTGCAGTATTACCAGACTTTTTACATTCCTCTAGATAAACATCACAAAACTTGCTCCAAAAAAAATCATATATTTCATTTACAGCAAAATCTAATCTATAGTCCTCTATATTTTTTTGGATTTGAGCTTTTGATTTTTTAAATTCTTTTTGTATCCACTCATCGTTACTATTGGATGATTTAAATTCAATATTGCTTTCAGGATAGCCGTCAATAAATCTTGCTGCATTCCAAATTTTGGTACAAAAGTTTCTATATCCTTTAAGCCTACCCATTTCAAAACTAATATCTTTAGTGTGAGTGGCTAATGAGAAAAATGTCATTCTTAACGCATCTGTTCCATATGATTCAATTCCTTTTGGAAATTGGTTTCTTGTTTTACGCTCTATCTTTTCTGCTATTCCTTCTTGCATAAGATTTGCTGTTCTTTTTTTAACTAAATCGTCTTGAGAAATACCATATATCAAGTCTAACGGATCAATGACATTGCCTTTAGACTTAGACATTTTTTGTCCATTTTCATCTCTTATAAGACCTGTAACATAAACATCCTTAAAAGGAATTCTGTCAGTGAACTCTAGGCTCATCATCATCATACGAGCAACCCAGAAAAATATAATATCGAAACCTGTTACTAAAAGAGACGTTGGAAAATGTTTTTTAAAATTATCAGAATCATTTGGCCACCCCATTGAGCTAAAAGGCCACAGGCTTGAAGAAAACCAAGTGTCTAAGACGTCTTCATCCTGTAAGAGATTTCTGTTATCTAATTTGTAATAGCTTCTTACTTCTGATTCGTCATAACCAACATAAATATTATTATCTTCGTCATACCATGCAGGAATTCTGTGACCCCACCAAATTTGCCTACTAATACACCAATCTTCTATATTATCCATCCAGTTGAAGTAAGTCTTAATCCAATTTTCAGGATGGAATTTAATTTCTCCTTTGTTGACAGCATCATTTGCTCTTGCTGCCATTTCTGATGTTTTTACATACCATTGGTGACTTAATTTGGGCTCTATAACTACATTAGACCTTTCTCCTCTAGGAACACTAATCTGATGCTTTTCCTCTTTTACAAGAAGTGAAAGCTCGGTCAATTTTTCTATTACAAGTTTTCTAACTTTAAAACGATCTAGTTTATTAAACGGAGCAGGCACATTATCATTAGACCAAGCATCATCATCAAATATATTTATAGGTTGAAAATCACTGGTTGAATTAGAAGTCTTAACTTGATTATCAATCTCATGCAAAGAATATTTTTTTCCAATCTCATAATCATTAAAATCATGACCAGGAGTAATTTTTAAACAACCAGTCCCAAATTCCATATCTACATAATCATCACCAATAATAGGAATTTTTCTTCCTACAAAAGGAAGAACGACATTCTTACCAATTAAATCTTTATATCTTAAGTCTTCAGGATTCACCGCAACAGCCATATCACCAAACATAGTTTCTGGTCTAGTTGTTGCTACTGTTACAAAATTATCAGAGTCCTCAATAGGATATTTTATAAACCACAAAAGACCTTCTTTTTCTTGTCTAGTAACCTCTAGGTCTGAAACAGCTGTTTTTAAAGAGGGGTCCCAATTGACCAGTCTATAACCTCTATAAACTTTATCTTTTCTATGAAGCTCAACAAATGCTTTTATAACTGAATGATTAAATCCCTTATCCAATGTAAACCTATATTGGCTCCAATCGACAGTAGATCCTAATCTTTTAATTTGAGATGTAATTTTCTCTTCAGAATATCCTTTCCATTTCCAAACCTCTTCAAGAAATTTCTCTCTACCAAGGTCGACCCTATTTTTATTATCTTTACTAAGATTATTCTCAACCACCATTTGAGTTGCAATTCCAGCATGATCGGTTCCAACCTGCCAGTAAGAATCTTTACCAGACATATGATGATACCTGGTATAGAAATCCATAATTGCATATTGAAAGCTATGGCCCATATGAAGGGTTCCAGTTACATTTGGTGGAGGGATAACTTGAGAGAAGGAATCCTCAGAATCTAAATTTCTTACAGATCTCTCTGACCAAAGTTTTACCCATTTTTCTTCAATCTCGGTAGGGTAATACTGTTTATCCATATTTTTGTATACGTTGATTTACTTTAGTTTTTTATTTAAGAGCAATTCACTTATAAGAGGAACAGGTCTTCCAGTTCCGCCCTTTACTGGAGTACTGTACGAAGCAGTTGCTGCTATATCAATATGCGCCCATTTGTAATCATTAGTAAATTTAGATAAAAAAGCAGCAGCATGAATTGTTCCTGCTTCTCTTCCTCCTCCAATATTAGCTAAGTCGGCATATCTTGTTTTTGTACAAGACTGATGTTCGTCCCATAATGGAAGTTGCCAAGCTCTATCTCCAGATTCTTCTCCTGCACTTACAATCATATCTGCGAGGTATTGATCATTTGCCATTACTCCACTGGCATGTCTACCAAGAGCAATTACTACAGCTCCAGTTAATGTTGCCATATCGATTACATATGAGGGCTTATATTTTCCAACATATGTAAGAGCATCAGCAAGGATTAATCGTCCCTCAGCATCTGTATTTAATATTTCAATAGTTTGACCTGACATAGATGTAACCACATCGCCAGGTTTAGTAGCGGTAGAGGAGCACATATTTTCTGCACATGCCATTACACCAACAACATTTATGTTTGCATTCATTCTGGCTAGAGTAGACATAACGCCAAAGACTGTTGCTGCTCCGCACATATCCCATTTCATCTCATCCATAGCTGGACTAGGTTTAATAGATACTCCACCTGTATCAAATGTGACACCTTTTCCTACAAGGGCGATTGGCTTTTCTGATGGCTTCGCACCCTTATATTCAATTACCATCATTCTTGCTGGTTCTATACTACCTCTAGAGACACTTAAAAAAGATCCCATTCCTAGTTTCTCCATATCTTTCTCATTAAAAGATTTTACTTTTAGTTTTGGAAAGTCTTTGGTCATAGCCTTTACCTTTTTTTCAATAATTTTTGGAGTGCAATGGTTTGCAGGAAGATCGCCAAGATATTTTGCAGTATTTACTCCTTCGCCGATTGCATAACCTTTCTTTGCTGCAAGTTTGGCTTTACTTAGATTTGCTGATGATAGTCCTGAAGTGATAATAGTTAATTTTTTAACAGATGGCTTTTTCACAGTTTTGTTCTTAGTTTCAGAGAAAATATAAACATTTGATTCAATTGTTTTTGCAACCATTTCAATAAGCCAAAACTCATCTTTATCATTTGGTGAAACATCACCACACATTACTGCTAAATCTTTAGCGCCTAACTGATTACCTTTTTTTGCTATAGAAGCATACATGCTCAACCATTTATGCATTGGCGTATCTTTTTCATAGCCCTTTACAAGAAGGATATTTTCAGCAGCAATACCATTCATTTTTGGCAAAATTATTGAACTTCCAGCATCTTTTAAATGAGACGCAATTGTTTTTGACAAATATTTAGTTGAAATAGCATCTAATTCCTTAAAAGAGGAATCATTTTTAGTGCCTTTGTTAATTATTAATACAAGCATGTCAGTTTTTATAGCCGCTAATTTGCTTGATGATGTATCTTTTACAGAAATATTATTTAGAACTTTATATGCCATTTAAGGTCTCCTATTTATAGTGTTTACTGATAAGATAAATATTGTAATGCATCATAGTTCTCAAGGCATGTATAAAAAAAATATTCTTTCAAAAAGTTTGAATATTGAAGTTCTTAAATCAACGGCAGGTGTGCTGTTAATATTCTTTTTCTTAGTAGTTAGTTCAAGATTTGTTGGTTATTTTGAGCAAGCCTCTGAAGGCCTAATTGATCCGAACTTAATATACAAAATTGTTATTTTAAGATTCCCTGACTTTATTACATTATTACTACCATTATCTTTCTTTCTTGGTGTAGTCATAACAATGAGCAGATTATATTCAGATAGAGAAATTTATGGATTTTTTACAGGAGGGTTATCAGAGATAGATTTCTTGAAATATTTATTACCCCAATCGTTACTATTTTTCTTTTTAACTCTTTTATTAAGCATTTATGTGGCGCCATATACAAAAGAACTTTCAAAAGAAATGATTTCTTTAGATAGCCTTCAAGAGCAGTTTGAATCGATAAAACCAAATCAAGTATTTCCACTTAAAAATAATGAAGGATTTGTATTTATAAAAGATAAACAAGAAAGTGTTTTTGACGAAGTTGTTGTATATATAACAAATGAAGATTACTCATCAATAGTAGTCGCAGACCAGCTTAGCTATGATGATTTGAATTCTATTGTGAATTTAAATTTCAAGAATGGTTCAATGTATCAAGGGTTATTCGAAGAGGGTTCTTCGGTTGTCTCAACCTTTAAAAATCTAAAAATACCAGTCAGTACAGAAGAAAATTCTGTTACCGGATTATCATTTGCAAGATTATTTGATTATTCAGCCAGATCAACGAAGTCGCAAATGCAATGGAATATATCAATTCCCATCACAATTTTTATTCTTTTAATTATCGGTATTAATTTATCAAAAGTTGAACCAAGACAGGGCAGGTTATCGGTTTTATTGCCTGCTATTTTTGTCTATATTTTATATCTTAGCCTCTTAATTTTAGCAAGAGAGTCTTTTGATAATAATTCTGCAATTACTCAAAATTATATTTGGTTTGTACACTTTATATTTTTTATTTTTAGTATTTTTGGACTATACAAATCTAGCTTCAATAAAACTGTAGATCCTTTTGCATTATTTAAAGGAAGTAATGTCGTGAGGTTAATCTTTATCGGTACAATTTTTATAATTTTATTATGGATTATTGATTGATGATTAAAACTTTTAATAAATATTTGATAAAACGCTCTTTATATTTCTCTTTTTCTATTTTAATTATTTTTGGAATACTAGATTCAATTTTTACTTTTATTTCAGAGCTTGAAGACATCTCATCGGAATATAATATTTTAGACATTTGTAAGTATGTAGCCTACTCAATGCCTCATCGTCTGATTGATTTCATAGAGGGAGCATGTCTGTTAGGTGTTATGTTGTCACTTGGACTTTCTCATCAAGAAGGCAATTTGAATGTTCTGAGGTCAGCTGGAGAGGCCCCATTAAAGATTGTATTAATAAGTTCTATTGGTGCATTTTTATTGACTATTTCTTTAATAATATTTGATGAGATAAGTTTTAGAAATATATATCTTGATGCTCAAGCAAATAAAAATATTTTGTCTAAAAATGAAAAATACAACAAAGAAAATGAAATTAAATGGATAAAATATAGAGATTCCTATTTAGGCTTTAGCGAGATAATTAATGAAAAGATTTATCAAGCTAAATTAATCTCAATTGAAAATAAAAAAGTTGCTTATTCAATTCAATCAGATACTGCAGAAATAATTGATGGCGATATATTCTTTGAGAATGATGCCTTATTTAAAAATTTTGAAAACAATATCAAAAGGAATCAATCTGAGTCTTTTGAAATTCCATATCAATCTAAAATAACATTTAATAATATTAATAATTTAGGAATATCAGAGATAAATATTTATAGGATATTATTCTTAAATAGCGACCTAGAAAAAGATATTTTATTTAAAGCACACCTTGACAAGGTATTTTATAAAAAAACTCTTCTCCCAATTTCTGTACTCATGTTAATAATATGCTTTGGCTCTTTGATATTCACATCATTGCGTGAATCTACAGTTGGTGGAAGAATAATAGTGGCTGTAGTTGGAGCTTTTATTTATAAATTATTTCAAGATCTTACTATAGGAGTTTTTATCTCTTATGGCATGCCAACAATAATCGGTGTAATAATCCCTATCTTTATTCTCCTAATTATCAGCATAATTGCATATAAGAGAATCTAAATTTTTTTATATGAAGTCTTGGAAAAATAATCACTTAAAGAAAGATTATCTTTTGAAAAATACATAAAGACTAGCGGAACACCTCCTAGAAAAAAGGTTATTATATTTATAAAGAATCGTATCGAAATCATTTGAAAATTTATTTTATTTTTTTCAATACTGTAAATTTGAAACTTCCAAACTGCCATGCCTAGTGTTTTGCCTCCATGGGTCCAAAAGTAGCCATAGAAAGTCCACGTGCTTATAAAGACCAGCAAGGGACCAATCCATTTAGCTTCAATGATCCCTCCATTAAGCCAGACAGCTATTGATCCAACAGCAAACCAAACGCCCAGTAAGAGGAATAGATCATATATAGTTGCTGCAATTCTTTTAAGAGGAAATACGATATATGATTTGTCATTCATTTTGGTATAGTACTAAATAATCAATAAAAATAAATTATTATGAATGCATCTTCTGACTTTTTAGGACATCCAAAAGGATTATTTGTTTGTTTTGCTACAGAAATGTGGGAAAGATTCTCATATTATGGAATGAGAGCTTTATTGATTCTGTATTTAACAAAACATTGGGAATTTAGTGACGCTGCGAGTTATTTAATTTATGGGGCTTATACATCATTGGTATATATCATGCCCGTCTTTGGAGGAATGCTTGCTGATCAAATTTTAGGATCAAAAAAAGCCGTAACTTATGGGGCTATACTTTTAGTGATAGGTCACTTAGGAATGACTATTGAAAGTAATGAACAAATTTTCTATTTATCTTTAGCTTTAATAGTATCTGGAGTGGGATTTTTAAAGCCAAATATTTCAACAATGGTAGGGGCTCTATATGAAGAGGGTGATCCTAGAAGAGATTCAGGATTTACGATTTTTTATATGGGCATTAATATTGGTGCTTTTACAGCTACTCTTTTATGCGGCTACTTAGGAGAAAAAGTTGGATGGGCTTATGGATTTGGGGCAGCAGGGATTGGGATGCTTCTTGGCTTAATAATATTTCTATGGGGTCAAAAATATTTAGAGGGTTTAGCTGAACCACCTTCACAAAAGTACAAAGACAAGATGAGTGGAATTACTTTAGAAAACTGGGCATACCTATCAGGTATCCTTATGATATTTACTACATGGTTTCTTGTTCAAAATTCAGAACTTGTAGGCCAACTCTTAGGTGGATTTGGAGCTGTATTTATTGGAGCTTGGTTATTATATGCATTATTTAGATGCGCTCCTGAGGAGAGAGATCGATTAATAGTTGTGGGAATATTAATACTATTTTCATTAATATTTTGGGCCCTCTTTGAGCAAGCTGGCTCATCTCTAAATATACTTACAGATAGAGGAGTGGATAGGGTAATTTTTGGCTGGGAAGTTCCTGCGTCAATGTTTCAATCTTTGAATGCAGGTTTTATCTTTACAATAGCTCCTCTTTTTGCACTTCTTTGGATTGCTCTTGCTAAAAGAGGTATGGAGCCATCTACGCCTATAAAATTTTCTATTGGAATTGTTTTTGTTGGATTGGGATTTTTAGCATTAGTTTACGGGATGAAATCTTCAAGTGGCATACAAACAGGAGTATTTTGGATAATAATTATTTACTTACTTCATACTCTAGGAGAGTTGTGCTTATCTCCAGTTGGCCTATCTTCTGTTACTAAGCTATCTCCACAAAGGATTGTTGGTTTTATGATGGGGATGTGGTTTTTTGCTTCTGCTGCAGGAAATTATGTAGCAGGAAAAATAGCTGAAGCTACAGCATCTTCAAGTGTAAATGCATCAGGAGAAGTCTTTGATATAGTTCAAAAGCAAGCCTTCATGGATGTCTATACGGATGTTGGTTTAATAGCTGTAGGTTGCGGGATATTTCTTGCTGTCATAACTCCTTTACTTAAAAAATTAATGCATGGCTCCCAATAAAAGAAAAAAAGACCCAGTTAAAAAAAATATGGATAAATTCCATAAACCCAAAACTCATAGAGATAAAACGAAATACAATAGAAAAGAAAAACCTAAAAAGATTGATTAAGGTTGGATAGTATTTTTTTATATATATCTTTTAATATCAATAACTCACTTATTTTTACATGCTCATCTATTTGATGAATTGACTTATTTACAGGTCCTAACTCGATAATCTCTGTATCCATCTGGGCTACAAAACGACCATCAGATGTGCCACCTTTTGCATTTAGTTCTGGAGAGTATCCAGTAATTTCTTCAACTGAATTAGAGACAATATCTTTAAAAAAATTATCTTTTGTATAGTAAGGATTTCCATTTAAATCCCAGTCTATATGATAATTTAGATGCAATTCATTAAGCATTGATTCAAAATCAGTTTTTAAACTTTCTTCCGTAGACTCTGTAGAAAATCTAAAATTAAATATTAGTTCGAGTTCTCCAGGAACTACATTATGTGCACCAGTACCTGAGTTAATATTCGAAATTTGAAAACTGGTAGGATCAAAAGCAGCATTTCCATTATCCCAAACTTTTTTATTAAGTTTTGAAATCAATTCACCTGACAAAAGAATTGGATTCACAACCTTTTCAGGATATGCAATATGCCCTTGCTTACCAAATATTTTTAAAGATCCTCCCAGCGAACCTCTTCTCCCAATTCTCACACAATCAGCAACTTTTTCACTTGATGTAGGCTCACCAACAAGACAAAAATCTATAATTTCATCATCTTGAATCATTTTTTCTATAATCTTATCTATAAAACCATCTTTTGATGTGCCTTCCTCGTTAGAGGTAAGCAAAATTGCTAATCTAAAGTTTAGCTTCTCTTTTAAATTAAGAAACTCTTTCGCAGACTCGATAAAAGCAGCAACAGGTGCCTTCATGTCAGCAGTTCCTCTTCCATACAATATGTCTCCATCAATTGTTGCTGAAAAAGGGGGGTATTTCCATTTTTCCTCTGGGCCTGTTGGAACAACATCTGTATGTCCTAAAAAACAAAATAATTTTCCTGAATCACCAATAGTTGCATATAAATTTTCTACGTTTTGATAATTAATTCTTTCACATCTAAAGTTTAATTGTTTTAATTCAGCCTCAATCAAATCAAAACAACCCATATCTTTTGGAGATATGGATTTAATTTGAATAAGTTTTTGAAGTAGCTCAATCATTTGAATGTAATTCTTTATTTAAATCAGATATTTTGTTATTTTCTGCTGCAATAACTTTCCCATTCGTTGAATCTCTATAATATAAAATATTAGGTTTACCAGACAATTCAACCGCTTTTATTATTTTTGAAACATCATTATCAAATATAGTTATTTTTGTTCCTGAAGTTAAATATAAACCAGCCTCAACAGTACAGTTATCACCTAGAGATATCCCAATGCCAGAATTTGCGCCTAAGAGGCAATTTTCTCCTATGAAGATTTTTGTATCATTGCCTCCAGAAAGGGTGCCCATTGTGCTAGCACCACCACCGATGTCAGAGTTATTTCCAACTACTACACCTGCAGAAATTCTGCCTTCAATCATAGCCGAACCAAGAGTACCTGCATTAAAATTAACAAAACCCTCATGCATTATAGTAGTCCCCTCACTAAGATATGCTCCCAATCTTACCCTTGAGGTATCGGCAATTCTTACTTTTCTTGGGACGATATAGTCTGTAAGACAGGGAAATTTATCTACTGACTTAATATGTAAATCATTATTATTTAATTTTGATTCGTGTAATTTTTTATCAATTTCTTCTATTGATATTGGACCTTGGTTCGTCCAAACAACATTAGGAATGTTTGAGAAAAGACCATTTATATTAATTGAATTAGGCAATACAAACTTATTTGATAACAACTGTAATTTTAAATATGCTCCTTCTACATTTTCTATTGGCTTTCCTAAGTCTTCTTCATTCCAATTAATTTCAATTAATTCTTGATTTAAATTATTTGATATTTGTAATTCGCTAGAAATTCTTTTTTCACCATATTCAATACATGGAAAGTAGACATCGAGTATCTCTCCCTTTGCAGACTTATTTGCAATTCCTTTGCATTGAATTTTCATAAATAGATTATAGTTTTAAAAATTTAAATCACACCACTTTTTTTAAAGTAGATATTATTTTTTTTATTTTGGATTCGCTCACTAATGTTTTATCTGAATTCTCTATTTCGAAAGTATCCTCAACTCTTTCGCCTAGTGTATTAATTCTTGCAGAGAAAATTGATATTTTATTTTCAAAAAATACCTTAGCAATATTGGCCAGAAGACCTGAATTATCAGAGGTTTCAATTGTTATTAAGTTTCTTCCCCTATCTTTATTGACTGACTCGGTAATATTAATTTTTTTCTCAAAGTTATTTTTTATTTTTACAATTTTTTGTTTTTTTGAAATTTGATCAAACTGAAGAAAGTTCTTTTCAATTCTTTTAGATAGCTCCTTTAGATCACTTGCACTAAATTTTCTATCATGATGAGAAAACTTTGCAATGAAAGTATTTGCAGCAAAAATGTTATCGATCGATGTAAAAATGTTTGCATCTATTATATTTAGCCCTGAATATTCTAATGTCTTAGTTAATTTATAAAATAAACCCTCTGAGTTATCGGCTTTTATGAATATTTCAATAAGATTCTCAAATCTATTTTTGCATCCTACAATCAAATTTTTATCCTTATTCAAAGTAATTAATTTTGCTTGCCATCGAAGTGAGTCGCTAAGATTTTTATTGAAATAGCTATCATTAAGGTTAGAAAAGTAATTTTGCAAGTCTTTGCACTCATCCTTATTAAAATCTTCTAAAGCATTCTTCTTTCTCTCTTTAGAAATTTCTGCAGAAGCCCTCAAAGGCTCCTTATTCATCTTAGACCTTGAAAGAATGTACAGATCTTTTAATAATTGATGCTTCCAACCATTCCATAATGCTGGATTTGTTGCTCTTATATCATTAACTGTTAGCAGGTATAAGTAGTCCAATTTTTCGCTTTGTTGAACATGCTTAATAAACTCATTCACAGTTTCAGGTTCTGAAATATCCTTTTTTTGAGATATGGAAGACATGATTAAATGTTTTTTTACTATCCATGAAATCAAATTAGCATCAGTTGTAGACATACCCAGTCTTTTAGCAAAATCGAAACTCGTTTTTGCTCCTATTTCTGAATGATCTCCTCCTTTACCTTTACCTAGATCATGATAAATACCAGCAATGTATAGTATTTCTATCTTAGGAATCTTATTTATTAATTCGTGCTCAAGTTCAAATCCATCTTGCTTATTTAGCTTCATTTGTCGCATATTTCTTACGACCTTAAATGTATGCTCATCAACAGTGTAAACATGAAACAAATCAAATTGCATTTGTCCAACCACGCCTGCAAAGTCTGGAATATATGCTTGTAGCACTCCCAAAGTTTTCATTGTTTTAAGAATTGATGATAGATTATATTTGGATCTTAATATTTCTAAAAACTGTTCAGAATAAAAGGAATTTTTTCTGAATTCATCATCAATTAAGTTAATATTTTGTTTAATTAGAGATTTTGTTTGAGTATCAATTGAGTTGATATTTTTAGTTTTACCAATCTCTATGAATATTTCAAAAATAAGATTTTTATTATCTTTTAATTTTGTGTTGCGAATACCAATTTTATTTTTATGTTTATGTATGCCATACACCTTCTTGCTAAAAATACTTGGTAATTTTTCATTATATTTTTCAAAAATTATTTCATTAAAATAGGATAGAACTGATGCCATTTCATAATAATTTTTCATCATTTTTTCTACCGAAATTTTAGAACTCTTTGAATTTAGTTTCGCATGATTAGAAACCTCAATTTGTGCCTCAAAAGTCAATCTGTTTTTTTGAGTAGCAATGTTAGTCGCAAATCTAAGGGATTTTATGAAATTATATGCAGTTTTTGCCTGCTTTAATTCACCGTTAAGCACATTAGCATTCGAAATTGCATCTAAAGAATCTAATTCAAAACAGTGTTGCAAAATCCAAAGAGATGTTTGAAAGTCTCTTAGAGTTCCAGGTGATTCTTTTAAGTCTGGCTCAAGATTATAGGCAGTGGAATAAAATTCACTATGGCGTCTTTGCTGTTCAATAAGTTTTGCATTATAGAAATTATTTTTAGTCCATATGCCTGAAAGGGATCTTGTAATTCTTTTATCTATATTCTCATTTGAAATGATAGGCCGCCTTGTAAGATATGAGGTAAATTCCTTAAGGTCTTTCTTAGATATTTTCTTTATATCCTCAATTGATCTAACTGAATGACCAATTTTGTACCCTTGATCCCACATATAGGATATAAAGGTTTCTATATTTTTAAAATTCTTTATTTTATTTATCTCTATGATTGATAAATCAACGTCTGATATTGGGAACATTTCCTTTCTACCAAAACCGCCATTTGCATATATCGCAAAATCTTGATCTAGGTTGAGTTCAATAAATTTATTTTTGATATCTTTTTCAATATGATTAGAATATTTCTTTAGATATCTATTGACTTTATTTGGCTTCGAATAAATTTCAGGAAAATTTTTTATAAAATCATCATTAAGTGAAAGCATTAGTTTTTTCATTCAAACTCATTGTTTCTTTTTGTAAGTATCTCAAATCCATCACTGGTTACAGCAATAGTATGTTCCCATTGAGCAGAGTTTCTTCCATCTTTAGTTTCAACTGTCCAGCCGTCTTTAAGAGTTTTACAATATTTAGTCCCTTGATTAATCATTGGCTCAATTGTGAAACACATCCCTTCTTTTAACTGAATGCCTTTTCCAGGCTTTCCATAATGAAGAACTTGTGGCTCTTCATGATATACGGTTCCAATTCCGTGCCCACAATATTCCTCCACAACACTGTAATAGTTTTTTTCAGCATGTTTCTGAATAGCATTACCTATATCACTTATGTATGCACCTGGCTTAACGGCCTCCATGCCTTTGTATAAGCATTCTTGAGTAACCTTTACTAATCTTTGATTATGGGGTGCGCATTTTCCAACTAAAAACATTTTCGATGTATCTCCATGCCATCCATCCTTTATTACTGTTACATCGATATTTAAAATATCACCATCTTTAAGGACTCTTTCATTGTTAGGGATACCGTGACATATAACTTGATTAATACTGGAGCATATAGTTTTTTCAAATCCGTTATAGCCTACGTTTGCTGGAATTGCATTTTGAACATTTACGATAAATTCGTGACATAATTTATCCAATTCTCCAGTAGAAATACCGGGTACAACATGTGGAGTTATCATTTCAAGAACTTCAGCAGCTAATTTTCCAGCTATTCTCATTTTCTTAATTTCTTCTGCAGATTTAATGGATATTTTCATTATTTTTCAATTATATATAGACATAAGGTAACTTAATCTATAAAGTACAATTTTAATGTCAGCCTATAATTTTAGCTCATTAAAATTAAAAAATTCTTTAAATAGATTCTCTAACTTTTTCTTCATTTTTCTCAATCTTACGGTAATCTTTTATGCCATTTAAAGCTATTTTAGCATTTGAAGATGGAAGTGTATTCCATGGAAAGGGCTATGGTAAAGAAATATTTAATATTGGAGAGCTTGTATTCAATACATCAATGACAGGATATCAAGAAATCATTACAGATCCATCATACAAAAAACAAATTATAACTTTCACACATCCTCATATTGGAAATACTGGAATTAATGCTGAAGATAGTGAATCTAAGATTATTCATGCTTCTGGCATAGTCGTAAAAAAATTCTGCGAAAAGCCAAGCAACTGGAGATCAATACAAACTCTTGAAGAGTTTTTAATAAAGAATAAAGTTATTGCAATATCAGAAATTGATACTAGAGAAATAACATCATTACTTAGAGAAAAGGGAGCAATGAATTGCTGTATTGGAGCTATTTCTTCAATTTCTGAAAAAAATGCTGTCAAAGCAGCTCAAGAATTTGAAGGTCTTAAAGGAATGGATTTGGCTAAAGTTGTCTCAACTGAAAAAGAATACGAGTGGAAGCAAGGAACTTGGCCTCAAAATCAAAAATCTGAAAAATCATACCCCGTCGTTGCATACGATTACGGAATTAAAGAAAATATTTTGAGATTACTGTCAGACCATGTTGGAAAAGTGAAAGTTGTAAATGCCAAGACTTCATTTGAAGAGATTATAAAGCTCAAACCCAAAGGCATCTTCTTATCAAATGGTCCTGGTGATCCAGAGCCCTGCAATTATGCAATCAAAAATATAAAGAAATTCTTAAATGCACAAGTACCTATTTTTGGTATTTGTCTTGGACATCAACTTCTTGCGCTTGCAGGCGGGGCTAAAACTTACAAAATGAAATTTGGACATCATGGCGCCAATCATCCAGTTCAAAACATATCATCTAAAGATGTTTTTATTACTAGCCAAAATCATGGCTTTGCTGTAGATATTGAAACGCTTCCACCAAATATTAAAGTTACCCATAAATCGTTATTTGATAAATCATTACAAGGGATAGAATTCGAAGACACTCCAGCTTTTAGTTTTCAAGGTCATCCAGAGGCAAGTCCCGGACCTCAAGAGATTCAAGTTTTATTTAAAAAATTTAGTCTAATGGTAGAAGATTATGCCAAAACGTAAAGATATATCTTCTGTATTAATAATTGGAGCTGGACCAATTATCATTGGTCAAGCATGTGAATTTGATTACTCTGGTGCACAAGCTTGTAAGGCGCTTAAAGAAGAAGGCTTTAGAGTAATTCTTGTTAATTCTAATCCAGCAACGATCATGACAGATCCGCTTTTAGCAGATGCAACATACATTGAACCAATTCATTGGGAATCGGTAGAAAAAATAATAGAGAAAGAAAAACCTGATGCAATCTTACCAACCATGGGCGGCCAAACGGCTTTAAACACGGCCTTAACATTAGATAAAAATGGCGTCCTAAAAAAACATAATGTAATTTTAATTGGTGCAAATAGAGAGGCAATAGATAAAGCAGAAGATAGACAGCTTTTTGATGAAACTATGAAAGCTATAGATCTTGAAACTCCTGTATCTGGAATAGCACATTCAATGAGTGATGCTCTTGATGTGCAAAAAAAAATTGGCTTCCCTTGCATTATAAGACCATCTTTTACCATGGGTGGAACTGGTGGAGGCATTGCTTATAATATTTCAGAATTTAAAGCAATTTGTGAAAAGGGACTTGAATTGTCTCCTACCAGTGAGCTTTTAATTGATGAATCTCTAATTGGATGGAAAGAATTCGAAATGGAGGTTGTTAGAGATTGTGAAGATAATTGTATTATTGTTTGCTCTATTGAGAACATAGATCCGATGGGAATTCACACAGGAGATTCAACAACAATCGCGCCTGCTCAGACACTTACTGATAAAGAATATCAGATAATGCGAAATGCTTCTTTCAAGATTTTAAGAGAGATTGGAGTAGATACTGGAGGATCAAATGTTCAGTTTGCAGTCAATCCAGATAATGGAAAGATGGTTGTTATCGAAATGAACCCAAGGGTGAGCAGATCCTCAGCCCTTGCATCAAAGGCCACTGGATTTCCAATAGCTAAAGTAGCTGCTTTGTTATCAGTTGGTTATACCCTTGATGAGCTTAAAAATGATATCACAGGAGGCCTTACCCCTGCATCCTTCGAACCGAGTATAGATTACATAGTCACAAAAATACCAAAATTTGCTTTCGAAAAGTTCCCTCAGGCAAGCTCCAAATTAACCACCCAAATGAAATCTGTTGGAGAGGTCATGTCCATCGGATCAAATTTTCAAGAATCATTTCAGAAAGCATTATGTAGCATGGAAGAGGGCTTAAATGGATTAAATTCGGTATCATCAAACGGTATCTTTGCATCCGACGATCAAATAAAAAGTGAATTAACAATTCCAGGTCCAAAAAGAATCTTTTACTTAGCTGATGCTATTCGAAAAGGTTGGACATTAGAAAAAATCCATGACCTTACAAAAATTGATTATTGGTTCTTAGATCAAATATCTGAATTAATTAATATAGAAGAAGATATTAAAAAAATGTCACTTAATGAATTAAATAAAGAGTATCTTCAAAATATTAAAGAAAAGGGTTTCTCAGATAGCAGAATTGCTGAAATATTGAAACTTACTGAAGATGCCGTAAGAGACTATCGAAAGAGCCTAGATGTAAGTCCAATTTTTAGAAGGGTTGACACTTGTGCAGCTGAATTTGCAACTTCAACTTGTTATATGTATTCATCCTATGGGGGTAAATGTGAGAGCGAACCTTCTGATAAGAAAAAAATACTTGTTCTTGGAAGTGGACCAAATAGAATAGGTCAAGGTATTGAGTTCGATTACTGTTGTGTTCATGCTTCCTTAGCTATGCAAGAAGAAGGATATGAATCAATAATGGTAAATTGTAATCCTGAAACAGTATCAACTGATTACGATGTATCAAATAGGCTATATTTTGAGCCAATAACAGCTGAAAAAATTTTAGACATAATTGAAATTGAAAAACCTGAAGGAGTAATTGTCCAATTTGGCGGGCAAACACCACTTAAATTAGCAAATATATTATCTGAAAAAGGCATAAATATTTTAGGCACAAATGTTGATGCGATTGATAGGTCTGAAGATAGAGAAAGATTTCAAGAGTTAGTAAATAAATTAAAACTGAAACAACCCTCTAATGCTACTGCAAAAAATGTAAATGAAGCACTTACCAAAAGTGATAATATTGGATTTCCAATTGTTGTAAGGCCTTCATATGTTCTAGGTGGAAGAGCAATGCAGCTTGTAAATAATACAAAAGAACTTGAAAAATACTTAAACGAAGCTGTAGAGGTGTCTAATAGTAAACCCATTCTGCTTGACAGCTATTTAACTGATGCAGTTGAAGTTGACGTTGATGTTGTATCAGATGGAAAAGAAATTGAAATTGGTGGTATCTTGCAGCACATTGAGCAGGCAGGTATCCATTCTGGAGATTCAGCGTGTTCATTACCTCCATATAGTCTCTCAGATGAAGTACAAAATGTAATGAAAAAGCAGGCTATAGACATCGCTAGAGAGCTCAATGTTGTTGGTTTAATGAACATTCAGTTTGCTGTTAAAGATGAGGAAGTTTATATAATTGAAGTCAACCCTCGCGCATCAAGAACAGTCCCATTTATATCTAAAGCAATTGGAAATTCTTTAGCAAAAGTTGCTTCTAAGGCAATGGTTGGAAAAAGTTTAAATGATCAAAAATTTTCTTCAATATTACCAGAAGGCTTATCTTTTGTTAAAGAGGCTGTTATGCCTTTTGATAAATTTCCGCATGTAGACCCAATACTAGGTCCTGAAATGAAATCTACTGGAGAGGTAATGGGTATTGGTCCAAATTTTGGTGAGGCATATGCTAAGGCGCAAAAAGGAGCTAATAAAATCCTTAGAAGATCTGGAGTGGTATTTATAAGTGTTAAAAACTCAGACAAGAAATATCTAGATAAATTTGTTCCTGAAATAATTAATGCTGGCTTTAAGATTATTGCAACATCAGGTACAGCTGATTATATTGATCAACTTGGTTTGCCAGTTGAAAGAGTAAATAAAGTTAGTGAAGGCAGGCCCCACATTGTTGATAATTTATTAAATAATGAAGTTGATCTAGTAATTAATACAACTGAAGGTACCAAATCAATTGAAGACTCTGCATCAATCAGGCAAAGCGCATTAAGGAACAAAATATTTTGCACTACTACCATGTTTGGTGCTTTTGCGATAATTGATGCTTTTAAGAGTAACGAAGAAAACTGGACATACAGTTCGCTTCAAGAAATAAATAAATAATTTATCAAATTGTTATAATGCTTATATGAGCAGGGTACCACTTACAAAAGAAGGCGAAATTTCAATTAAAAAAAGGCTTTCTGATCTAAAATTCAAAGAACGACCAATGATTTCAGAAGCTATTGCTGAGGCAAGAGCTCATGGAGATTTAAAAGAAAATGCTGAATATCATGCAGCAAAAGAGCTTCAAGGGTTAATCGAAGCCAAGATAGGTGAAATGGAAAATGCTTTAGCTAATGCTCAGGTAATAGATGTAAAGGAGATACCTGAAACTGGAAGAGTTGTGTTTGGATCTACCGTTAAACTTTATGACATCAAAAGTCAAAGTGAAATTATATATAAAATAGTTGGAAATCTTGAATCTAATCCTGAGGATGGACATATTTCAATTGATACCCCTATTGCAAAAGGACTTGTTGGTAAGTTTGTTGATGATGAAATATCTATAGATACACCTTCTGGAACTTTGAGCTATGAAATTTTAGAAGTAAATCATATTTAATAAATGCATTTAGATAGTTGGGCTCAAAAAGCTAAGCAAATGGGATATCGCTCCCGAGCAGTTTTTAAATTAGAAGAAATATTACACACGATAAAAAAAATAAAAAATAATAGTATTGTTTTAGATCTTGGAGCAGCACCAGGAGGTTGGTCTCAATTTGTTAAAAAAAAATATCCTAATTCAAGGGTGTATTCTATAGATATCTTGGACATGCAACCTATTGATGGTGTTAGCTTCTTTATGGATAGTATTGAGAATATATCCAATATAGAACCAATATGGAAATTAAAGGGTGATTTTGATCTTGTAATTTCTGACATAGCCCCAAACTTAACTGGTATAAATGCTGTTGATAGTGAAAATATATTCGAATTGAATAAATTAACTATCGAAGTTGCATCAAGTTTTTTGAAAACAGGCGGTTACTTAGTAATTAAAACATTTCAGAATAGTATGTTAAAAAGTTTAAGAAAAGATATGGAATTATCATTCAAGATAGTTCAAACTTATAAACCTGCTGCATCAAAAAAACAATCAGGCGAAATATATCTTTATGGAGAAATGTAATTTATGAGTAGTTTTATCAGAAATTTAGTTGTATGGGTGGTTCTTGGCTCACTAATGATTTATGTATTCAATAATATCGAGAATTCCTCTGCAAGAGAACAAATCAGCTATAGCCAATTTAAACAAGAAGTTCTATCTGATAGAGTTGCAAAGATTGTCTATAAGGGTGATCAGATGACAATAACAGGCGATCGTCTAGATGGTTCCAAATTTGAAACAACTCATCCAATTTTTAAAAGAGACGAAGTTTTAGAAAATGCTATTGAAGATAATGGAGTAATAGCAGTTTATGAAAAAATAGAACAACCATCACTATTTTCACAACTTTTGGTTGGAGCATTTCCAATAATCTTATTGTTAGCAATATTTTTCTTCTTCATGCGTCAAATGCAAGGCGGCATGTCGGGTAAAGGTGGGCCAATGTCTTTTGGCAGAAGCAAAGCCAAACTAATGGAAGGTGGAAAAGTTAAGACAACTTTTAAAGATGTTGCTGGTTGCGAAGAAGCTAAACAAGATGTTCAAGAATTAGTAGACTTTCTAAGAGACCCAACAAAATTTCAAAAGTTAGGAGGTAAAATTCCTAGAGGTGTTTTAATGGTAGGTCCTCCAGGAACAGGCAAAACACTTATTGCTAGAGCAGTTGCTGGTGAAGCAAAAGTACCATTCTTTACAATCTCTGGTTCTGATTTTGTCGAAATGTTTGTCGGAGTGGGGGCTTCTAGAGTAAGAGATATGTTTGAACAAGCAAAAAAACAATCACCTTGTATAGTTTTTATAGACGAAATTGATGCAGTTGGGCGCCATAGAGGAGCAGGTCTTGGCGGTGGCCATGATGAAAGAGAGCAAACATTAAATCAGTTATTGGTTGAAATGGATGGCTTTGAAGGAAATGATGGAGTTATTGTAATAGCAGCTACTAACAGACCAGACGTCTTAGATCCTGCGCTATTAAGACCTGGTAGATTTGATAGACAAGTTGTGGTTGACCTTCCTGATATAAGAGGAAGAGAAGCAATACTCAAGGTTCATATGCGTAAAGTTCCTTTAGATGCAGATGTTGATCCGCTCGTCATTGCAAGAGGAACGCCAGGATTTTCAGGTGCAGATTTAGCTAATTTAATTAATGAAGCTGCTTTGTTTGCAGCAAGATATTCTGACAAAAAAATCGATCAGTCGCATCTAGATTTAGCTAAAGATAAGATAATGATGGGAGCTGAAAGAAAATCTATGATTCTTAGTGAGGAACAAAAAAGAATTACTGCTTTTCATGAAGCTGGCCATGCAATTGTTGGAAGATTATGCCCGACTCATGATCCTGTTTATAAAGTAACTATCATTCCTAGAGGAAGAGCACTTGGAGTAACAATGTTTTTACCCGAAGAAGATACCTATATGCAAAGTAAAGAGTATCTTTTAGGTAGAATAACTACTTTATTTGGTGGAAGAATAGCTGAGAGCATTATTAATGGTTACCAGGGTATAACTACTGGAGCATCTAATGATATTGAAGTAGCTACAGGAATTGCAACTAATATGGTAACTAAGTGGGGTTTTTCAGATGAATTGGGGACAATTAAGTATGGGGAAGATGAAGGAAGCCCATTCTTAGGTAGGTCTGCCTCAAATCCTGCACAAATTAGAAGCGATCAAACATCTAAATTAATCGATTCAGAAGTAAAAGCCATAATCGATTCATGTTATGAAAGAGCTGAAAAACTTCTAAAAGAAAACCTTGATAAGTTAAATATTATGGCTGATGCATTACTTAAATATGAAACTATTGGAGTGGAGCAAATCGATGATATTATGGCTGGCGCTACTCCTAGAGAACCCAAAGGCTGGTCTGATGATGATTCTCCTAAAGGAAAATCTAGTAAAAAAACATCAATAAAAGGTGCTGCAGAAGAGTTATAATTCTTTTCCATGAGTTTAAAATTTGGCACTGACGGTATAAGGGGACCCGTCGAGAGCATAATTACACCCGAAGCTTGTCTTAAAATTGGCCATGCTACTGGCTTTGTTATGAAAGAGCTTGGCTGGGACACTGTTGTTATAGGAAAAGATACGAGAATATCTGGATATATGCTTGAGTCTGCTCTTCAAGCTGGCTTCATTGCAGCTGGTGTAAATGTTCGACTTCTTGGACCCATACCAACTCCAGGGGTAGCATACTTAACAAAAACTTTAAGAAATAAATTTGGTGTTGTCATTAGTGCATCTCATAATGACTTTCTTGATAACGGCATTAAAATTTTTAATGAAGGTGGCGAAAAAATCTCAAGAGATATTGAGAAGAGAATTGAAAAGTATTTGGCATCAGATCTTTCCCCAGTTGGCACATCTAATATAGGCAAAGCTTATAGATTCGATGAGTCTGGACCTAGATACATCGAGTTTTGTAAATCCACGGTACCCTCTGATATATCATTCTCGTCCTTAAGAATTGTCTTGGATTGTGCAAATGGAGCTTGCTACAAAGTAAGCCCTGAAGTCTTCGAGGAGCTAGGCGCTGAAGTCATTACAATAGGAAATGAACCGGATGGATATAATATAAACCAAGATTGCGGATCAACTCATCCAGAAGTTATCAAGGAAGCAGTAATTAAACATAGGGCAGATTATGGTATTTCTTTAGATGGAGATGGCGACAGAGTTATATTAGTTGATGAGAAGGGTAACTTACTTGATGGTGATGACCTTTTATATATATTAGCCTTTTCAAATCCAAACAGAACTGGTGAATGGTCAGGAGTTGTAGGAACTCAAATGAGTAATCTTGGGCTTGAACAAGGTATTCAAAAACTGGGATATAAATTTGTTAGAGCAGATGTTGGCGATAAATATGTAAGTGAAATGCTAACAAAAAAAGGTTGGATGCTTGGCGGTGAAACATCAGGTCATATTATCTGCAAAGATCTAGTTAGTACTGGAGATGGAACCATTGCAGCTTTAAAAGTAATTTCTTCATTACTTTTATTAGAAAAAAAACCAAGCGAGGTATTAAGCAATTATACTAAAATTCCTCAAATTAACGTTGCTGTTAAAGTCTCTAATAAGGATATTATTAACGATAAGGAATTAATATCGTTTTTAAAAGATATTGAATCTGATATCACCATTGGAAGGGTGTTGGTAAGACCTTCAGGCACAGAACCAAAGATTAGAATTATGGTTGAAGCCTCTGAGAAAAAAGTTGCTGAGAAGTTTGCAAAAGATATTGAAAAAATTATTAGGTCAAAAGCATGATTATTGCCAATTGGAAATGTAATGGTAGTACCGAAATGTATAAGACATGGAGTGTTGATTTCTCCAATGAGCTATTACATAAAAAAGATACTTATTTGGGAATAGCTCCACCTTCAATATATTTTGGTGATATTAAAAGTTACCTCACCTGCATCCCATTCATAGGGGTTCAAGATGTTGATTACTTGGATGGTCCAAGAACTGGTGCTATCTCGGTTGATATGTTGATTGATATGGATTGCAATTTTTCAATTGTAGGACATTCAGAAAGGCGTCAGCTATTTAATGAGGACAATGAGTTAATAAAAAAGAAAATTGAAAGTCTAAATAATAAAATTATGACTGTGCTTTGCATTGGAGAAACTATGGTGGAAAGTCAAAAAGGCAGCACTAAAAATATTCTTGAGGAGCAGTTAGGAATAATAAAAGGCCTGGAGCTAAATGAATCTTTTACAGTAGCATATGAACCAGTTTGGGCTATTGGTTCAGGCCTAACACCGGAGCCAAATGATATTAATGAAATTCATAAATATATAAAAGATGTTGTACAATCCTATTCTGCCAATAATCACATACCAGGTGTTTTGTATGGTGGAAGTGTTACAGATATAAATGCTGAAAGCTTTTTTAAAAAACAATATGTAGATGGTGCATTGGTTGGTGGAGCTTCATTAAAAGGGGCTTCTTTTGCAAAAATAGTAAATATTTTTAATGGAATGAAACAATAATGATAATTTTTTTAACAGTTATATCCGTTCTACTAGCAATCGTTATAATTGCAGTGGTATTACTTCAACAAGGAAAAGGCTCTGATTTAGGGTCTGCATTTGGTGGTGGATCATCAAATTCAATGTTTGGAGCTCTTGGCCCCTCTAATTTTCTCGGTAAATTTACATACATAATTGTAGGTTTGTGGCTTATTCTTTCCCTTCTTCTTGCATATCTGCTAAAGAATGAAAATACTGAAGTTATTTTTGAAACCCCATTGATTGAAGAGGCCATTGAAGAAGGATTATCTGACGAAATACCCTTGGAATAGTTTATTGGTGCCGAAAGCGGGACTTGAACCCGCACGAGTTTTCACTCACTAGCCCCTCAAGCTAGCGTGTCTACCAATTCCACCACTTCGGCAAAAAGAACAAAATTATAACAATATTATGTTTGTTCTAATACAAAATAAACTTGACCAATCATAGTTACTTTCATAAACTTCATGTTCGCTGCGTTGCGGGGTGGAGCAGTCTGGTAGCTCGTCGGGCTCATAACCCGAAGGTCGTTGGTTCAAATCCAGCCCCCGCTACCACAGTTATATATTTTTTTGTGGGGCAAATGCCCCTTTTTTGTATAAAAATGAACATAGAAGAATTTAAAAATATTATCGAACCTATTGTAAATAGGAATGATTGTATGGTTTGGGGAATTGAGATTTTAAGAGGAAAAAAAAGAATTACTTTGAGGATTTACATAGATTCTGAGGATAGTAATGTTGACATATCAGATTGTGAAAATATATCAAAAGATCTTTCTTATGAGCCTATGATTGATTCTCATCTTGGAGATGATTACATTTTAGAAGTCTCAACACCGGGTGTTGACAGAAAGTTTTTTGATGTCCGTCAACTGAGTAGCTTTATAGGAGAAGATCTAGAATTTAAAACTAGAGATATGTATGAAGGAAAAAGGAAATTTATCGGAAAATTGATCAAATGCGACGACTCATACTTTTCAATTTCAAATAAAAATATGGCTAGCGAATTAAAATTTAAATTTTCAGATGTCGATTTTTGTAAGCTGAAACCAAACTATAATGATTTAATAAAGGAATACTCTCATGCAAAGTAATGAAATATTAACAGTTGTCGACTCAGTATCGACTGAAAAAGGTTTAGATAAAAGTGTAATCTTTAATGCTATTGAGATTGCAATAGCCTCAGCATCTCAAAGGCATTTTCATGAAGATGCAGATCTTTATGTTCTTATAGACAGGGATACAGGAGAATATAAAACTCATAGGAATTGGATTGTTTTTGATGTCTCTGATGAAGAGTTTCACCATGAAACTCATATTTCTAAAGAAGACTCTGGGCTTGAGATAGGAGAAACCTTTTCAAAGGAGCAAGAAAATATTCCTTTTGGTAGGATTGAAACTCAAGCTGCGCGTCAGGTTATGTTGCAAAAAGTAAGAGAAGCTGAAAGAGAAAAGGTAGTTGAACAATTTAAATCACAGAACAATAAACTTGTATCAGGATCAGTAAAAAGAGTTACCAGGGATAATATTATTGTTGATATTACCTATGAGGCAGAAGCCTTATTACCAAGAGATAAATTAATGCCAGGAGAGATATATAAGATAAACGATAGAATAAGAGCAATCCTACAAATAGTAGAAGTTGAAGGAAGAGGTCCTCAGCTAATGTTGAACCGCTCTTGCCCAGAGATGGTTACAGAATTATTTAGCATTGAAGTCCCTGAAATTAATGAAGACATAATTGAAATTCGTGGAGTTGCAAGAGACGCAGGATCAAGATCAAAAATAGCTGTCAAAACTAATGATGGAAGAATTGATCCAGTTGGAGCTTGTGTAGGTATGAGGGGCTCAAGAGTTCAAGCTGTATCATCTGAACTTGGCAATGAGAGAATTGACATAATTATTTATGACGATAACCCAGCACAGCTAGTAATAAATGCTTTATCGCCTGCAAAAGTTGAATCTATAGTTATGGATGAAGACTCTAGATCAATGGATATTGCTGTAAACGAAGACAACTTAGCCTTAGCAATTGGTTCAAGGGGACAAAATATCAGATTAGCTTCAAAACTAGTTGGATGGAATTTAAATATAATAAGTAACGAAGAAGCAGAAGCAAAAGTTAAAGTTGATGAAACAGAGTTCTTAGCAAACATTATTGATAGTCTTGGTGTGCAAGAAGATATTGCTGAAAAAATTATTTCAAGCGGTTTTTTAAGCTTTGATGATATCGCTTATGCTGAAAATGACTCATTTAAAAACTATATTGAGTCAGAAGATGAAATAAATAGAATCAAGTCAGCTGCAGAAGATGCTGCTCTTTTAGAGGCCATGGGAGCTGTAACAGAAGAAGAGGACAATGTTGAATCTTTAGAAGGTTTAAGTCTAGATGAAGAAAATATAAAAAAACTATCTAATAAAGGTATAAAAAATAAAGACGATCTTGCTGAGCTGTCAATTGACGAACTTCAAGACATTATTGAAATATCTGAGGACGATGCCTCAAAAATGATAATGAAAGCAAGAGAACATTGGTTTAATTAATTAAGGAAATATTTTGGGAATAACAGTAAAAGATTTTGCTAAAACTTTAAAGATTTCTGATAAAGCTCTTATAGAGCGAATGCAGAAAGCGGGCTTATCGCATAGCAAAAGTTCTGATGAAATAACCCCATCAGATAAACAGGCGCTTTTAAAATTTCTTAAAGGTGCAAAGTCACCCACAAAATCTGTTACTTCTGAATCTGGTGTAACTGTAACTTCGAAAGGAAAATCTTCATCTTCAACATCTTCTACTAAAAGTTACTCTGATAATATTGAAGCTAAAAGAGCTGCAGCATCCGAACAGCTCAAAGAGCAACAAACGAAAAGAGAAGAACAGCTCA
>CACDUZ010000008.1 GCA_902556105.1 uncultured SAR86 cluster bacterium
TTTGTTATATATATATAAATATCTTATAATGCATCATAAGTATATTTTATTATTACAAGCACACTTAATTTTAGGCGAACAATGACTTTTAAACTCCTTGAAAATTTAAATAAGAAGATTATTTTTCCATTATTAGTTCTAGCTTCACCCCTTGTTAAAGCAGACTGGTTTGCTTTAAACATGACTAGAGGCATTACAGATATAAGTAATGAAGTTTTTGAATTACACATGCTTATCTTTTGGATTTGTGTAGTAATCGGTGTTCTTGTTTTTGGAGTAATGTTTTACTCAATGTGGGCACATACTAAGAAAAAGAATCCAGTGCCTGCAAAATTTCATGAAAATCATAAGCTTGAAATTGCATGGACAATAATACCCTTTCTTATACTTATAGCCATGGCTGTTCCAGCATCTAAGACCCTTGTGAAAATTTATGATGATGAGGCGGGTGATATAAATATTCAAGTTACAGGCTATCAATGGAAGTGGCAGTATAGATACTTAGAAGATGGAGTAAGTTTTTTTGCAAACCTATCAACTGATCTTGATGAAATTTATAACTTAGTTCCGAAAGGAGAAAATTATTTGCAAGAAGTTGATGAAATGGTTGTTATACCCGCTGGTAAAAAAGTTAGATTCTTAATAACAGCAAATGATGTTATTCACTCATGGTGGATGCCAGCTTTTGCAATCAAGCAAGATGCCATACCCGGATTTGTAAATACGGCATGGACTGTTGTGGACCAACCAGGAATTTATAGAGGAAAATGTACAGAGCTATGTGGAAAAAATCATGGTTTTATGCCAATTGTTGTTAAAGTAGTTGAACAAGCTGAATATGACGAATGGGTATTCAATAAAAAACAAGAAGCGATAAAGCTTGCTGAGTTAACAACAAAAGAATGGTCTACTGCCGAACTTAATGAAAGAGGCGAAGGTATTTATGAAGTTAATTGTGTTGCATGTCATCAAACTGAGGGCCAAGGTATAGCTGGTATTTTTCCTGCGTTGGCTGGAAGCGAAATTGCTCTCAATAATAAAGAAAAACACATTGAGATATTAATGGAAGGTGTTCAAGGAGCAGCTATGAATTCATTTGATTACTTGTCCGAAGTTGAATTAGCAGCTGTAATAACATACACAAGACAAGCATGGGGAAATGCTGAGAATGGAGATGGAGAAATAGTTATCCCAAAAGATATCGTAGATTATAAAGAACCAAAAATATAAGATAGGAATTAAATTATGAGTGCAGTAATTGAAAATCATCACGAAGACCATCATCATGGTCCTGCCAAAGGAATCACGCGTTGGCTTTATACAACTAATCATAAAGATATAGGCACACTTTATTTATGGTTTAGTTTTGCCATGTTCTTAATTGGTGGAGCAATGGCAATGGTAATCAGAGCAGAGCTATTTCAGCCTGGCATGCAAATAGTAGAGCCAGAATTTTACAATCAAATGATAACGCTCCACGGACTTATAATGATATTTGGTGGTGTTATGCCAGCTTTTGTAGGACTGGCAAACTGGCTAGTTCCAATGATGATCGGTGCGCCAGATATGGCACTTCCAAGAATGAATAATTTAAGCTTCTGGATATTACCTTTTGCATTCTTTATTTTGCTTTCATCTTTATTTATGGAGGGCGGAGCGCCTAATTTTGGGTGGACATTCTATGCCCCTCTTTCTACTACATACGCACCTCCGAGTGTAACCTTTTTCATATTCTCGGTTCATATTATGGGAGCCTCATCAATCATGGGAGCAATTAATGTTGTTGTAACCATTATGAATATGAGAGCACCAGGCGTTGGATTAATGAAGATGCCATTGTTTGTCTGGTCTTGGTTAATTACAGCATATTTGTTAATTGCAGTTATGCCCGTTTTAGCAGGAGCTGTAACAATGATGCTGATGGATATTCACTTTGGCACAAGTTTCTTTAACGCAGCTGGTGGTGGAGATCCAGTATTATTCCAGCATATTTTTTGGTTTTTTGGACATCCTGAAGTTTATATAATGATACTTCCAGCTTTTGGTATTGTCTCTCATATCATTGAGACGTTCTCAAGAAAACAACTATTTGGATACTCTTCAATGGTTTGGGCAATGCTTTCGATCGCAATTTTGTCCTTTGTAGTTTGGGCTCATCATATGTTTACTGTTGGACTGCCATTAGCAGCTGAAATATTTTTTATGTGGGCAACAATGCTAATCGCCGTTCCAACTGGCGTAAAAGTATTTAACTGGGTCGCAACTATGTTTAGAGGCTCTATTACATTTGAAACTCCTATGTTATTTGCTCTAGCTTTTGTAGTCTTATTTACAATTGGCGGGCTATCAGGTCTTATGCTTGCAATAGTACCAGCAGACTTTCAATACCACGATACTTATTTTGTTGTTGCACATTTCCATTATGTTTTAGTTCCAGGTGCTATATTTTCTATCATGGCCGCAGTTTACTATTGGATACCTAAATGGACTGGCAATATGTATGACGAAAGACTTGGTAAGCTACATTTTTGGCTTTCATTTACAGGAGTAAATGTTACCTTTTTCCCTCAGCATTTTATTGGTCTTGCTGGCATGCCTAGAAGATATCCTGATTATGCACTCCAATTTGCTGATTGGAATATGGTTTCCAGTGTTGGGGCCTTCTTGTTTGGGTTCTCTCAACTCTTATTCTTATTTATAGTTCTTAAAACTGTAATGGGAGGTAAAAAAGCAACTGCACAAGTTTGGGAAGGCGCAAAAGGCCTAGAGTGGTCTGTCGCGTCTCCAGCTCCTTATCATACCTTTTCTACGCCACCCAAAATTGATTGATGAATAAGGGATCAAAAAAGACATTAACGAAACTCATTATTGCAGTTCCGCTAATGTTTGCATTTGGTTTTGCGCTTGTCCCTTTATATGATGTTTTTTGCGAAGTAACTGGTCTAAATGGAAAAGTTTTTCAGTCGGAATACTCAGAGAGCCTTATAATTGATGATGGTAGATCAATATCCCTTCAGTTTATTTCAACAAATAATGAAAATATGCCATGGACCTTTCAGCCCTCTAAAGAAGTTATGAAAATTGAAACAGGTAAATATCACACAGCAACATTCTTTGTAAAAAATACTACTAATAAAAAAATGGTGGCACAGGCTGTGCCAAGCGTTGCTCCTTCAAATGCTGCAGCGCATCTAAAGAAATTAGAATGCTTCTGTTTTGAGCAACAAGAGTTATTGCCTGGAGAAGAAGCTACGTTACCTGTAAAGCTATTGGTATCAAATGAGCTTCCATCGAATATTAAAAATATAATTTTGTCATATACAATTTTTGATATCACTGATTATAACGATGAGTCTCTAGCTCATCATGAAACGGGAATGGAGTAAAAAAATGAGTGGTGGAAGTTATTATGTTCCAGATCAAAGCAGATTTCCTATCTTTATGGCATTTTCTTTGTTTCTCCTTGTTATGGGAGCTTCCAGCACAATCAATAATTTAGATGATCCTTCCAGCAACGCAGTTTATATTCTTTATGCTGGATTTGGATGCTTATTCTTAACATTATTTTTTTGGTTTAGACAGGTAATAAAAGAGCATCTCGCCGGATTAGATTCCAATCAACTTAAACAGTCATACGTATATGGGATGGCTTGGTTTATTTTTTCTGAGGTAATGTTTTTTGCTGCATTTTTTGGAGCATTATTTTATGTAAGAACTCTTTCAGTCCCATGGTTAGCAGGAGAGGGCGAAAAAGGAATCGGAATTGCAGCGATAGAATTATGGCAGGGTTTTGAATCGACATGGCCAGTTATTGTTACGCCTGATCAAGGAGACGGATACGTCCTTGCTGAGAAGAGCATGGCTTGGCCTGGTTGGGATCATGCATTAAAGTGGTTGCCGCTTTGGAACACAATAGTTTTATTGAGCTCAAGTGTCACAGTTCATTTTGCTCATTTGGGTCTCAAGAATGGCGATAGAAAAAAATTCAACAGGTTTTTAGGAATAACGGTTACTCTTGCTTTGATTTTTGTAGGCTTGCAGGCAGCTGAATATTATGAAGCATATGCTCACTACGGACTAACTTTGAATTCTGGTATTTATGGATCAACCTTCTTTATGCTAACTGGCTTTCATGGATTTCATGTAATGATGGGCGGTATTATGCTGGCAATTATGCTAGCAAGGTCAGTTTTTGCTGGGCACTTTGAAGATCATGACCATTTTGGATTTGAGGCAGCCTCTTGGTATTGGCACTTTGTAGATGTTGTCTGGGTAATGTTGTTCTTGTTTGTTTATATACTTTAATTAAGAGCCATCCCAAGGAACACTATTTCCGAGCTCACCAGTATAAAGACCAATCGCAACTAATGTTATCAATAGAGCAGCTAAGAATACTCTTAGACCAAGCAAATAAACTGTTCTTTTTCTTCCTGTTTCGCCTTTATCAACCAGCAAAAAGAATAGACCGCCGGCTAGAGATAAAAGTAAAAGAGCTAGAACAATATAAATTAGAGTTGTAATCATAATAAAATTTTAAAGCATATATACTTTAATAGATATGAAAAAAAATAAATTTAACCCAGGAAAAAGAATAACAATATTTTTTGTATTTTTCGCCTTTCTATTTTTCTCTTTAGGTCTTTGGCAAATCGAAAGAGGCCAAGCTAAAACAAATTTATTGGATGATTTTGAAAAAAAAATATTAGAAAAGCCCTCTTACATAAATCAGAAATCTCAAAAATGGGATAGGGTTTATGTGGAAGGTAAATGGGATAGCTCGAAACAAATATTAATAGATAATGTCATAAGAAGAGGCATTGCAGGATATAAAGTTTTAACTCCATTAAGAATGAAGGAAACTGATCAACTCATTCTTGTTGACAGAGGATGGATTAAGCAAAATACATTCAGAGATCAACTTCCTGATATCAAATTGATACAGATTGACGAGGTTGTAAGTGGCATATTAGAAATACCAGAACTTGGATTAGTTTTGTCAGATGATCTAGTTTCAAAAGAATGGCCTAAGATTTCGCAGACTAAAAATCTTGGTGTGATAAAAAATGAATATGATGAAAATATTTTTCCTATGATCTTATTAGCGGATCCAACTCTCAAAAACAGTTTAGAATATATTAAAATTACACCAACAAACATGACACCAATTAAGCATTATGGATATTCAGCACAATGGTTTTTAATGTTTATAGTCTTGTGTTTCATGTACGTTTGGTATGGATATAAAAGAAATGCGAAGTAAAATTTTTCTTGCTGCAATATTATTAACGCCAATTTTGGTGGTTACCTTTTCATCTCTATATTTTGTAATGGGTAAGTCTCCAGAAGGAACAAAAAATAATGGAGTTTTTTTTAAAAGTTATTTTAACTTTAATCAATTTAAGAATAAGAATGGCACTCAAGATCTATTAAATTTTGATGACGGGAAGTGGGTGCTGTCTGTTTATGTCACTGATATAGATGCAAGCAGTGAATCTATATACTTAACAAGACAATTAAATATAGCCTTGAACAGAGACATAAATAAGCTAAAGCGAGTTTTATTTTATTCAAATAAACTTCTTGAAGATGATCTTAAAGTTATACAGTCTCAATATCCAAGAGTTAATATAATTGAAGACAAGAACGGAGTTTTACTAAATGTTTTACAAAGAAATTCTAGCATTAATCTAAATGTCGAAAATCCTATCTTTGTAATTGATCCATATGGTAGAGCGGTAATGTATTTTGAACCAGGAACAGACCCAAAATTAATTTTAAAAGATCTTAAGGTGTTAATTTAATGAATAATATTAGAAATCTATCATTTATAGGAATTTGCATGGCATTTGTAGTCATCGCACTAGGAGCATGGACAAGGCTTGTCGATGCTGGTTTGGGGTGCCCTGATTGGCCAGGATGCTACGGATTTATTGTTTTTCCTACGAATGAAGCAGAAATTGCTCTCGCTGAAAGCAGATACCCTATGTTTCCTTATGATATAAACAAAGCAATACCAGAGGTTGTTCATAGATACTTTGCGGCAGCCTTAGGTTTGTTAGCGATCTTTTTAGTCTATCTATCTTTTAAGAGCACAAATGATAAAGCGATAAGAGGCTGGGCATCATTTCTTCTAGTTTTTATATGTTGCCAAGGGCTATTTGGGTATCTAACAGTGAGCTTAAAATTACTACCCATCATAGTGACAGCCCATCTTTTTGGTGGCTTTACAACACTAACACTTTTTTACTTTATTTATTTAAAATCACGCAACTTTCAAATATTTAATCAAATTAATATATCTAATTTGAGAGTTATTGCAGGAATTGCATTTGTAGTATTAATTTTTCAAATCTTTCTTGGGGTTTGGACCAGCACTAATTATGCTTCACTTGCATGTGCTGATTTTCCAACATGTCAAGGAAGTTATTTGCCAGATATGGACTTTAGAAGTGGCTTTAACTTAAATCAGGAAGTGGGGCCAAACTATCTATATGGCTTACTTGATAATCCAGCAAGAGTTGCTATCCATTACTCGCATAGGATTTCAGCCCTTTTAGTTACATTAATATTTTTAGTATTAATGTCTAGATTATGGTTTTCAGATGCTGCACCTTTGGCTTCAACTTTAGGAATGTTATTGTTAACTCAAATAACACTTGGAATCATTAATGTGGTTTATGTCTTACCACTTTACGTTGCTATAGCGCACAATCTGGTTGCAGCATGCTTACTTTTAGCGACCTTCACGGTAAACTATCTTGCCTGGAAAAAATGACACTCCTTAAAAGTTACTATCATTTGTGTAAACCTAATGTAGTTTATATGATGTTGATATGTGCTTTTGTGGGCATGCTTCTAGCCGAACAAACAGTGACGTCCTATGGCTACTTATTTATATCTCTTACTGGTATAGCTTTATGCTCTGCATCTGCGGCAGCAATCAATCAGGTAGTAGATCGTAAAACAGATGCATCAATGACAAGAACTGATCAAAGGCCTCTTCCTCAAGGTGAATTATCTGCAAAGCATGCATCAATATTTGCTTTAGTTATAGGAGTTTTTGGAGCTCTTATTTTATACTTTTATGTAAATACATTAACAATGACTCTCACAATTGCATCCTTGATAGGCTATGCATTTATTTATACTATCTACCTTAAGCGAGCAACTCCTCAGAATATCGTAATTGGTGGATTAGCTGGCGCAGCCCCACCTCTTTTGGGATGGGCATCAGTTTCAAACACCATAGACCCGTACGCATTATTATTGGTTTTAATTATCTTTGTTTGGACTCCTCCGCATTTTTGGGCACTCGCAATATATAGAAAAGACGAATATGCAAAAGAATCAATACCTATGTTGCCTGTAACTCATGGAGTTGTATTTACAAAACTGCAAATAGTTCTTTATACAATTATTTTATTCATTGTGAGCATACTCCCATATGTTGTTTTAATGTCTGGAATGATTTACCTAGTTTCAGCAGTTTTATTGAGCTCTGCATTTTTATATTACTCTATAAAACTTTATTACAGCTCAGATGACAAAGATGCTATGAGAACATTTCAATTTTCTATATATTACATCTTCTTAATTTTTCTAGCTTTGCTATTAGATCATTTTATAATCTTAAGTTAATGACCATAAAGAAAAATATATTAATAATAGCTATATTCATTCTTGCTGTTTTGGCTCTTTTTATAAATAAGTTAACCACTCCAAGAGTCCTGAGCACAAACGAGTTATTGATTAATGGACTTTATTTATTTGAAAGTCCTAAGCAAATATCAGATTTTACTTTCCTATCAGCTAATGACATTGAATTTACTAAGTCGGATCTTATTGGCAAATGGACATTAATGTATTTCGGTTTTACAAGGTGCCCTGATGAGTGCCCAACGACTATGTATCAGATCTCAAAGCTACTAAAGGTTCTTAGAGAAAAAGAATTCCCATTAGATAACAAACAATGGGTTTTAGTTTCCATTGATCCTGAAAGGGATTCGCCAACCGATATTGATAAATATGCAAAAGGTTTTGACAAAGATTTTATTGGAGTTTCAAATGTTAGGCCAATGCTTTTAAGTTTAGCAACTCAACTCTCAGTCAATAATGTTATGCCAGGTGAAAATCCAAACGATCATTCACATTTAGACAATCATCTAAACAATATAATTTTACTTAATCCCGCTGGAGAGTTTGTAGGCATATTTAGACCTCCTTTTGATATTTCCAGACTATCTTTGACCTACCAATCAGTAACTCAATAATCAGATTTTAATTATTACCTTACCCTTTGCTTTTCTATCCTTTAAGTGAGCTATTGCCTTAGCTCCATCATCTAAAGAGAAAGAGTCAGAAACCTCTGGATTAATTTTTCCATCTGAATGTAGTTGAAAAAGCTCTTCAAAATTTTTTTTATTTTCTTCTGGATACATTCCAACCCATGCCCCCCAAAAGACTCCAACAATTTTCATACCCTTTAGTAATGCAAGATTAATAGGTATTTTAGGAATTTCTCCTGCAGCAAATCCTATAACTAAGTATCTTCCATCCCATGCAGTTGCTCTTATGCAAGGCTCAGAATAGTCATCACCAACCGGATCATAAACAACATTTGCACCCATGCCCCCAGTTAACTCTTTTATTTTTGAGGAGAGTTCTTTTTGCTGATCTCTATCAAGCTTGCCAGAAGGGTATATGAAGCCTTCATCGGCTCCATGTTGTATGCATAAGTCAACTTTTTCTTGAGTTGATGCTGCTGCTATAACTTTTGCACCCATTGATTTACCAAGCTCAACTGTGGCGAGCCCAACACCTCCTGCAGCTCCTAAAACAAGCAAGGTTTCCCCCTCTTTTAATTCAGCTCTTTGTTTTAGTGCATATAAAGAAGTTCCATAGGTCATTGGAAGAGCGGCAGCAGTTTCAAAACCCATGGCCTCAGGAATTTTTACAACAGAGCTTTTATGAGCAACAATTTTTTCAGCAAAAGCTCCCAGGCCAGTCATTGCAAAGACTCTATCACCAACATTGATATTTTCAACCCCTTCACCAACTTCTGAAACTATTCCAGCAGACTCTCCTCCAGGTGAGAATGGAAGCTCTGGCTGAAATTGATATAAACCTTGTATCATCAGTACATCTGGAAAATTAACACTAGCAGCCTTATTATCTATTAGCACGTGATCTGGCATAACCGTTGGATTGGCTACCTCATTAATTTGTAATTTATCTGGCATCCCCAGCTCAACACATTGCAAAGCTTTCATAATATTCCCTCTTAAAGACCTAAATTATAATTTTTAACAAATTCATTCATTTCTTGTTTTGAGTTTGTTGGCATTTTATCTAATTCTTCTAATGATAGCTCTGCTTCTTTTTTTATACTATCAATATTTTTTTCACCTGCAGATTTTAGTAATTCTAGATTAGTTTTTGCTTTTTCTACACCATAAGCGTGAAATGAACTTTGAGAAAGCTCACCTTTCTTCAAAGACAGCATGTGATCAATAGAATCATCAAATAATTGACTATCATTCATGCACTTTGCAATGCTTCTCAAATTTCCTATCATCTCATCTCTCGCCTCATTTATTTTAATTTGATCACCATTAACTAATATTTTCGCTTCTTTATCCCTTCCACTATAGATCGCGATATATTCATTTGAATCTATCTCTTTTTTTTCATTGGACATAATTTTTGGACTTGGAAGAATTAAACAATAGATAAGTATTAAATCCAAAAATCTTATATGATGTTTGGACATTCCAGTTATATCAGATGGAGCTATATCAACCCCTCTAATTTCAAGATATTCAATGCCCGAATTTTTCAATAAATCATATGGCCTCATATTTTCAGAGGAAGATCTTTTTGGCCTTATAGAATCATAATACTCATTTTCAATTTGGATGATTCCATCAGAGATTTGTTGATACTCCTCGTCAGAATCTTTCAACCCTTTATCTGAAAATTCTTTATAAGGAACCTCAATAGCTTTTTTTATTTTTCTAAGAAAACCCTCTAATGAGTTGTATTTAATATCTAAGCTTTTTTGTGCTTTGCTTTGATATCCAATTTCACTCATTCTTAAAGATGTAGCATGCTCGAGAAACATGTCACTTTCATTTAACTTCTCAAGATTATGCCTTCTATTTTTTACAAATGACTTATCTACAACATTTGTTTGACCGAATTCACATAAAACAAACCAATATATCCTTTTAAAGTTTCTAATAAGACCGAGATAAGCTTCACTAATTTTCTTTTGATTGGGGGACTCGACAAGACTAGCAAAAGAGGACTGTTTCAATGAAAAGTTATAATGCATTCCAGAAACACATTGCATTGTGGGACCATACCTAGCTTTCAATCCTCTTCGATACACATGCTTTAAAAGGCCAATGCCACTTTGATGATAGTAACCGAGATTTATTTCTGATTCATCCTCAATTTTTGGAGGCATTGAAAAGGGCCATAGCATTTCGTCGTCATCTATATTTTTTGCTACATAGACGTGTAGTGAAAACAAAAAATCATACAACTCATCAATATCCTCAAAAGTTGGTGTAACTAATTCAACCTGAGCCTCTGCAAAGTCAGTTGTAATATACTTATTTTTTAATGCAGAGCCCAAGGATATAGGATGTGGTCTTTTTGAGATGAAGCCATAAGAATCGACCCTAAAAAATTCTTTTTCGATTCCTCTTTTTATGATTAGGTTATCAAAAAAGCTAGTTTCTTTTAGTTTTTTTAGCCTATCTTGTAATGATTCATTAGTCATTAAATCCTGGACCAGCATTTAATATTTCAGGTTTTGTATTAAATTTTTTAAAATTTTCTTGAAATTCTGAAACTAACTCATTCAAATACTTATCATATTCTTTTTCATCTTCCCATGTATTAATAGGATTAAGCAAAAGACTGTCCACACCATCAACCGATAAAGGTATATCAAGATTAAGTCCTGGAACTTTCTCAGTTTCTACATTATCCAGCTCTCCATCTTGAATCGCATTAACAATTCTTCTAGTTGTTGGAATCTTAAATCTTGAACCAATACCAAATGGTCCGCCTGTCCATCCAGTGTTTACTAAAAAAACTTTAGAGCCAAATTCCTCAACACGCTTCATAAGAAGATCAGCATACTCATTGGCTGGCCTTGGAAAGAAGGGTGCTCCAAAGCATGTTGAATAAGTAGATTCAATATCTGCATTAGAACCCATTTCAGTTGAGCCAACTTTGGCTGTATAGCCACTTAAAAAATGATAAGCAGCAGCCTCTTTTGATAAAATGGATACAGGGGGTATCAAACCTGTTAAATCACAGGTTAGGAAGATTACTGTTTTTGGTTCACCAGCAGCATTCTCAGGAACAGCATCATCAATATGCGATCTTGGATAACAACATCTTCCATTTTCAGATAAAGAAGTATTCGAATAATCAGGAGTATTATTTTCATCTAAATAAACATTCTCAATAACACTACCATGTTTAATTGCCTTGAAGATTACCGGTTCATTTTCCTCAGTTAGATCTATTGTTTTTGCATAACAACCACCTTCAAAGTTAAAAACTGACCCTTTGCTCCAACCGTGTTCATCGTCTCCAATTAGTGAACATTTTGGGTCGGCTGATAATGTAGTTTTTCCTGTACCAGAAAGACCAAAGAAAAGAGCAACATCACCGTTGGCATTAACATTTGCAGAACAATGCATGGGAAGAACATCCTTCTCTGGCAATAAAAAATTTTGAACAGAGAACATAGATTTTTTCATTTCTCCTGCATATTTCATTCCTGCAAGAATAACTTTACGCTTCGCAAAATTTATGATGACGCAGCTTTCAGAATTTGTTCCATCCTCTTCTGGCACACATACAAAATTTGCTGCGCTTATTATCTGCCATTCCTGTTTGTTAGATTTATTGTATTCATTGGGACAAACAAAAATTAATCTTGCAAATAGCGAATGCCAAGCAGTTTCTGTTGTAACACGAACAGGCAAGTAATGATTTGCATGAGACCCAACGTGAACCTTTGATGTATATCTATCATTTTCAGCCAGGTATGCCTCTATCTTATTCCATAAATTATCAAATTTATCCTCTTCAAAAGGTTTGTTTACGGCGCCCCAATCAATAAGTTGATCAGTGCTAGATTCCTTCACAATAAATCTATCATTTGGGCTTCTTCCAGTTCTTTTTCCAGTAGTTGCTGAGAAAGCTCCATTACTAGCCATAACGCCTTCATTGTTATTAATAGCTGCATTTATCAACTCTTCAGTAGTAAGCTCAAGAGCTTGGGATGTATTTGACTGGGTATTCATATTTAGCTACCGAATATTATAGGTACTTGGGGGGAATAATTATATATGTAGAGGAAATAATTATGTACCTATAATATTGTCTTAAGTGGCAGCTTTCGGAGTTATTATGTAGTACATTACAATTTATTTACTTATTAAAGTCAATTAAATTTAAAAAAGCTGTACCTAAAGCAATTTTTAACTAAAATTTATGTAGTTCTGCTACAATATATTAGATTTTTAAGACTTTTCTATGCTTAAAAATAGTACTGATGAAGAATATCGAAAAGAATATAAATCCCCACTCTGCAAAATTAAAGACAAACCTCCATCCATCCTCTGCGCAACTTGGTCCTCCTGCAAGAGTGTTATTAATCGCATCTATTAATCCAAAGTATTCCACCTGAGTATGAAAAGGCATTCCACAACCAGATAGTTCTGCGATTTGCTCTATTGACATATTCTGAATGTAAATCTGTCTAGAGGAGACAAATAAACCAATTAAAGATGACAAAGCCATCAACAGACCACCAATTAATTTTGATTTAAGAAAGATTCCTACAATTGCAGAAACAGCTATTAAACCAAAAACATATCTTGTTAATATGCACATCGGACATGCTTGTAAATACATAAACTTATCTAAGATGATTGCAAGCAAAATAATTGAAGATGCTGATATAGCAACAGCAACCTCATAATAATCTTGAAAAATTTTTTTTATTAAATTTGAAATTTTTTTATACATTTTTACTTATTTTTTCCATTATAGAAAAACAAGAGTCATAATACATCATATAAAATTTAAACATGAAAAATAGAATTTTTATCATAGATGGATCCTCTTATTTGTATAGAGCATTTCATGCCATGCCACCTTTAAGCACATCTAAAGGAAGGCCAACGGGTGCTGTAAAGGGCGTTACTAATATGTTGATGAACCTTAAAAAAGATAGTGAGGGCTCTTCAATAATTGTTGTATTTGATGCAAAAGGAAAAACGTTCAGAAATGATATCTACGCGGATTATAAGGCAAACAGACCACCAATGCCTGATGAACTGAGAGAGCAACTTAAACCAGTAAAATCAATTTGTAAGGCTATTGGATTCCCCTTGATTGAAATAGAAGGAGTAGAGGCTGATGATGTAATTGCAACGATTTCAAGAATGGCAAAAGAGGCTAAATACAAATGTGTTATTTCATCTTTAGACAAAGATTTAATGCAGCTTGTTGAAGACCCTCATACAACAATGATGGATACAATGAAGCATAAAATTTTTAATGAAGAAGGTGTATTTGAAAAATTTGGAGTTAAGCCAAATCAGATAAGAGACATGCTCGCACTTGTTGGTGACACATCTGACAACATACCAGGTATTCCAAAAGTAGGACAAAAAACTGCAGCTAAATGGTTAAAAGAATATGGAGATTTAGAAGGCATCAAAAAAAATGCAGATTCTATCTCTGGAGTTGTAGGTGAAAACCTTAGAAACAGTATTAATGACCTTGACAGAAATGTTGAGTTAGTTTCATTGAAAGATAATGTAGATATTAATTTAAAATTTACAGATCTATTGCAATTCTCACCTGATGAGGAGGAGCTAGATAAAATATTTTCTGAGTTAGAATTTAAAGCTGCTGATAAGAATAAAGAAAAAGAGCAACCAAAAAAAGATTCTAACTATGAAATAGTGTTAGATGAAAAAGCCTTAAAAAACTGGGCAATAAAAATTAATAAATCCAAAGTGTTCGCCATTGATACAGAAACAGATTCAGTAAATACAGTTTCGGCAAACCTGATAGGTATATCTTTATCTGTTTCTGAAAATGAAGGCTGTTATATTCCTATTGCTCATTCCTATGATGGCTGCCCAAAACAATTAGAATTGGACTATGTTGTAAAAAACCTTGGCCCAGTAATTGAAAAGAATCAGGAAAAATCCATAGGACAAAATCTTAAATTTGATATTCCTATATTAGCTAGGCATGGGATAAAAATTACAAAATTTCTTGGTGACACAATGCTGATGTCTTATGTATTAAATAGTACAGCAACACGTCATGGAATGGATAGGCTTGCAGATTATTATTTAAATTATACGACCACAAAATACACAGATGTAACTGGGACTGCTTCAAAGCAAATAAGTTTTGCCGAAGTTAAACTAGATGTTGCCTCAGACTATGCCGCAGAAGATGCCGATATAACTTTAAGGCTATATAACACCCTTGCCTCAATGCTTAAAGAAAAACCTATTCAAGAAAAGCTCTTACATGACATCGAATATCCTCTTGTGCATGTTCTTTCTAGAGTAGAACAAAATGGTGCAAAAATAGATAAGAAAAAACTAGCAAATCACTCTAAAGAACTTGGAGAAAAAATAGATGGTCTTTCTTCTGAAGCCTACAAGATTGCTGGCGAAGAATTTAATCTTGATTCACCAAAACAGCTTCTTGAAATACTATACGAAAAACAAGGCCTGCCTGTTCTAAAGAAGACGCCAAAAGGACAGCCATCGACTAATGAAGATACTCTCAAAAGGCTTTCAGAGGAATATGAGCTTCCAAAAATTATTTTGCAATACAGAACATTAGCTAAATTAAAATCAACATATACTGACAGCCTCATAAATATAGAGAATCCAAAAACTGAAAGAATTCATACTTCTTATCAGCAAGCTGTTACTTCAACTGGAAGACTTTCCTCTACTGAACCTAATCTCCAAAATATTCCAATCAAGACTGCTGAAGGAAGGAGAATACGAGAAGCTTTCGTTCCTGAGGAAGGTAATACTTTAATATCGGCAGATTATTCTCAGATCGAATTAAGAATAATGGCACATTTATCAAATGATAATAATCTTACGCATGCTTTTAATAACGATATTGATGTTCACTCATCAACAGCAGCAGAAGTGTTTGACGTATCAATTGATGATGTTAGCCAAGATCAAAGAAGGAGCGCTAAAGCAATTAATTTTGGATTAATGTATGGCATGTCAGCCTTTGGTTTAACTAGACAGCTTGGTATTCCAAGGGGCGAAGCTCAAGAATACTTGGACACTTATTTCAATAGGTATACAGGCGTAAGAGACTATATGGATAACATAAAGGCCCAAGCCAAAGAAGATAAATATGTCGAAACCATAATGGGAAGACGCCTTTATTTGAATGAAATAAATGCCGCAAATGGCTTAAGGCGTCAAGCAGCTGAAAGAGCTGCCATTAATGCTCCGCTGCAAGGGTCAGCAGCTGATATTATTAAAAAAGCTATGTTAGATATTGATGATCTTATTTTAAATGAAATGCCAGATGTAAAAATGATTATGCAAGTTCACGATGAGTTGGTTTTTGAGTGCCCAAAAGATAATGCTGATAAAGTTATGAAAAAAATGAAAGACACTATGGAGAAAACAGTTGAATTAAATATTCCTTTGATTGCTGAAGCTGCTATTGGAAATAACTGGAATGAAGCTCACTAAGAACAACATCTTATTTTCTATATTTCTTTGTAATTGTATTTACTCAACAGAAATAATCGAAACATATTTTGAGAATGTCTATTTCGATGAAAAGAATAAATTCCTCAAATGCATTGCAGACGAAAACTTAGTTGGCAGCAATAAAATAAATACCAAATGCAACATTACTGAAAGAATAAAGAAATCTGCTTATGTACTTTATAAAAATGAGCGACTTCATAAAGAAGATTTATTAGATAACTTTCAGAGATTTTCTAAAACTGATAAAAGCAGGACTATAAAAGTAAATTATCCAAGGAGTATGCAGGAAAGAGGTGCCATGGGATTTGTCCTTTTAAATTTTGACATTGATAAAGATGGAAATACTAAAAATATTGAGGTCTTAGAAGGGAAGTGTGGAAATATGTATTCACCATTTACTACGTTTGATCAATGTAAATCTTTTAATAGCTCTGCAATACAATATATGAGTAAAGTTAAATATAATCCGACTACATTCGACGGAAAAGAAATTGATTCAATGAACAACAAACACTCAATTTCTTATTTTCTTGACGGAGAAGAGCCGCTTGATATTAAGAACTTAAGCGATTATCGAAAGCTTATTAGCCATATAAGAAATGAAAAGTTAATAAAGGCATCAGAACTAGCAAAGAAGAACTTAGAAAAAGAGAGCATTTTTCTTTTTCAATTAGCCAGAATTAATTACTTAAATAAAAACTATGATGAAGCAGAGCGTTATTTTAAAAGTTTCATCCAAGAGGTAGAAGCCAATAAAGATGAAATTCCAGAGGGCATATTGACCTCAACTGCATCTCTAATGATAGAAAGCATGTTTAAGCAAGGAAAGTATGAAGACATTATTAAAATGAGTTCAAATATTGATACATACTTAAAGAATCGTAAGACATTTTCTGAAGTCATTGGGATTACTCATTTATATATTGGCATCTCACTTTTAAATACAGGAAATATTGAGGATGGGGCTTATTATTTAATAAGCTCAAAAAGAAAAATCAAGAACGAAGCACAGATAACATTTATTAATAGCGTTCTAAATAATGCTTCCAATTATTTATAAATATATCTTATCATTAGAAATTATCTCTCCATTATCTCCACTTTCTGAATCATGGCCTCCACAGGATATAATTTCTGCTAAAGACTCTTTGCCAAACTTAAAAAAAGTAAACCCGTTTTCTTCTCTAGTTTTGTAGATTGAATTACATACCAAGGACTTGGGATTATCTGCAGTTATGCCTCTTGCAAAGGATGGCCATCCAGCACTGGAGCTACCCACAGAACCTACTAAAAATGTTTTTACTTCGTTTTTTAATTTAATATCACCTGATTTCATTATTGAAGAAGCGCTAATAGCATGTATATCCCCTGAAAAAATAAATCTTGAGCCTTTTCTTTTAGCAATAGATTTGATCAACCTCTGATGTTGAAGAAACCATCCTTCTTGCCAAAGATATTTTCTTACATCAGTTGTAAGAGATCCTTTAGTTGCAGAGAGCAGCTCATTGGATACTGTTCCAGTGGCTCCCTCCTCAGCTACTACATCTGGATACCACTCTCGCCATTTACCAGCAGTGTACCCAAAAGGATGAGAGGGAATAAATGCCAAGTTCTTGACTTGAGAATTTTTTATTCTTGATGAAATCCATTCTTCATTTTGCTTAGAAATTAATACTGCGTTTTTATTGCCTAATGTCATATCACCCGCACAATCCGCCAACAACCCCTCAAAAACTTTACCGTATCTAATTCTTCCAATTTTTCTCTTTGGCTTTCCATCTGGAGTATCTAATAAAGGCGGATAAAATAAGTCTGCCATTTTTTTAAAAACATCCTTACTAAAGCTATCTGCAGGAAATGTCACAAGTTCTTTTTCAGCATCATCATTTTCAAAATAATCATGGTCATCAGGAATAAAGAAAATTGGAGTACTTTTAAACCTTGTCCCATAAAGAGATGCTATTTGTTCATTGCCAATATTTTTAAGAACTTTTTCATTTTTTTGGCTGTTCGCTTTTTGAGATCTATTAAAAGAACCATAAACAAGTCCAATATAACCCCCTAGAAAAAATTTTATTAACTTATTCTTTCGACCAATCTGAGGAGCATTTTCTCCTCTAAGATCCCAATAGATATGATCACCTATAGAAATTGCAAAATCCGGATTCATAGACAATCCTTCATCAAAGACTTTTTGTCTAAATTTCAAAGGCTTAAAAAACTCTTTGCCTGAAATTTTAAATCCCTCCGGACCACCAGCACAGGTAAACGACATGATCGAAACACTCTCAACTTCTGAATCAGGATCAGGGAACGTCTTAAGACTCCATGATTTATATATTGGCTCACCATTAGAAATTAATTGAAGTTTATATGAATGATTTGATACAAGCTTATTTGATATGAATTGCCAATTTGTGCCTTTTCTATCTGTTTGTATTCCTTTAATGACAGTCTTGTCATCCAACATAAGCTCCAGCCTCGGAGTTTGTTCAGACAAAGATACACAAAGTGCTAATTTCTCATGACTAGCTGAGGCCAATATGTGATTTACCTTTTGATTATTAGAGTTTCGTAATATGAACCCGCCACTAAACAAGCCAATTATTCCTGCTGTAATTTTTAAGAAAGTTCTTCTTGAATACACTAGTTAATTTATATGCCTTTTCATTGCTGGATGTATTTTATTATTCATACTATTTTTTAATGCTATCAATGAATTCCTGAGCTACCTCTCTTTCCATACCAGAAGAAAAAAAATGACCACCAAAATATTTTTTAACTATTGGATTGCTGTAATTTTTAATAGCTTCCTCAACTAGTTTAGAATCTATTTCTATATCATCTTCTGCGTAGGCAAAATAGCTTGGGATAGAATTATTTCCGATAATATTATGATCATTAAGCCTGTTGCCCATAGCATTCCCTAAAAAGAACTGTTTAAAAAATTTTTCAGTCCCTTTTACCTCAAATTGTCCGATGTAATGATCTATTAGCTTCTTACTCATCAAATCCTCATATTCTTCTATTCTTTTTAGAGCACTGGGAACTAAAAAACCTCTTGATAACAGGTCACCATATAAAGGAATTTTTACTATTGACAATAGAGGAATATTTGCAGAATTAATAACTGGAACTTGGTAACCTATGAAGCTAATCTTTTCTGGGTTATTTGAGGCATATTTAGCAACAACTGCAGCACCAAAAGAAACTCCATATAATATTAAGTCCTCAACTTCACAATGCTCAATCAGTTCTTTAAGCTGCCTTTCCATAAGCTCAATACTAACGTTAGTATGAACCCTATCCGAATAACCTCTGCCATATTGATCATAGGTTATTACTCTATAATTATTTTCAAGAAAGACATTTACATATTCTTCATATGCAAGTGACCCAAAAGTAGCGCCATGAACTAGAACAATAACTTTGTTGTTTTTATCTCCAATATCTTTATAAGAAGTAATGCCTTCACTTAATTTAACTTCTTGATAATCAGAATTTAATCTAAATTCATTAATATCGATACTCTCTCTATCAAGAGCGAAATATAAAAAAGCTGGAATAGCTATAAATATAAAGAGAAGAAAAAGAGCCTTTTTCATTCACTAATCATATTAGCAACACTTATATTCATCCTATCTTTCTATTGGCGTGTATTGTAATTCCTCTGGAAGAAGAATTTTAATACCATGCTCCTCTCTTAAATCTGATATTTTCAAAGAGAGATATTCCTCAGGCATTTTAAAAGGCCATTTCTTTTTCATCTTAAAAGCTCTAAACATAGTTTTTCTTTTGATTCCTCCAAGCTTCCAAAATATTTTTAGAAATCCTAAAATACCAAACTCTTTATATAGGTCCTTATAAAGTTGTTTTATCTGAGGAAGACTCTGATATCCCCATATGTATTTCAATTTCCATTTACTTCCCCAAACAACCCAAGTATCTAGAATTGATTCTTGTTCGATTGATGTATTAAGTCCAAATATGACGTGAGTGCAATCGTGATCTCTTAAGAGAGTTCCAGAGTCTTTATTGTCTTCAAATATCTCAGTAGTTTCAGGAAAGGCTTTGTAGTAACAATCCAAACCTTCTTGAAGAGTTAAATCACAGTCTTGTTTTTGATATTCAAGCATTAGCAGTATTCTATTATAGCCCTTGAAAGCTTATTAAAACCAAGCTTATCCTTTGATGAAATAGCAATAGGATTTGATTCGGGTATTTTCTCCTTAACAAAAGAAACCGCCTTGGCTATATTGTTGTTTGATAATTTATCACTTTTAGCAAGAGCTGGAATAAAAGGAACATTAAAGTTTCTGCACAAATGTATCATTTCCCAGTCGCTTTCTTTAAGAGGATGACGAATATCCATAAATATTACTACTGCTGCTAAAGCCTTTCTTTTTTGAAAATATTCACCTAAGAGCGGACCCCAGTCTTTCTTTTTTGCCTTACTTGATTTCGCAAACCCGTATCCTGGCAAATCTAGAAGCATGATGTCATCGTTAACCTTAAAAAAATTGATTTCTGTTGTTCTGCCAGGTGTTTTACTAATCCTTGCTAGTTTTGAATTATCAGTTAAGACATTTAGAGCACTTGATTTACCTGCATTAGATCTTCCAGCAAGCAAAACTTCACTTCCTACATCTTCAGGCAGCTTTCTATAGTTTGTAACGCCAAAAACAAACTCAGTATTTTTAAAAAGGTTTTTCATTTAATCGTTTATATCATATCAACCTATGTTTATAATACACACCAATAAGACACACATTTTATTTTCAATGAAGTATTCGTTAATATTTTTTATTTTTTTTGGACTATCAACAGGTTTGAATAGTGCTGAAGAAAAATCTAAAGAAATTAAAATGCCCGAAACATTTGTCTCTGGTAATATTGAAAAAGGCTCACAATTAGTTGCATCATGTGCAGCATGTCATGGAGCTGACGGAGTTTCGATTAGCTCTGACTGGCCTAAACTTGCTGGACAAAATCAAAAGTATCTATATGAACAATTAAAATATTTTAGAGATGGCAACAGAATGAACGCATTGATGATGTCTGTAACACCCTATCTTCAAACGTTAAGCGATGAAGACTTGAAAGATATAGCTGCTTTTTATTCGCAATACAACATTAACGGTGGCCAAGCCAAGAACGACGAAGAATTATTAGCACTTGGAACTCAACTGTATAGATTTGGTAATATGAAAAAACAAATACCTGCTTGCACCTCTTGTCATGCAGTTTATGGACAAGGAAATAGTCTTGCAGGATATCCAGCAGTTTCTGGACAACAAGTTGGGTACTTAACATCAACATTAAAAGCTTATAGATCTAAAGAAAGAAATACTGGTGCAACCTCTGAAATAATGCAATCAATTGCAGAAAACCTTTCTGACAACGAGATAGACGCTTTAGCAAACTATATGCATGGGTTATATCAATGAAAAAAAATACTTTAATCTCTTTATTCTTTATCTTTTTCTCACTTTCGACAACTGCTGAATATAGGCTGGGAGTTGATTACAGGCTCGTGGACAATCCGCTGCCTGTAAAAAGAGATGGAATCGTCGAGGTATCTGAAACATTCTGGTATGGATGTAATGCTTGTTATCAGTTTGATCCAGTTATTAATTCATGGGCTTCAAGACAAGAAAGTGATGTAAGACTCACAAAAATGCCAGTAACATGGGGCGGCATTCATCAATTGCACGCATCTTTGTATTATACGATCGAGGCACTGAAACTTGATCCATCAACACATGCAGCAGTATTTGTGACAATACATAAAGAAGGAAACTTTTTACAAAATCCCAAAGCCATTGAAGACTTTTTAAAAAAATTTGGTGTAGCTCCCGAAGTGTCTAAACAATATATGAATTCTTTTACAGTAAAACAAATGGTTAATAGGGGCATTAAACATTCAAGGCAACTAAAGGTTTCCTCTGTTCCCATGATGATTGTAGATGGCAAATATATTATTGAATCAAAAGGCTCCTATGAAAATATACTAAAAGTCGTTGATTATGTTGTTGAACTTCAAAGACCAAATTCTTAAAAACTATGAAAAATAAAATCTTTCTCTTAATACTTCCTTTATGTTTTATGTTTATTTTTAATGGAAAAAAATATGAAGAGGCTGTAATAGATAGATTATTGGTTCAGGTAAACATATGTCTTGAAGGCCAAGATTGTGGAAGTGCATCTCAGATGAGCCAAGCAGTTGCTTCTTCTCCGGTCGAAGTTCAAAAAGTTGAACTTTCACAGGGTTCTGAGCATGAAGTTAAAATGCTTAATTCAGGTGAAGGTGGACAAATGATATTTGAACCTGCTGTTTTAAAAGTTTCTGTTGGAGATACTATTCATTTTAAAGCAGTAGATATGTCTCACAATTCAGCTGTCATAGATGGAATGCTGCCAGCCGGAGCAGAGTCATGGGCTGGTCAAATGAATATGGATATTAGTGTGACTTTAGATACTGAAGGCGTTTATGTATATCAGTGTGATCCACACGTTATGATGGCTATGATTGGTGTTATACAGGTTGGTGAGGCTACTAATATAAATGATATTAAAGCTGCAACAAATACTCTTAAATCATCCTTTGTGATGAATGCCGAAAGAATTGATACGTATTTAAACCAGCTCTAATTTTTTTCTAATTCATCGATTCTTTTTTCAAGATCATTTATTATTCTTTCAAGATTCTCGTACTTGGACTTTTTCACATAACCGCTTTGTTCTATAACTTTTTCTAATTTAGGAGAAATCTGTCTCTCAATATTAGATACAACATCTTTTGGTATTAATGCACCTAAACTACTTAGTTCTTTTTCTATAATACGTTTTAACGCCTCTAATAAGTCTTTATCACTCATATCTACTTTCTATGATTTTTGGTAACAGTTCCCACGAATTAAATTCATAAGGTTTTTCAAATTCTTGTTCCCAATCTACATTATTTTTATTAAACCATAAAGACTCTATGCCCAGCTTGCTTGCAAATAAAATATCATTAATTTGATGGTCTCCAATATGAATAATTTCGTCAAAGGCTATATTTTCGACCTCTTCCAATGCTTTATCGAAATGCGCTCGATTTGGTTTGCTATTCTTGGCCTCAAGAGAACTAATTGAGAATTTAAAATATTTTCCAAAATCAAATCTGTATACATCTGCATTACCGTTAGTGAGAACCCCCAAAATATATTTGTTTGATAGCTCACTTAGTGCATTTTCAACACCATCAAATAACTGGATTTCATGTCTCTTATTAATAAATATTGTAAAAGCTTCCTCCACAATTTTATCTCTCAAACTCTGTGGTTTCACATAGGCTAATTTTTTTCGAAAAATCTCTTTTCTTAGCTTACTTATATCCCAGGCAATGGAAGGATCCTCTTTTATAAGTTCCTCTCTTAGATTAAGAAAGTCATTCAAGTCTCCCCATTCTATTTTTCCAACTCTCTCTTCTATATATTTTCTAGTATCAATTTCAGCTCTTGTAATTATTGGCATGTTATCCCAAAGAGTATCATCAAGATCAAAGGTAATTAATTTAATTTCTTTTGATTTCTTCATTTTTTTGCCCTTGGATGAGCTTGATCGTATATCTTAGCTAAATGTTGATAATCTAATTTAGTATATATCTGTGTGGTAGATAGCGAACTATGACCAAGAAGCTCTTGAATTGTTCGAAGATCACCACTTGATTCAAGCATATGTGTTGCAAAACTATGTCTAAGCATATGAGGGTGAATTGGTGGCAGTCCTTGTTTAACAGCCATTTTTTTTAAACGTAATTGAATACTTCTCACAGTTAGTCTCGTTCCCTTTGAATTTAAAAACAATGCATCTGTATTATTAAGGATTTTCTCTCTTTCCATCAACCAATTATTAATTGCAGTTATTGCGAATCGACCCATTGGAACAAGCCTAGTTTTAGAACCCTTTCCGAGCACACGTAAAAAAGTTTTATTTTCTTCAAAATCACTAATATTTATATTTGCTGTTTCTGAAACTCTTAATCCCGATGAATACATTAATTCTATAATTGCCATATCCCTAATCTCAATCATATTAGTTGGCTTAAAGTTTAATAGTTGTTCAACATCTTCTGGTGATAAAACCTCAGGCAAGGTGCTAGATGATTTGGGTGCAGAAATTAACTCAAAAGGTGAAGACTCTATAAGGTTATTTTTTTTTAAAAATCTGAAAAACCCTTTGGCTGATGAAAGATGTCTTTGAATGCTTTTTGGATTATTGTTCTGAGAATATAAACTGCCAACCCATGCTGAGCATGTCTCAGCACTTATCTGAGAGTATTCTGATATATTCAAATCTGAAAGAAATAAATGAAGTTTTTTTAAATCACGCTCATAGGATTTACTGGTATTTTCTGAAAGATTTTTAACTTGAGAGATGAATACTATATATTCTTTAATATCATTAATAATAAAAACATTATTATTCATAAACTATTTGGACAACTTTTTTTCTAATACATCCCTGATATATTGAATAAAAGTAGTATCCTCATCGCCAAGGTATTTTGATCGATCGTAACTACCCAACATAAGCAACCCAATTTCATTACCAGTCACTATTACAGCTATCACCATAGACTCTACTTTCTTATCTTTGAAAAGAATATTCATTTTTTCAGATGAATAAGAGCCACAATGGATTGCTCCTTTATGAAAAGATAGACCAGTAGCAGATTCAATTTCATCAATTGTTTTATTTTTATGAAATAAAAGCCGAGGCTTATCTACTTTAAAATCCTTTTTGAAGCTATTTTCGACACTTTTTACTATTTCTTTTTTATTATCAGATTCAAGTATCTTTAATGTTAAGTCTTTTGATTTATTAAAAAGATCTTCATTTATTGATGCTGTATTCATAAATGAAGTTAATAAATCAATTAGGCTTTTATGCTCTTCTCTTAACTTTGTAACTTGCCGCTCAAGAATTGATGAGGCTGAGCTGGACGAGTGTTTAAATTTTAATTCGCTAACTAAGGATTCTCTAGATTCAAAGAAATCTAAATTTTCTAATAAAAATATCTCAACTTCTTTAGGATCAAGTTTCTTACTCATTAACATTTCCTTTATATGAAAAGCTCGTAGGCCCTGTCATCAATATACCATCTTTAACATCTCTAAAAGTTAAATCTCCACCCATAGAAGAAACCTTTATTGATTTAAAATCTTTATTTAAATAGTGCGAAGCAACGCTTAATGATGCTGATCCACAAGATAAGGTTTCGCCAACACCATTTTCATAAGTTCTTATATCGATAGAAGCCTTTCTTTTTTTATATATTGAAAGATTAATATCAAATTTTTTAATTAGCTTTTCAAGATCTTTATAAATCAAATTGAGATCGACTTTTTCTATAGAATCCATATTTATGCATAAATGATTATTTCCAATATTTGATAGGAAGAATTCTTTTTTAACTTTCTTCTTAATTTTCTTGAATAAGTCTATTTTATTATTGTAAATAGGATAATCCACTAAAACAGATGCACAATTTTTTGAGGTTGGCGAACATAATAGATTTTTTGTTTTTGTTTGAATCTTGATATTTTTTAAAGGGGTGAAAGCATTTTTCCATAGATATCTAGATGCGCATCGAATTCCATTCAGGCACATACCCGCTTCAGAGCCGTCACAGTTATAAAACCTTACAAAAAAATCTTTATTATCTTTTGTTGGAAGACAAACGTGAATAAGCTGATCAAATCCAATTCCCTTATTTCGGTCCGCAATATTTCTTATAAAACTTTTTTTAAGTTTAATTTCCTGTTCAATAGAATTTATAATGACAAAATCATTCCCATTGCCGTGCCACTTTTCAAAACTAATCATTTAGATTTATCTCATTTTTTATTAAGTCATCAAATGATTCTCTTGAGCGAACAATATTAAATGTTTGTCCATCTACCAAAATCTCAGCTGGACGAACTCTAGAGTTATAGTTTGAAGACATTACAAACCCATAGGCGCCTGCAGTTTTAATTGCAAGAATATCTCCAACATCAGCATTTATGGGATGATCTTTTGCAATTACATCTGCTGATTCACAAACCGGCCCAACTATTGTCCAAACCTGATCAATTGCTTTGCTTTCGGTTAAGCTCCATACGTCATGTTTTGCTTTATATAAAGCCGGTCTCAAGAGATCATTCATGGCAGCATCAGCAATTAGAAAATTATCTTTAATATATTCCACTTTTGTTAGAAGAACACCTGCATTACCTGAAATACTTCTGCCAGGTTCTAGTACAATCCTCTGTTCAACATCCATTAGCTCAGCCTCAATAATTGAAATAAGATCTTGAGGTGATGGTGTTTTATCATTCTCATATGGAATACCTAGACCTCCTCCAAGATCAAGGAAATCTAATTTATTTCCTATTTCTTTAATTTTAATTGAAAGTTCTTTTATGTTTTTAGCTGTGAGTCTATAGCTCTCTAAATCCATTATTTGTGATCCTATATGACATGCTAGGCCAACTAGATTAAGGTTTTTTGATTCATAAATATAATTAGCAATCTTTAAAACGGAATCATCTGAAGATATTCCAAATTTATCTCCTTTTCTTCCAGTTTTTATATATTCATGTCCTCCAGAATCAACTTCTGGGTTAAACCTGATAGCAACATCTACAATTTTATTCTGTAATGATGCAATTTCTTCAATTCTATAAACCTCTGCTTCAGACTCAACATTAAAAGAAAGAATACCTTCTTGAATACCTAAAAGAATTTCATCATATGATTTGCCAACACCGCTAAAAATTATCTTTTTAGGATCAGCACCAATGTATAGAGTTCTTTTTAGCTCACCACCCGAAACAACATCAAACCCACACCCATTTTTATTAATTAATTCTAGTATTGAGATGTTGCTTAATGATTTAACTGAAAAACAAATTAAGTTATTTTTTGTTTTGAAAGCATTTTTATAAACCTCAACATGTCTTTCCAGTGTTTTTTTTGAATAAACATAACATGGAGTTCCACATTCCATAGCTATATCTTGAAGATCTACGTCTTCGCAATATAACTTGTTATTTTTGTATGCAAAAAAGTCCATTCTAAACTTAAGGTGTTAAAAAATAATAGGACCTTTGACTCCACAACCAAGAAGAACAATAAGGAGACAAAGAGTAATAAATGTTTTATAAATATTCACAAGCCATATTATGGGCAAAAATACCCATAATATGAACTTTAAATTTTAATATTTGTAACTTTCTTCTTTGAAAGGACCTTCTTTAGGAACATTAATATAATCTGCTTGATCTTGAGTGAGCTGAGTTATTGTCCCACCAAAGCCGGCAACCATTAAAGCTGCAACTTCTTCATCTAATTTTTTAGGGAGAACTTCAACCGTAATCATTTCTGCTTTTGTGTCTTCATCATTAATGTTTGCAAATCCTTGTTTGTATAGATGTATTTGGGCAAGGACCTGGTTAGCAAATGAGCCATCCATTATTCTGCTTGGATGTCCTGTTGCATTACCTAGATTCACTAATCTACCTTCAGCCAGAAGAACGAGATAATTTTTGCTTGATAGATCTGGTGTCCCATCAGGCTTTGTATCTCTAAAAATTCTATGCACTTGAGGTTTAATTTCATCCCAATAATAATTTTCTCTCATAAATGCTGTATCAATTTCATTATCAAAGTGTCCAATATTACAGACGACAGCTGTATTTTTTAATGTGCTTAGCATTGCTGAATCACAGACATTAACATTTCCAGTTGTAGTCACAATCAAATCAGTGTTTCCCATTACTTGCATATCAATGTCTTCAGCATTTCTTGTAACTGAACCATCTTTGTAACAGGATACAACTGAAAATCCATCCATACATGCTTGCATTGCGCATATAGGATCAGATTCAACAACACTGACTATCATTCCTTCTTGAGCTAGACTTGCTGCTGATCCTTTACCGACGTCTCCATAGCCAATTACAAGACCTCTCTTGCCCATAAGAAGCATATCGGTACCTCTTTTTAGAGCGTCGTTAAGACTATGTCTACAACCATACTTATTGTCATTTTTTGCTTTAGTGACTGAATCATTGACATTAATGGCAGGAACTTTTAATTCTCCTTTTTCAAGCATCTCTTTTAGTCTGTGGACTCCAGTTGTAGTCTCCTCAGAAACGCCATGAATTGTCTCTAACATTTCAGGAAATTTTTCATGAACCATAGCAGTAAGATCACTACCATCATCAAGAATCATATTTGCATCCCATGGCTTACCATCTTTACAGATAGTTTGCTCAATACACCATTCAAATTCCTCATCTGTTTCACCTTTCCAAGCAAATGTTGGAACACCTCTTGCAGCCATAGCAGCCGCAGCATGATCTTGGGTTGAAAAAATATTACAAGACGACCATCTTAATTCAGCGCCCAGATCAATAAGAGTTTCCATTAAAACCGCTGTTTGAATTGTCATATGGATACAGCCCATAATCTTAGCATTGGCCAATGGTTGTTCTGCTCTATATTTTTCTCTGAGAGCCATCAAAGCTGGCATTTCATTTTCAGCAAGAGATATTTCTCTTCTTCCAAATTCTGCAAGGTTAATATCTGCAACTTTATAATCGTTTTCCATTTTTTTTCCTTATTTAGTTATTAATTTTATTGAGAAATAGCTGAAGCTTTATCAGTATTTTCCCATGAAAGATCAATATCTGATCTACCAAAATGACCATAAGCTGCAGTTTGTTGATAAATAGGCCTCTTAAGGTCGAGCATATTAATTAAACTCTTTGGCCTAAGATCAAATTCTTCTTCAACTATTTTAACTATAGCTTCTTTAGATATTTTTTCACTATTAAAAGTCTCAACATGAATAGATGTTGGCTTAGCTACTCCGATTGCATAAGATACTTGAATTTCACAATAGTCTGCTAGACCAGCCGCAACGATATTTTTTGCAACATATCTAGATGCATACGCTGCAGATCTATCAACTTTTGATGGATCTTTACCTGAAAAAGCACCGCCACCGTGTCGAGCCATGCCGCCATAAGTATCAACAATAATCTTTCTTCCAGTAAGGCCACAATCCCCTACAGGACCACCAATAACAAACTTTCCTGTTGGATTGATGTATATATTTGTTGAATCTAATAGCCATTCTCCTGGAACAATAGGTTTGATAATTTTGTCCATAACTTCTGATTTGATTTCATCTTGAGATACATCTTCATCATGCTGGGTTGAAAGAACCACAGCTGATAAACCCTCAATAGTCTTACCATCATCAGAATAGATAACACTTACCTGACTTTTAGCATCTGGTCTAAGCCATTTTATTTCACCACTCTTCATAACATCTGCTTGTTTTTTCACCAATCTATGGGAAAGATCAATTGGAAGAGGCATCAAAGAATCAGTTTCAGTGCAAGCATAACCAAACATAAGTCCCTGATCACCAGCTCCTTGCTCAAGATTTTCTCCTTCTCCTTCTGTAACACCCTGAGATATATCTGGAGATTGTTCAAATACTAAATTTGTAAATTCACATGTATCACCATTAAAGCCATAATCATCTGTGTCATATCCGATATCATTGATTGTTTTCCTAACCACTGGTTCTAAATCTGGACTGCCAAGCGATGTTATTTCACCAGCTATGTATACCATGTTATTTTTAATCATAGTTTCACATGCAACCCTGCTATTTGGATCTTCTTTTAAGTAAGCATCCAAGACAGCATCTGAAATTTGGTCACAAACTTTGTCCGGATGTCCTCCAGAAACTGATTCTGATGTAAATATATAACTCATACGATTTCTCCCCGAAATTTAAATACGATCTTTTTTTTCGCAAGAATATTATTTTATATCAAAAAAATGAATTTTATCTATGCTTTTGACGACAAAGATATTATTATCTTTTTTAAAGCAAACTGGGGAAATAAATTTGCATCCATCAGATCCTACAAACGCTCTAAGGTTTTTATCAATTGATGCAGTCCAAAAAGCAAACTCCGGTCACCCAGGAATGCCCATGGGTATGGCAGAAATAGCAACGTCACTTTGGAGCAATCATCTTAAACATAACCCCTCAAACCCTAACTGGTTTAATAGAGATAGGTTTGTTTTGTCAAACGGACATGGTTCGATGCTCTTATACAGCCTGCTTCATTTAACAGGCTATAAATTATCGATAAATGACTTAAAAGACTTTAGACAACTTAAATCAAAAACTCCTGGTCATCCAGAATATGATATTGATATTGGTGTTGAAACTACAACTGGACCACTTGGGCAAGGTATTGCAAATGCAGTTGGCATGGCAATATCAGAGAAAATTCTTGCAGCCGAATTCAATCATGAAGACTTGGATCCTATAGATCATTTTACCTATGCATTCTTAGGTGATGGATGTTTAATGGAGGGTATTTCTCATGAAGCATGCTCTTTTGCGGCAACTCATAACCTAGGTAAGCTAATCTGTTTTTATGATCAAAATGGTATTTCAATTGATGGAGAAATAGAAAATTGGTTTACGGATGATTCAGTAAAAAGATTTGAAAGTTATGGATGGCATACGATTTGTGTTGATGGCCATAATATTAAAGAAATTGATGAAGCTATCTCCCAAGCAAAAGAAAAGTCAGACAAGCCTTCAATGATTTTTTGCAAGACCACAATTGGCTTCGGTTCTCCAAATAAGTCTGGCACTGCTGATGTACATGGAGCACCCCTGGGTGATGAGGAGATAGAAAAAACTAGAGAAGCCCTAAATTGGCAATATCCTGCTTTTGAAATTCCAAAAGAAATTTATGATTTTTGGGATGCAAAGGATAAAGGAGCAGATATCAACTCAGATTGGGATAATTTGATTAAAAATTATGAAGAAAAATATCCAGAACAAGCAAAAGAGTTGAATCGCAGAATCAAAGGAGAGGCCCCAGAAAATTTTGAGGAGAGTTTTAATGAATTTTTAAATAATTGTGATTCAAATAATTCATCTATGGCAACAAGGAAAGCCTCAAAAGCATGTTTAGACTTTTTTGTTAAAGAAATGCCTGAATTGGTAGGCGGATCTGCAGATCTAACTCCTTCAAATAATACGTTTTCAGAATCGAGCTCAACTTTCTCAAATGAAAATCCAAAAGGAAATCATATAAATTACGGCGTAAGAGAATTTGGAATGTCAGCTATTATGAATGGGATGGTTCTTCATGGAGGCATAAAGCCATATGGCGCAACTTTTTTAGTGTTTACCGACTATGCTAGAAATGCTGTAAGGCTCTCAGCGCTTATGGGCCTGCCAAATATATTTGTCTATACTCATGATTCAGTAGCATTAGGCGAAGATGGTCCAACTCATCAACCTATAGAACATTTGGTAACCTTAAGATCGACCCCAAATCTTAATAATTGGAGGCCAGCAGATCTTGTAGAAACTTCGGTAGCTTGGAAAGATGCTGTTACTTCAACTAAGACACCTACTTGTTTGATATTCAGCAGACAAGGAACTTCAGCAATAACCAGATCACAAGACCAACTTAATGCTATTAAAAAAGGAGGCTACTTGTTAGATCAATCTGATAATCCTGATATGACAATTATTGCTTCTGGCAGTGAGGTTCAATTAGCACTTGATGCAGCTAAGCAACTAAAAAGTGAGTCCAAAAATATAAATGTTGTGTCAATGCCATCATTAGATATATTTCTTCAACAATCTGAAGAATATCAAAGATCAATAATCAATCCAGATAAACCTGTTCTTGTAGTTGAATGCAGCCATCCCAATTCCTGGTACAAAATATTAAACAGAAACGATAAAGTTATTGGAATAGAAACTTTTGGAGAATCGGCACCTGGGGGTGAATTATTAGAACATTTTGGCTTTACAGAAGAAAATGTTATAAAAACAGTCAAATCATTATTAAATGATTAACTTATCTTCCCTAGATATAAATAAGAAAAACCTTGTAATACGTGTTGATATGAATGTGCCTATTAATAATGATGGAAATGTTTTAGACGCTACAAGAATTGAAGCCTGCATCCCTACAATCAATTATGCTATTGCAAATAATTCAAAAGTTCTTTTGGTAAGTCATCTGGGAAGACCAACAGAAGGAAATTTTGAAGAAAAATTTTCTTTAAAGCCTGTTGCTGAAAAACTTCAAAAAATTCTAAATAAACCCGTCGAACTTATTAAGGATCTTGATTCTGATAGTATTTTTAAATCTGAAACAAATATACAAGTTTTAGAAAATATTAGATTTTTTGAAGGAGAAAAAGGCAATTGCCAATCTTTAGGTAAAGACTTAGCTAGTCTTGGAGATATATATGTGTTTGATGCATTCGGCACAGCGCATAGAGAACAGGCGTCAACTCATGCTGCTATTGAAAATGCGTCAACAGCATGTGCAGGACTTTTACTTGAAAAAGAAAATGAATTCTTAACAAAGGCTTTAGATAACTACCAAAGTCCATATGTGGCGGTCATAGGCGGAGCAAAAGTGTCAACGAAACTTGAATTAATTAAATACATAAATACTGTTGCAGATAAAATAATTGTAGGGGGAGGCATTGCAAATACTTTTATAAAAGCATCAGGCTTGAATATTGGCAGGTCTCTTGTAGAAGATTCTATGATCGATATTGCAAAAAGTATTTTTGAACAGGGAAAGATAATATTGCCATCTACAGTAGTTACTTCTAAAAGTTTCGAAGGCGATGATATTAAAGAGAAGTCGGTGACCGACATATCTGATGACGAAATGATTCTAGATTTATATTTAGAGGATGACACTATTGAGGTCATAAATGAGGCACAAACCATTTTATGGAATGGACCAATTGGTGTTTTTGAAAATTATAAATTTGAAAAGGGAACAAAAGAACTATCCCAAGCAATAGCTAAGTCTAAAGCCTTTTCTCTTGCTGGAGGAGGCGAAACGTTATCTGCTATAAATAAATATATTAATTCAGATGATGTATCATATTGCTCTACTGGTGGAGGTGCTTTTTTAGAATTTATGGAAGGAAAAGTTTTACCATCAATAAAAGCTTTGAATTTAAAAAAGAATGGGAGATAGGTTATGTCACTAAATAATATAGAAGAAATTGCAACATACATTGTTGCTGAAGGTAAAGGCATACTGGCAGCAGATGAGAGCAATCCTACCTGTGGAAAGAGATTTGATTCAATTGGGGTTGAGTCTACTGAAGAAAATAGAAGAGACTACAGAGAAATGCTATTTAGATCAAAGGGTATGAAAGATAATATCGGAGGGGTAATTCTCTTTGATGAAACAATCAGACAATCAGCTGCTGATGGAACTTTATTGAGAGATATAATTTCAAATCAAGGCGCCCTTCCAGGTATAAAAGTAGATAAAGGACTTCAACCAATTGAGGGATGTGATGGAGAAACTGTTACAGTCGGCCTTGAAGGTCTTGATGAAAGATTAAAAGAATATGCTTCAATGGGGGCAAAATTTACTAAATGGAGAGCTGTAATTAATATTGGAGATGGAATCCCAAGTGACAAAAGTATTGATGCTAATATGAAGGCTTTAGCTGATTATGCGAAATGCGCTCAAGATAATGGGATGGTGCCTATTGTTGAGCCTGAGGTAATTATGGATGGAGACCACAGCATAGATGAATGCTATGAAGCTACTGATCGTTCTTTAAACTCTTTATTTAGTCATTTAGAACAAAATGGAGTAAATATTAAAGGCACATTGTTAAAACCAAATATGGTTACATCTGGAAAAGATAGTAGTGAACAGGCTGGAGTTAATGAAGTTGCAAAGAAAACATTAGACTGTCTTATAAAAAATGTTCCAGCGGAACTCCCTGGAGTAACTTTTTTATCTGGAGGTCAATCTGACATTTTAGCAACTGCACATTTAGATGCTATGAACAAGATAGGTGGTTTCTCTTGGAAGTTAAGTTTCTCTTATGGGCGTGCTCTTCAAGCAGCAGCATTAAAAGCGTGGAGTGGAAAAGCTGAAAATATCTTCATTTCTCAAGATGAGCTTTCTCATAGGGCAGAAATGAATAAACTCGCCTCTCTAGGTAAATGGGATGAAGAGCTAGAAGAAAGATAAGATTGTTATCAACCGTTCAAAGAGTCTCAAGAGCCGAAGTAATTATTGAAAGTAAATCCTATTCTTCAATTGGAAGTGGCCTATTAATATTTATCTGCATTGAAGAGAATGATACTTCAAAAATAGTAAAGGAAATGATCAATAAGATCTTGAATTTTAAAATATTAGATGGACCAAGTGGAGTGGCCACTACAGCAATCAAAGACTCTCAAGAAGAGATATTAGTAGTAAGCCAATTCACTCTTGCAGCAATAACTGATAAAGGTAATAAACCAAGTTTTCATAAAGCCGCTAAGCCTGAAAAAGCTAAATTACTGTATGATGAATTTGTAAATGAATTTGCAAGATTACATAAAAGAGTTGAACAAGGAAAGTTTGGTGCTTCTATGGAAATTGCATTGATCAACAAAGGCCCTGTAACTTTTAATTTTAAAATATAAATATCCTATGAAAAACATTTCAATCTTTTGTGGTGCCCACGAGGGTAAAAATCCGAAATATGCTGAAGCAGCTAAATCCATAGCAGGAATAATTTCAAAGAAAGGCATAAATGTTGTATTTGGAGGAGGAGATGTAGGATTAATGAAAGTGATTTCAGATACAGCTCTCGATAATGGTGTAGATGCTTTGGGTATTTCTTTAAGATCACTTTATGAGCTTGAGTTAGTCAATCCAAGACTGAAAGAAGTAGTTGTTGCTGAAACTTTATTAGATCGTAAGGATATCTTTATGGATAGGTCTGATGCATTCATAGTCCTTCCTGGTGGTGTTGGCTCTTTAGATGAACTTGCAGAAGTAATGGCAAGCAATCAACTGGGAATTATAAATAAGCCAATTGGAATACTTAATACTGAAGGTTATTATGATCATCTATTAAGTTGGTTTAAAAAAGCTGTAGAAGAAGGATTTATTTCCTCTGCAAACTTTGATGAGTTACTAATATCCAGCTCACCTGAAGAACTTGTAGATATGGTAGTCAATAATAAAAGACCCTCAGATGACAACTGGACTGAAAGACTTGGCCTTTAGTATATGTCTTTTGATGAAGTAAGAGTAATAACAGTTGTTTATTTAGCTGTTTTTTTACCTCTTTTTATATATTTTACAAATAAATCAAAATTACCAAACTGGATTCCAACATTTTATATAGTTGGTGTTGTGGTTTGTGCGCTAGGCTGGGAGCTTTGGTTTACATATGGATGGGTAGACGGACACTCTGTAGATATAAGAAGGTCAGAAGTGCTAAATACTTGGCTACCAAAAAATTTAAACTGGCTTATGAATTCGATGGGAGATGCAGGGGCTGTCCTCTTGGGTGGTGTTTGGTTAATGTGGTTAACTCATCGCAAAGATGCAACAATCTTCAAGCAATGGAGATGGAGTGCTTTTACTATCTTAATTTTTTGGTGCATTAGTCAAAATATCTTAGTAGAAATGTTTCTTTATCACGATCAATTAGCAGACGGTAAGCCATTATCGTGGGCTCCCATGTCACCCTTAGGACCATACTTTAATCCAATACTATTTGAATATAATGACCGAACAATTATGCTTCAATCCCAAATGCCTTGGTTGATATTACCCTGGCTTTTTTATAGAACCTTAATTAATTTAAACAAGTAGCTATTTTTCTCTTATAAAAAATATACCAAGTTCAAATAAAATCCACATTGGAATTGCCAAGAATAGCTGTGAAAAAATATCTGGTGGCGTTAATAACATTCCAATAATTAAAAAGAGAACAAGTAAATATGGCCGCGCCTTAACTAAAGATGCTTTAGAAGTAATACCGCTTTTTACTAAAAGAATTGTCGCAATAGGTATCTCAAAAGCAATACCAAATGCAAATATAAGTTTGAATATAAAACTTAGGTATTGATTTATATCTGTCATCACTTGAATTGAATCTGGAGCCATCCCTATGAAAAATTTAAAGATGATTGGGCAAACAACGAAAAAGGCAAAACTTGCACCACTAAAAAATAAAACAATAGTTGAGAGCATTAATGGCCCAGTAAAGCTCTTCTCACCTTGGTAAAGTCCAGGTGATATAAACATCCACATCTGATAAAAGAGCCAAGGCATTGAAAGTAGTAACGCTATATATATAACTAATTTTATTGGCGCCATGAAAGGCGAAGCTACTTCAGTTGCTATCATAGAACTCCCTGAGGGAAGAATGTCTATAAGCGGGTTTGCAACAAAGCTATATATATCAGCAGCAAACGGGATGCCAATTAATGAGAGAGCACCAAAGAAGACAATAACTTTTAGTAATCGTGATCTTAGCTCTAACAGATGATTTGAAACAGTGTCCCTAGTCGTCATTTGATTTTTTAGTTTTTTCTAGCTCTTCCATTCTCAATTCATTAAATACATCTTTTCTTAGTTCATCTGCTCCAATGTCTTCTTCAATGTCTTTTTTAAAGCTACTGAGCTTATTCTCCATTTTTTTATATAGCCTAAGAAATGCTTTTACAACATCAGGTAATCTTTTGGGACCAATAATAATTAGTCCCAATATAAGAATGATTAGAATTTCAAGAAAACCAATTTGAAACAATTTTAGTCTTCTTTTTCTTTAGAATCTTCTTCTTTGATCGCTTTTTTAAAACCCTTAACGCTTGATCCTAGATCAGACCCTAGAGATTTTAATTTACCACTACCGAAGATTAGTAGTACAACAACTAAAATAATTAGTAATTGCCATATGCTTATTCCACCAAAGCCCATAATTTCTCCTATGAAACTATCATCATGATAGCTACGGAAACTATTATAACAATACCAATTACTCTGAGTAGGTATTTTTGGTTAGATAGTTGAAGTTCTAAATTGCTAATCTTTTCGTCATTTGATTTTTTAGTTTTTGAGTAACTTCTTAATTCATCAAGTGCTTCATATACTATTACAGG
>CACDUZ010000009.1 GCA_902556105.1 uncultured SAR86 cluster bacterium
GCAGGCCCAAATTGCAGATCTTCCAGCATTAGAAAGAATTGAAGTTTTAAGAGGTCCTCAGAGTACTTTATTTGGTAAAAATGCAACAGCAGGTGTTATTAATGTTGTTACTAAAAAAACCCTCATTTGAAAAATCTGGTTATATTAATACCTCAATAGGCTCAAATAACATGAAAAAGTTTAAGCTTTATTCTACAGGCCCTTTAAAAGAAAATGTTGCTTATAGTGTTTTTGGAAATATTCATAAAGCGGATGGTCATTCAGATAATATGACTACTGGTAACACTGTAAATAATAGAGATAGATTCTCTGTAAGAGGAGAGTTGTACTTTGAATTATCAAATGAAGCAACTTTAAGGGTAATTGCAGACTATGACGAATACGATGAAATTTGTTGTGCTGTTGGGGTTGTAAACCTTCTTGAATCTAAAGATGGTACTATTGACCTTAAATCATAAATATCAGTGATGTTTGATTTTTCAATAGTTTCAGCTGTAACAACAGAAACTGCTATTGGAACTTCTTGTAGTGTTTTTTCTGTTTTTGTTGCAGTAACAATTACTTCTTCAACAGTCTGTTGTGAAAAAATATAACCTGGACTTAATATAAGAACAGTTAAAGTAAGAATTAATCTTTTCATTTAGTACTCCCTAAAATGTGTAAAGCGATTATACATAAATTATGGAGATGCTTGAATATCTCCACCATTATCTATCCAATTTTGATAGCCGCCAATATTATAAACATTTTTAAAACCAATATCTGATAAAGTTTTTGCTGCAAGTGCTGAACGGTAACCGCCTGCACAATAAATGAGTAAATTTGTATTTTGATCAATTCCGTTTGGATTATTTGGGGAATGTGGACTTAACTTAAACTCTATTAAGCCTCTTGGTATATGTATGGCATTTTTAATAACACCTAAACTGATAACTTCTGATTCTTCTCTTACATCTACAATAATTGTATTTTTATTTTTTATCATCTCTAATGATTCATCAAAAGACAGCCTTTTAATCTGTCTATTGGCTTCTTCAAGAAGCATATCAAGGGATTTAGTTTGCATGTATATCTCCAGCACTTAAGCTTTTCTTATTAGAGGTTGCTAAAAATACTCCTATCAAAATAGTACCACAACCTAATATTATTCCAGGTGTAATGATTTCATCAAGAAATATACTGCCCCAAATAATGCCAAATATTGGAAGAAAATAAGCAACTGTTGAAGTTTTCACTGCACCAATCTTTTCAATTAAATATACATATCCAAAAAATGCTAATCCAGTTGAAATTGATCCAAGCCAAGCTGCTGCCGTGAAAGCGTTTATTGATGGCATTTGAGATGGTAAATTAAGTAATGTTAATGGCATCATAATAAAAGCACTAAAAACTATAGACCATCCAATTAAAACTAATTTATCTGTTTGCTGTGAATATTTTTGAATAAATACAGTTGAAAAGGAATAACATGTTGCTCCAACAAGACACAATATGGCAGAAAGTATGGAAGTCGAAGATGACTCTGGATTTACAAGAATAATTACTCCAATAAAACCAAGTATTAAACCAAATATTTGTTTATAGGTAATTTTTTCATTTAACCAAAAAAAAGCAATAATCATTGTATTAAATGCTGTAGTTGCATTAAGTATGGCAAGAATATTTGAATCAGCACCAAAACTACCAAAAGAAAAAAGTGTAAAAGGAATAGCATTATTTGTTACAGCTAATAATAAAGAATGTTTCCATGAAAATTTTAATAATGATAAATATTTTTTTCTAAATAAGATTGGTAGAAATACTGTTGATGCAATTATTAATCGTGCTTGGACTAATCCAATTGCTCCAAATTCAGGAGCAGCAATTTTTATAAATATAAATGCACTACCCCATATGGCGCCCAAGAAAGTTAAAACAAGCCAATATTTTAATTCCATAAGTTGTGTATAAAAAAACCCCCAAATAAATTTGGGGGTTCATAAACTAATTTTTTGTTAACAACAAAAATCTAGTCAGAAACTAAGAAAATACCCCTGTCAAAAGGTAAACCCTCCGTTTCCTGATTTTAAATAAATACTAATAGGACCACCTCCATGTTCAGGGTAGTAATAAAATGATCAAGAATCCCCTTAAACAATTCTTAATCAAGACGCCAACCTAAATTATATACAGTATGGATGCTAAAGAAAGTGGTTTAGGTAAATTAAAATGAAAATTCTAACTGTGATTTAGGATTAAGTATTTTATTGTGATATGTATTATGATTTTGAGAATTATCTTTATCTTTTAGATAATCATCTAAAAGATTAATATCATTATTAAAATACTTAAAAGCAATCATTCTTTTAGCAGAATTTTTATCAACTGAGTTGTTAAGTTCAACTAGTATTGGATCATTTTGTAGATATATTATATTGTTCATAATAATAATTATACTGTATAAGTATACAGTAGTAAAGTAATTTTATTTTTCAGGTGATAAGATCAATCTATTATCAATTGCGGTTGTGAAAACAATCCACATTAATGCGATAACTGTTACTGCTCCGATAAAATCTCCAATCATAAACCTTAGGACTGTTAATACATCAATACTGACTTGATCATTAATAATTGAAATAATGCTGTTACAAGTAACTCCACTTAAAAGTGACGATAGAACCACAACCAAAAAAAGAAACTTATAATTTTTAAAATTAACTGGTTTAAAAAATGAAAATTTACCCTCTGATACTCTTGACCACTTTATCAGCTCAACAGATAAAATAACTGCTGCAATACAACCTAAAGCCGCAATGTTTGATCCATCGACGTAGGTAACTTGATATTGTTCATGATTCATAATTGATGGACCAGTAATATCTGCTAGATAAAGTGCTGGGAGCGAATAATATCTAAAAAAGCAAACCATTAAGACTCTTGCTCCATGAGGTAAAAAAACAAACGATCCAGCCCATTCATTTTCAAGACGAAGATTTGCAAAATCTTGAATATGAAGAAAATACCATGTTCCGTATAGGAACATATAGAAAATATACACTGTAATAGATACTTTAATAAAATGTGTTAAATCAAATTTATGCATAAAGCTAATTGTTATAGTTTATATTTAAGTCGCAAGAACTAAGTTGAACTCCCTTTTATCGTTACTAGATTGCTCAACAATAATAAGATTGGCTCGTTCAAATTTTTTAATAGTTTTATAGACTGTCGATCTTGAAAATCTTGATTCAAGAATTACATCTGTGATGTTACAACTACCGTTATTTGATATTAACATAGCAATTGTATAATAAATTTTTTTTTCAGTTTCATTATAATTTGCTAAGTTAAGATCTCTTTCAATATTAGATAACATCTCAAGAATGCTTACTAAATCTTTTCTATAGTTCGTGGTCATTATTTAATAGTATATATTTATAAACATATTATCAAACTTGTTTTCTTGGAAGTATAATTACACCACCCGGAAGGTTGGCAGAGCGGTAATGCAGCACCTTGGAAAGGTGTCGTCGGCAACGGCGCGGGGGTTCGATTCCCTCACCTTCCGCCATAAACAACTATTACTGATTAAATTCTCTAAAATTAGAAAATAGTTTTTTATTATGCGTTCCTCGTGTAGGATTTATATCAATTCCACCCCTTCTTTGAAATCTTCCGCAAACCTCAAGATGATTAATAAGAAATCTATTTTTTAATTCTCTAAAAATTAATTCAATGCATTGCTCATGAAAACCGCCATGATCACTAAATGAAATTAAGTAGTGTTTTAGCCATTTTAAATCAATGGGACTATCTGAATAGATATAAATACTTGCGAAGTCTGGTTGAGATGTAACAGGACAAATTGATCTAAAGCCATTAAATTTTAAAACTTTCTTATTTGGAGAAGATTTTAGTTTCAGTTTATTGATATTTATTACTGCAGGTTCTTTAGAAAAAGATTTGATAAATTTAACTTTTATTTTTGACTTAATTTTATATTCGATATCTTTCTTAACAATTTTTAGTATTTCACTTCTTGTTTTGAAAGATTTGTTATAAAAATGATTTAAATATAACTTCATTGATTTTGATTCAATTATAAAATCAGAGTTTGAGGGTATTGTTATCTCTAAAACAGCTAAATGAGGAATCATATTTTTATCGAGATACATAAAATCATAAACATTCCATATATCAAAACCGTATTTTATATCCTCTTTAGTTCTAGGAATATTATCGAGTAGATTTTTTCCTTTTTTTTCCGATTTGTTATTAGTCTTGCCTAAGAACTTAGTTTTCATTCTCTTATACCTGTGCCTTTTTTAAGAAGGTATAAAGATAAGAAGGTAAAAATAAATATAAATAAGCCTATCATTGATAGAGAAAATGAAATTGATACATCGCTGATGCCCAACATACCCTCTCTAAAAGTATTTACAACATAAAGCATGGGGTTTGCCATAGATATTGATCTCCAGAACTCTGGGAGGATATTTATAGAATAAAATACACCTCCTAGATAAATAAGGGGGGTCAAAACAAAGGTTGGGACCACAGATATAGCGTCAAAACTATCAGCAAAGACTGCATTTATAAAGCCCATTAAAGAAAATAAAATTGAAGTAAGAAAAAGAACACTAATGGTCAGCATTGGATTTGCAACTTCAAATTCAGGATAAAAAAACAAACTAACAACAAATACAATTATTCCTACCAGCACTCCTCTACATACTCCACCCAGAATAAAACCTAAAAGGATTGCCCAATTTGGCATTGGGGATATTAATAATTCTTCAATAGATTTTTGAAATTTAACAGAGTAGAAAGAAGATACAACGTTGGCATATGAATTAGTTATCACAGACATCATAATAAGCCCTGGTATCATAAACTGGACATAATCAAAACCATCCATATCTCCAATTCTCGGCCCAATAAGAGAGCCAAAGATTACAAAATACAGTGACATTGTTACAGCTGGTGGTACCAAAGTCTGTACCCAAATTCTCATAAATCTTCTTATTTCTTTATAAGTCAAAGTCCATAAAGTTACTGAAATATTTATATTATTAGATTCTTTCATATTTTATTTTTTTATCATTTCAATAAATAATTCTTCAAGTCTGTTTGATTCATTCCTCATTGACTTGACTTTGATGCCAATCCTATTTAACTCATTAAATAAACTATTAATTGATTTCTCTTTATTTGTTGCTGTCACTAGTGTTAACGGATCATCTAATCTCAGTTCAAATCCATCTATTGTCGGCACATGATCAAGAGGCTTTTCAAGATCAAGAACAAAACCTTGAACATCCAATCTACTCAAAAGATCCTTCATTGAGGTATCAACAACTATTTCGCCATGATCTATGATGCCTATATTCCTACAAAGTTGTTCTGCCTCCTCAAGATAATGCGTTGTTAAGATAATAGTTGTTCCGTTTTGATTTATCTCTTTCAAAAAAGTCCACATTTCTCTTCTTAATTCAATATCAACTCCAGCAGTTGGTTCATCAAGAATTAATAACTTTGGTTCATGAATTAATGCTTTAGCAATCATCAATCTTCTTTTGTAACCTCCAGAAAGAGTTCTTGCTTGATCATTTCTTTTATCCCATAAGCCCAATCTTTTTAACATTTCTTCTACTTTGGGTTTAGCTATAGAATTACTTATTCCATAAAAGCCTGCTTGTGTTGTAACAATATCAATAATTTTTTCAAATTGAGAAAAATTGATTTCTTGAGAAACAACTCCTAGCAATGATTTTGCAACAGCTACATTCTCATCAATATCGTAACCAAATATTTTTACATTTCCCTCTGTTTTTGTAACTAACGTTCCAATGATTCCAATTGTAGAAGACTTACCTGCACCATTCGGTCCAAGCAAAGCATAGAAATCTCCTTCTTTAACTTTTAAAGAGATTCCCTTTAGGGCCTCTGTACCACCTGAGTAAACTTTCTTTAGGTTTGAAATTTCAAGAGCGTAACTATCCAACTTGTTCCTCTTCAATATTACTATCTACTAGCAATAAGCTAAGCACAAGACCAATAACAATACCAATCCATGGAGCTGCCACTCCTTTATATTCACCAAAAGCAACAAAAAGTGCTGTAACAATTGAGATTGCAATTTCGGAATTTCTTTTAACCAATGACATTGCTACATATGAACATGCCAAACCAGTAAGAACTAAAGTAACTCCAAGAGCCAAAATCATAAGCGGTTTCATAAAAGTAATAAAAGGTAATACAAAGAATAACAATGGTATGCCCATTAAATAATATGAACCAATGCCGTCAAATAATGATTTCATTATATTTGGTCCCTGTTTCCATCTTTCTACAATTACAACGTGAACACCTGTCCATAGTGCTCCTTGTGTTGGAAAAAAAGGATTAATTGAAGCTCCTAAAAGATTTCTAATACCAACACTATTATGGGCCCTATTGATATCAATAGTGATCGGCTCATCAGGTCTATTTTTTTGAGCATCTTTTAGAATTTCAGTACCAGTTACAAAATCACCAAACAAAAGAAGATAACCAATAATAACAAGAGGTAAAACCTCTAAATAATATGAACTAGGAGGAAAATCTATTGAAAAAGGTGAGGTTAAATTAAATACCTCATTTACTGGAGGAAGAATAAAGCCTGACTGAATATCAAAATTAATTTCTCCAACCAAAAAACCTACTAAGGTCGCAATTAAAAATCCAGGAAGTAAACCCAGAGAACCAATAATAGATAGAATCTTATTCTTGGAAGCCAAACGCTTAAATGGTTCTGAGAAGGTAGTAATGGTACAGATTGTTAGTATAGTAATCATTGCAATTGGTGTACTTCCAATATATCTATCAAAATCACTAAAAAATATTTGATAAAATGCTGCCAATGCAGCTCCTAATATAATTCCAGATTTTAGTGCATTTGGAATTTTTTCAACAATCACCTTGCCAAAGCCAGAAACTCCGAGAAGGATAATAATTGCAGTAAACTCTATGCACATTGCAGCCATATATTGAAATGCTTCTTCTCTATATACACCGTCAAAAAAACCTTTTGATATGAAAAATGCTATCACTAAAGGAAGTGCTGGAGTAACCCATCCTGGGGCTAGTGGTTCACCAAATATAATGGGCCCTGATGTAATAAGAAAACTTGCAATAAGTGAGCAAGCCACTGCTTGTTCAAAGCTTAATCCTAACGCCATTACAACTGGAGCTCCTGCAAGTGCAGTAGCGCCTGATATAACTAAACCTTGAAGGACTTCACTAGTCAAAAACCTCATATGTAAGAAAGGTATTCTTAATCTAAATGGACCCCATTTAATTCCGGTCTCTTTAATAATTTCATTGTTCATTTTGATAGCTCCGCCATTCCGTCTTCTAATCCCTTTAATGTTAAAGGATACATTCTCTTGTCAAATAAGTCTCTTAGAATACATATCGAAGAGGTATAGTCCCAGTGATCATCAGGAACAGGGTTTAGCCATGCCATGTTTTCAAAATGCTCAGACAATCTTTTTATCCATACATGACCAGCCTCTTCATTCCAATGTTCAATACTTCCACCTGCATTTGTTATTTCATATGGAGCCATGGTCGCATCACCTACAACTATTACTTTGTAATCAGATGAAAACTTATTAATAACATCTTGAACTAAAGTTCTTTCTTGAGTTCTTCTTCTGTTATCTTTCCATACTGATTCATATATACAATTATGAAAGTAAAAATATTCTAAGTTTTTAAACTCTGTTTTTATTGCTGAAAATAATTCTTCACAGAGTTTTATATATGGATCCATTGAACCACCAACATCAAACATAACAATTACTTTTACAGAATTTAATCTCTCAGGAACCATTTTTATATCAAGATATCCTGCATTTTTTGCTGTTGATTTGATGGTATCGTCCATGTCTAATTCAAGATCATTTCCTTGCCTTGCAAACTTTCTTAATCGCCTTAAAGCCATTTTAATGTCTCTTGTTCCAATGATCACAGAGTCATCAAGATTGGAATATTGACGCTGCTCCCAAATCTTTACTGCTTTTTTTTGGCCACCGGGTCCACCAATTCTGATGCCTTCTGGATTCTGACCACCATGTCCAAAGGGAGATGTTCCATTGGTGCCTACCCATTTATTTCCACCCTCATGACGATCTTTTTGCTCTTCAAGTCTTTTCTTGAATTCTTCAAGGAGTTTTTCTAAACCACCTAAAGATTTAATTTTTTTAAGCTCTTCAGGATCAAGCTCTTTTTCAAATGCTTTTCGCAGCCAATCTTCAGGAATTAAAGCCTGGAAAACATCTTCCATTTTTTCAATGCCTTTAAAGTATATTTCAAAAGCCTTATCAAACTTATCGTAATGCTTTTCATCTTTAACTAGCACTGCTCTGGAAAGATAATAAAAATCATCAATATCTGCATAAACTAACTGATTTTCAAGCGCACCCAACAAGTCCAATAATTCTCTTAAAGTGCATGGAACTCCTGATGATCTTATTGTCTGAAACAGATTAATTAACATTTATTTTGAGTTAGCTTCTCTTCGTGACATAAATGCTAATCTTTCTAAAAGCTGAACATCTTGTTCATTCTTTAATAGTGCTCCATAAAGTGGCGGTATGGCTTTTGACGAATCTGCATTCTTAAGTATTTCATCAGGCATATCATCAGATAGAAGCAACTTTAACCAATCAATTAACTCTGATGTTGATGGCTTCTTTTTTAATCCAGGAATTTTTCTTAAATCAAAAAATATTTCTAAAGCCTCACTAACAAGTTTCTTTTTAATTTTTGGATAGTGCACAGTAACAATTTTATTCATTGTTTCTCTATCTGGAAATTGTATGTAATGAAAAAAGCATCTTCTTAAAAATGCATCTGGTAATTCTTTTTCATTATTTGATGTCATTATTATCAATGGTCTATGTTTTGCTTTTATAGTTTCTCCTGTCTCATAACAAAAGAATTCCATCCTATCTAATTCTTGAAGTAAATCATTTGGAAATTCAATATCAGCTTTATCAATTTCATCTATCAATAGGACAACTTGTTTGTCTGAGGTAAATGCATCCCAGAGTTTTCCTTTTTTAATATAATTTGCAATATCTTTTACTCTTTCATCACCTAGTTGTGAATCTCTCAAGCGGGTAACTGCATCATACTCATACAAGCCTTGAGAAGCTTTTGTTGTTGATTTTATGTGCCACTCTATTAGTTCCATGCCCATAGCATCAGCAACTTCAATTGCTAGCAAGGTTTTACCAGTTCCAGGTTCTCCCTTTACCAACAAGGGTCTCTCTAGGGATTTAGCAGCATTTACTGCCATGCTTAAGTCTTCAGTTGATATATAGTTTTTAGTACCTTTAAATTGCATCATTCTTCCTTTTTAATTAGTAATTTTAGATAATTTTTCTTCTGACTTAAGTATTCTAGTTAGTTGTCGGCTCGAAGCAACTAAATTTCCATTTAAATCCCAAATATTACAATCTTGTTCAAAATATCCTTTATTAATATCTGTGGCTATAAAGTCCACATATAACTGACTTGTTGTTGGCAGTTGTCTTATATGAGTTGTTAAAGTAATAGTTGGTATCCAGCCAAGTGGGCCATATTTATTACAAACTACAGGAGGAAGAATGTCTGAATAAAAAGATAAGCAAAATTGATCTGGTTGTCCTCCTTCCATTTCTAAAAAAGCAGAGCATCTTGCTTTATTATCTTTAGACTTAGTATCTGTATCTCTATTCCACCAGGCATGATCGGGATGTATCAAACATTCAAGCTGTTGAATAAATGAAGGTGTAAATCCTTTAGAAATTTTATCGTAATTCATTTTAACGTAATCATTTTTATCTTTTTCAATAAAAATATCAGGCAAAGGTTTTTGAAGATCATCATGCCCCTTCATGAACTCAAAGTCAGAACATGTTCCAGTAAAGGTTGTACAGATTTTATCATCTTGTTTTAATTTCACTATTCCTGATGAACTACCTCTGCTAGCTTTAAAAATTTCTACTTCTAATTCAAATGGCTTTGCATCAATTCTATCTAGATACTGAACAGAAGAGCTAATTGCTGTTGAATGTGGCAATATATTAGTAAGCGCTTTATGCATAATTGCCATCAAATATCCACCATGAGGTGTGTTACCAACAAAATAATTAGTGTTAGGATTAACTATAAATTTATTATCTTCAACATTCTCTAATTTTAGAGCATCTTGAAATCTTTTAAATTGATTCATGATGGTTTAATTTTAGTTCATAATTTATATTATTAGAAATTAATATATATACATGCATGAAATAGCTGACATAGCTTGTAACTTTACAAGCGAAAGATTTGATAACGATCTGGGTAAGGTCGTCGATAAGGCCGTTGCTAATAAAATTTCAAAATTTGGACTTATATGCAGCCGATTAAGTGATATTGATAAATTATTAGGTATATATAATCAATACTCTAGTAATATGTTCTTCACAATCGGAGTTCATCCGCATCATGCCAATGAAATAAATGACGAGTATTTAACAAAACTTAAAGAAATAATTAATAAAAATGAACCTCATGCTATTGGTGAAACAGGATTAGATTTTTTTAGAAATTTGTCAACTTATGAAGAACAAATATTTGCGTTCGAAGAGCAAATCAAAATTTCAATTGATACAAATAAACCTCTTTTTTTACATCAAAGAGATTCACATGATGACTTTATCAAGATCTTAAGAAAATATTCATCTGACATAGGCAAGGCTGTTGTTCATTGTTTCACTGGCACTCAAGCACAATTAGATGACTATTTAGAGCTTGATGCTTATATTGGGCTTACTGGATGGATATGTGACGAAAAAAGAAATGTCGATCTGCGTAAAACTATTAAAAATATACCTTTATCAAAATTAATGATTGAGACTGACTGTCCTTATCTAATTCCTAAAGACCTTCCTGATAAACCTAAAAATAATAGAAATGAGCCAAGTTATCTTAATCATATAGCAAGAGAGATAGCCGCGTTAATGGAGGTTGAAGAAGAGATGCTCAGGATAAAATCTTTTGAAAATACTTTAGATTTTTTTGATATTAAAACGCTTCTTTAGATATATTAAACTCATTGCAAATATCGTCTAAATCAACTCCAACTTCTTTTGCGTTATGTTTGATTTCTAATTTAGTTTTAGAATATCTTGGAGATGCATTTGGCTGGTTGAATCCGTCAATATTTATAAATGCTTTTCTTGATACATTATGAGGATGATCTTGAGCTTCTTGCATGTCCAGAACTGGCGTAACACATGCATCACTTTCAGAAAATATTTCATTCCATTCATATCTTGTTTTTGATTTAATCTTCAAAGCAATTAAACCCTTGAGTTCTGGCCATAATTCTTTGTTATATTGATCTAAGAATTTTTTATCATCAATTTCTAGTTTTTCTAAAAGCTCTGAATAAAATTGTGGCTCTATTGAGCCCACTGCAATAAATTTATTATCTTTACATTCATATGTATCATAAAAATGTGCAAAGCCGTCAAGTAAATTAGATTCTCTTTTATCCTCCCAATGCCCCATTTCATTTAGTGAATAAAAAAATGACATCAATGAAAGCGATCCATCTATCATCGCTGAATCAACTACCTGTCCCTCTCCTGTCTTAAGTGAATGGATTAATCCTGAAACTATTCCCAATGCAAGATGCATCCCACCACCACCATAATCACCTATTAAATTTAAGGGAGCTGCTGGATTAGAATCTTTTCTACCAATAGCATTCAAGGCTCCTGATAAGCTAATATAATTAATGTCATGGCCAGCAAGATTAGACATTGGTCCTTCCTGACCCCAACCAGTCATTCTTCCATAAACAAGCTTAGGATTTCTTTTTAAGCAAATATCTGGGCCTAGACCAAGTTTTTCCATAACACCAGGTCTATATCCTTCAAAAACTACATCCACTTGATCAATTAATTTTAAGATTTCATTAACAGTTGCTTGATTTTTAAGATCAGCTGTTATTGAACGTTTTGATCGATTATGAATATCAAATTTATTTTCTAGGCCTTCTGTTCCTTTTTTACTAATTCTAATAACATCAGCTCCCATGTCAGCTAATAACATTCCACAGAATGGTCCTGGCCCAATTCCTGAAAATTCTAATATTTTTATATCTTTTAGAGGTCCCATGTATTAATACTATTGAAAAACTTTATATTTTACTAATAGATTTGGTAACAAAGTTAAAGAACTTATAAAAGCTAAAACCATAGCGATTGATGTAAATAATCCAAATAAAATAGTTGGGAAAAAATTTGATAAAGATAATATACAAAATCCTGCAGAAATAGTTGTTGCTGTATAGAAAATAGCTCTTCCAGTGGTAGAGTGAGCATTTTTAAGTGCGAGATCTACTGCATCATGCTTTTTGAGTTCTTTTTTATATCTATATATGTAATGGATAGTATTATCAACTGCCATTCCAACACTAATTGCAGCAACAGTTATAGTCATAATGTCTAGAGGGATGCTTAGTAAGCCAAGTAACCCCATAACAGAAGATGCAACAAAAATATTTGGCACTAAACCGATTATCATCACTTTGATAGATTTAAATATTAAAAACAACATTAATGATATTACTGCGAAAACTATTAATAATGATCCAATTTGGGACTGGAATAAAGATTGAAGCATGTTGTTATATAGAACAGCTAAGCCTGTAATTTCATATTGATCTGGTTTTAGATTAAATCTGTTTTGTAGATCATGATTGATCTTCTTTAGAAGCTCATTTCTATTAAGATTACTTGCTGACTCATTAACTCTTGTTGATATTCTAACTACAGAGTCGTCTTTATTTATATAAGAATAAAGCAAAGATTCTCTTATATCTTCTGGAAGAACCGACCTCAATAATGCTAATTCAAGATCATTTAAATCTTCACCATTATTAATTTCTCTGGCAAGTTTTACACCACTTGCAACACTTAATACTTTTCCTATTTCTGGAATAGAATCAAGATAATCATGAATTTTTTCAAGTTCATTTAATGAGTATATATTCCACCAATAACCTGCTGCAGAACTGTTCTCATCATCAAATAAATCATCTTCAAAGAATTCATCATCAATTTCTATCGATTCAAATGTCTCATCTGGTTGTGAAATAATAATATCAAGAGTTGCTGTGCCACCAAGCTTAGAGTCAATCTCATACATACCCTTATAAATTTCAGTATTCTTGTCAAAATAATCTATGAATCTATTTTCAACTTGTAATTTAGATATCCCAATGAGGAGAACTGCAAAAGTACATACAAATGAAATTGAAATAATATTCTTATAGCTTTTTGAGAAAGACAATAAGGACTGCGTTATTCTATGCAATGATAAATAATCTTTGGTATCCGTATTTTTTATTAAATAAATTGCGCATGGCAAGAATGTAAATGTTAGAACAAAGGCAATTGAGATTCCAAATGCCATCATTTTTCCAAATTCAATAACAGGCTTTAGTTCACCAAATGTTAGTGACAGAAAAGCTACTGCGGTAGTTAATGCAGCAAAAAAGCATGGTGCAAACATTTGTTCATAACCTTTTATAATCGCATTCTTGAAATCATTTTCCTGTTTCAATTCGTTTATTTTTACGAGCAGATGAACTGTAAGAGATATTGTTAAAATTAATAACAAAGCTATAAAATTTGATGAAACAACACTGATTTTCCAGTCCATATAACCTAAAAATCCAGCGGTAATAAATGTTGCTAAAAATGCATTCATTAGCGGCAAAACTACCAACCACAATGAACCGAAGAAAAGATAAAGCATTACTGCAAATATAAGAGCTACAGCTGAACCAAATATCATTAGATCTGATTGGATGTATTCCATCATATCAGTGGCTATCATAGACGGTCCTCCAAGATAAATAGTTGCATCATTTCTGTATTTATCTAAGGTTTGCCTAATATTATTTATAAGAATTTTACTAAATTCTGATTCTTGATTATTTAATTGGCTTATCCTTGAGTTTATTTCAGACAACTTATCAAGAAGGCCTACTTTTACCGTGCTGGTTAGTGGCTCTCTTGAGTCAAGGCTTTCAAGGATATCGTATCTTTCAGAAATTAGTTTATCGTATTCATCGTTACCACGAAGTACTACTTGCATAGCGGTAAGTTTGCCGTCTTTACTTATTATTAATTCCTTATAAATTGGATTATTAATAATCTCATCTTTTGCAAGTTCTAAATCAATATCATCAAAAGTTAAATCCTTTAGATTATCTGCAACCTCAGATAATCCTACTCTCGGTTGAAAGAATATTGGAGCATCAAGAAGAGATAATACAGAGTCTACACCATCAATGCTTTTTAAATCATTTTCTAAATTTGCAATTCTATTAATAGAAAAATCTGAAAATAATTCTTTCTTTGGTTCGTATGTAACAATTAGAAAACTTGAATCTCCAAATTCATCCTCTGCTTCTCTATAGGTTTTAAAAGATTCATCATTTTCCAAAACCAATGCATCAGAAGATGCATCTAATTTAAAGTTATTTAATCCAAAGGCTGAAACAATTGTTAACAGAAATACAAAAAATAAAATAATAAGATATTTATTTATAAGCTTAGAGGCTATATTTTTTAAATCTATTCTCATTATTGATGATTAGCACAGTTAGGCGAGTCTAATATTATTGGATTGTTCTTATATTCATTTTCATCAAATGAGTGAATTGAAATAGCATGAATAGAGTTCATAATGTTTCCAAGAACTTTATAGACAGATTTATGTCTATTAACTTCAGAAATACCAGTAAAATTTCTACTTACTAATACGATCTTGAAATGACTCTCTGAACCTATTGGTACATTATGCATATGGCTTTCATTATCTATAAAAAGAACGGATGGGTTAAAGGCATTAATTAAAAGATTTTTTATGTTATTCTCTATGTTTCCCATTATTTTTAAACAATAATAATTTAGGATCTTTTCCATAGTTTGTTATAAAACAAAGCAAATATAACTATAAATGAAGCTCCTATTGCAACCGGCATTATAACGAATTCAAATGATTTTGCCCCGAGAATTGCTATTACTGGATTAGCGCCAGCTGGCGGATGAACTGTGTTTGTAATTGACATTATAAATATGGCAAGACTAACTCCCAGTGATATTGACAAAGGAGTTCCACCAAGAAAATAAAACATTAATACTCCAGAGGATGCTGAAAGTACATGCCCAAAAAAAACATTTCTAGGTTTTGCTAGTGGGCTTTTATGAACGGCCATTACAAGAACTAAACTTGCTCCAAAAGGTGGAATTAACCAAATATTTGTCTGATCTATTGAATTAAAGTACGCGATCAAGAACATGCATAAGAATGCACCCAAGGAAGAAATTAATATATTTTTATTATTTTCAGATAAGAAATTAAATTTCATAAGTTTATAGAGTAACCTTTTTTTAAATATTTATACATTTAACCATCCAGCTTTGGTGAATGATTAATGGTTTTAATGACTTCAATTACGCTTTCCCATTTCATCCACTCCTCTTTATTAAGTTCTGCTGCAAATTCTGCAGCTCTTAACATTGCCACTGTTAGAGCATCATCACCATATTGAGATATTAGTGTATTAGCTAATGATTCTATATGTTTTACGTCATTCATATTTTTATAATATCTAATGTTGATGACTTTATCCCATGTATAATTTATTGTACATATGCTATTTGATCTCACATGAATGTACTCTGGATAAAAGATAATAATATTGGGCATGAAAAACAAGTTAGAGTCTTACTAGAAGAATTATCAAAAAAAATTAAATTAAACATAGATGAGAGATCTATTAAAGGAATTTTTCCAATCTATTCATACTTAAGTGATGTAAAGGAAAAATATTATGACTTGGTTATTGGTGCTGGGCATAAAACCTATGGATTATTACTTGATACTAGTAAATATCAAAAAAATAACTGCAAATCAATAGCTATCCTTGCACCAACATTTAAAAGAGACAAATTTGATATCATCTGCTCGCCTATTCATGATAAAAATAAATTAAAAGACTTAGATAATGTTATCTTCTATGAGGGATCCCTTTCAAAGGTATCTCTTAAAGAAACAGACAACAACACAGTCATAGTTGCTATTGGTGGAAAGAATAAACATTACCAGTTTAATGAAGAGCATATTTTGAGTCAGATAGATTATTTTATTTCTTTGAATACAAACAAATATTGTTACCTATTTAATTCAAGAAGAACTTCCATCGGCTTTAATAAAAGGTTATATGGTTTAGTTAAAAATAATCCAAATATAAAATTTATTGATTTTAATTCAGACTCTGTAACTTCATTTGAATCAATTCTACATAAATCATCCATGAAATTAATTACAAGAGATAGCGTAAATATGGTTTATGAGAGCCTCTCGTCTATGGGAGAGACGTATTTAATTGATATGGAGGCTAAAAAAAATGATGGAAAAGTTGTGAAAATTATAAATAAATTAATTAATGAAAAAAAAGTAGGCTATATCGATTGCGAAGATATTGTTACTGGAATTTCTAAGATGAAATTATCTAAACAGAATACCTATAATGAAGTTTTTGCAGAAGTTGAAAAACTTGCCTTTGAAATTATTAAAGTCATATGAAGGTTGTTCATTTAGTTTTAAGTAATGCATTTGCTGGAATTGAACAGCACGTTGATGAACTTCTTTCAAATAAACTCAATGATAAGCCTATACTGATATGCAATGACTCAATTGCTGACTGTTTTGATAAAAGTATTTCTATTTATAAAATTAAGAACATAGGCAGGAGATCTCTTTATGGCAAATACAAGCTTAAAAAACTTTTAAATAAAATTAACCCTGATATTGTTCATACTCATGGAAGTAAGACATCTTCAATAATTTCATCAATTAATAATAATCGATTTAAGCATGTGGCTACAGTTCACGGAATTAAAAAAAATAAAAAAGTATATGAAAAGGCTGACTTTATTATTGGTGTAAGTCAAAAAACAATTAATGGGCTTAAAAATAATGTTGCAGTTGTTACAAATTGGTGGAATCCAAGTCTTAATAAAATTGATCACAAAAAAAATGAATATGCTTTGGCTATAGGAAGGCTTGAGAAAGTCAAAGGATTTGATTTGTTAATAAATTCTTGGGCAAATATTAATACTAAATTAGTAATAATTGGATCAGGTAAAGAAAAAAATACTCTCACTAATATGATCAATACTAAAGGGCTTAATGAAAAAGTTACGATAATAGACAATGTTCAGAAAAATGAGCTTATAAATTATTACAGAAACGCCAAATTATTAATTATATCTTCAAGAGATGAAGGTGGTCCTAGAGTTGCCTTGGAAGCCCTTTATTTAGAAATACCAGTGCTGTCAACAGATGTAGGTCATATGAGTAAACTATTACCTAAAGAGATGTTAGCAAATACAAATGATCTAATTTCACTTCAAACCCTGCTTGAGAGATATGTTGATAAAATTGATACTATAAATCAAGGTGCTGTCTTTGAATTTATAACCAACGAGTTTTCAATAGATGAAAAAATATCTGAAATCAAAGATATTTATGAATCTTTATTAATAAGTTGATGATATAGATCTATTGTGGATTGTGTCATTCTTTCTGACGTAAATATATTTTCCTTTGGGAGAGGATGATCTGTATTTGCCACTACCATAACCTTATCTTTCAAATCATTGATATTATTGAGAGATACCAAGCCTTCAGGAAATAGCTCTTCCAATATCTCTTTGGTACCGCCGTGATCCCATCCAATAACTTTTGAGCCTGAACTTATAGCTTCAATAGTTGTTCTGCCAAATGGTTCGGGTTCTGTTGATAGATTAAAAACAATATCTGAGATTTTATAAATATTTTTAATATCATTTCTTGATCCAGTAAATGTTATATTTTTATTAATTCCTAATGCGATAACTTTCTGTTGCAAACTCTCAAGATATCTCTTCTTTGATTTGGATGTAGGGCCAACAATTAAACCATGAAATTTTTCGCCATCTAATTTTGAAAACAATTCTATAAAACTATCAACACCCTTCCATTTAGAAATTCTTGTAGGTAGAGTTAAAATGATCTTGTTAGAAGTTTGCGGGTACTCCCTGTTCCATTGGGCAACCCAGTCTTCAGGTGCAGGTTCTCTATTAAAAGTATTGGCATCACAACCACGCGGGATAGTTGTTATCATGCTTTCAGATATTTTATATTTATCAATAATATAATTTTTTACTGTATTGGATATTGCAATCGTATGATCAACTTTAGCCATAACCTGACTATAAAATGGTGTGCTATATAAGCCATGGAACGTTGAGACTAGAAGAGGTTTAATTGGCATTTTTTTAAATGCTAAAAAGTTAATCCAGGCAGGCATCCTCGATCTAATATGAACTATATCTGGCTTTTCACGTTCATAAATTGATTTAAGTTGATTTGATAAAAAAAGAGAGTATAGGGTTTTTTTATGAATAGGGAGCTTAATGTGTTCACCGCCATCATTAATGATATCTTTTTCAAAGATACCACCATTAGAAATAACTATTGATCTATGTCCCTTATTAACCAATACCTTAGAGAAATCTTTAGTTCCTCGTTCTACGCCACCAATATTTAATTCAGGTAATAATTGAATTATTTTTAGATTACTCATATCTTAAAGAGACAGCGGGATCTAATTTTGCTGCCCTTTTTGCAGGCCATATACCAAAAAATAAACCCACTAATGCTGAAAAAGTTATAGATCCAATTATTGCGCTTATTGGCATATAAAATATCCAGTCATTTAGAGATGTAAAAATAAATAATAATAATGTTCCTATAAACACTCCTAGCAATCCACCTAAAATACATAGTAGTACGGCTTCAATTATAAATTGCATCATTATTGATTTTTGAGTAGCACCTAAAGCTTTTCTTAATCCTATTTCCCTTGTCCTTTCTGTTACTGAAACAAGCATTATATTCATAACCCCTATTCCTCCTACAATCAAACTTATACCAGCAATCCCTGCAATTAATGCTGTAAATATACCTGTTGCCTGTCTTCTAAGATCTGAAAACTGACTCCAATCATTTATCCTGAAATCATTTTCACCACCTGGACCAATATCATGTTTCTGTCTTAATATTTGTTCTATGGTCATCATTACATAATCAACATTAGTATCATTTGATATTCCTACATTGATCCATCCTAGTCGATCAGTACCAAAGATTCTTTGAGCTGCAGTTAAAAGAGGAACATATAAGTCATCATCAGGATTCTGCCAGCCTGTTGAGCCTTCTTCACTGAGTACTCCAATGACGGTATAGGATGTACCAGCAATTAGTATTTCTTTATTTAGGATTTGTTTTGCTGATGTTTTAAGTTCGCCTGGAACTTTTGAACCTAGAACTATTACTCTTTTTCGACCAAGATTTTCTTTTTCAGTAAATAACCTTCCATGACCAAGATCAAAACCTCTTACTTCAAAATTAACCGGCAAGTAACCATTAATTTCACCATTCATGTTTGAATTTCTAAATTTAACTTGTCTGTTTCCAGACATGGCTGGAGCTACTAGCCAATTATGTTCAGTATTTTTAGCTAAAGCTTCTGCATCTTTTATAACAAGGGGATTAAAACCAGATGATACCCCTCCTCTTTTTCTTTGACTTGGAAATATTGAGAGTGTTCTGGGTCCTAGGTCATCAATACTAGCTTCTAATGCTTTTTCAGCGCTTGAGCCTATACCAATGACTGCTATTACAGCTGCAGTTCCTATTATTATGGCAAGAGCAGTAAGAAATGATCTTACTCCATTATTTTTTATAGATGAAATAGCGGATTGTATAGATTCTTCAACTAACATTATCCAAAACTAAAGCTGCCGCTTACCCTCTGCTTGAAACGTTCTTGATAATCAAAAAGACTTTTTGAAGGAAGTATATAAACAATATCTCCCTCATTAAGACCCTCAACCACCTCAACATTATATAAATCTGAAACTCCTACTTTTACCCATGATAAATAAGGCCCTTTTTTAGAATCTTTTATAACTATAAACCTATTAAAATTTTCTCCATCAACTGCTTTTATTAAGAATTGATCTATAGCTTCTTTCTCAATATCTAAGACTGCAGCAGCTGTATAAATATCTTTTCTTGTTCTTAGAGACATAGTTGGAACACTCAAAGAAACATTTTTATCAAGAATTTGTATTACTACGTCCGTATTCATTCCTATTAATAATAAATTATCTTCATTATTAATATCTATCAAGACAGGAAATGTTGTCACATTTTGTTGAATATATGCTTTTGGTTCAATTTTAGAAACAGTTCCTATAAATTCCCTATCTCGATATGCAGCAACTTTAATTGATACAGATTGACCGATTTCAACTTTTCCAACATCAATTTCGTCGACTAGAGCTCTGACCCTGACTTTTGAAAGATCTGCCATCATCATTAGAATACTTCCTTCTCCAAAAGCAGATGTAGGAGATGAAATAACTTGACCAACTTCAACTGGTCGAGAAATTACAGTCCCATCAATAGGTGATTTAACTTCGGTATCGTCAAGTGAAATTTTTGCATTCTCAAATGAAACCTCGTTTCTTACTAAAGTAGATTTAGCTTGAGCGTAATTTTCTTTAATATCTTCAAAATCTTTATCAGAAATGCTGGATTGTTTATGGAGTTCAATACCTCTATCGTATTGAGATTCAGCATTCAAAAGACGAACCTTTGCAGCCTCAAGATCAGATTTAGTTTGATCAACTATATTGTTTGCAGTTCGTTGATCAATTTGAGCAAGCATAAAACCTCTGTCAACAAAATCACCAACCTCTGCACCTAAAAAAAGAACCTCGCCAGAGGCTTTAGATTTGATTTCTACTGATGAAATTGCTTCGATAACACCCGATGCTTCTATTGAAACTTCAAGTCTTTCAGGTGTAGTTTCCTGTTTTTTGTAGAATTGTGTATCTTTGTTGTCACCGCCACCACCGCAGGCATAGATAAACAGTAACGATGTAAATACATATAAATAATTTTTCATATTAATCCTTGATATCTGATTTTATCAGACCATCCATAATAGTTATAATTCTATTAGATTGTTTAGCAATGCTATCCTCATGGGTAATAAGAATAATTGTTTGGCCATTACTGTTTAGTTCTTTAAAAATATTCATCACATCCTCTCCTGTTTTTGAATCTAAATTACCTGTAGGCTCGTCAGCAAAAAGAATGCTTGGTTTATTTACTAATGCTCTTGCAATAGCAACTCTTTGTTGTTGACCGCCAGATAACTCAGCAGGAGTATGGGTTGATCTATCTGATAGACCAACTTGATCTAATGCTTCATTAGATCTGATAAGAGCTTCACTTTTATTAGAACCAGCATACCTTAAAGGCAGCATAACATTATCTAATGCTGAATTTCTTGCAAGTAAGTGAAATGATTGGAATACAAAGCCTATTTCTTTATTTCTAATATTTGCCAGCTCATCTTCAGATAAATCGCTTACAGACTTACCATTAAGGTGATAAGTTCCTCTTGTAGGAGTATCTAAACAGCCAATAATATTCATAAGTGTTGTCTTGCCAGAACCAGATGGCCCCATTATTGATATAAATTCACCCTTTTCTACTGACAGATCAATACCACTTAATGCTTTGACAGTTTGAGAGCCTGCTTCATATTCCTTAACAAGATTTTCTGTTTTTATTATCATATTGTTTTTTGACAAATTAAATATTTATCAGTTCAATTATTAAGCCTTTAACGCATTCAAGTATTCTAACCATGCCTTGCCCTGGTCAGCATATTTTTTACTTTTTGAAGCTTTTATAAATGAATCTTCAGCATTTTTTAAATCTTTAGTTTCAAAAAAAGCAATTCCAATCATTAGGTCATGCTTTCCATCATCTTCGATTCCAATTTTTTCTGCTTTACGAATGCCATTTATGACCTCTTTCCATTCAAAAGCACTAAAAGCAATATTTACATATTGATTGACTAATTTTTCTTCATTTGGATTCATCGAAAGTGACTCTTCAATAACGTCCAAAGATTTAATTCTTTCTTTAGCAAATAACCATGAATCAGATAGTAATTTTGCATTTTTTGAATCAAATAAAATTTGATCATCTGTTATAGCATTTTCTAGTACCTTTGCAGACATTGCAGGATTCTTTTTATACAAATAAAAACTGGCTAGGGTTGTAAATTCTTCTGGTTTATCAAATAAACCTTTCATATAGCTAACTTCCATGGTGGCGAGAGAAAGATCATATTTTTCTAAAATATTGTATATTGCAGATAGTTGAACGTAATATCTTTTTTTCTCTGGTCTATTCAATAATAACTCTTTTGCTGATATTTCTGCTGAAATGAAGTCTTCTTTGTTATATTCGATAGCAAATTTAAGTTGATACCAGTCTTCCCTAAATGACGAAGATAATGAAATAGCTAATTTTATGTAATCATATGCAACATCATAATTTTTTTCAGTAGCATAGATTAAAGCTGTGAGTGCATAAATATTATGCATTCCTGGAACAGGTTTTGGCTGTCGTTTGGCATCCTCAATAAATTTAAGTAATAGCTCTTTGGCTCCTTGAATGTTATTTTGAGTTGAATATAGTTGGGCGAGAGCTTGAACTAGTGAAGTTGCTTCCGCTATTGGAAGCGCTTTTTCATCATACGCGACTTGTAACTTCTCAATTGCTTCATCAAATCTTTCACGTTGAAAAAGAAAAAAACCATAAGTTCTGGCAATAACAGCCTTATTATAAGATCTTGATCTCCAATTTTTTATATACCAACGTCTTAGAATTTCTTCTGCTTCGTCATATTTTTTTTCTTCAATTTTTGAATCTACTCTAGTTAGCTCCCAATAGACAGTCTCATTTAGAACGTCATCAGAATAAATATTAGTGACTAAAAAAATAGCTAAAAATAAATAATAATTTCTTTTCATTTTAAAATAATTTAAATTCAATTAATTGAGTTCCATCTTGTTGAACCGCAACACCATTAACAACCTTAGGTTTAAATTTCCATTTCTTTATTGCCCTTAATGCTGCTGTATCAAATACTCGAGGTGGTTTTGATTGAACAACCTTTGGTGATGATACGGACCCATCAGGCTCTACTGTAAATCTGACTTTTACCCAACCTTCAACACCCGCCAATAATTCATTTCTTGGATACTGAGGATTTATTCTTACCAATGGAACTACTTGAGAATTTCCTCCTGCATTTTGAGGTCCCAAAAAAGCTCCCTTAAAATCTGTTGGAACTGCAATATCTGGAAATTCTATATTAAGATTTGGAGCTTGAGGTGGTGCTTGCAGTTCAGGTGTAACTAAATCTGGTGGTGGTGGCTTCTTGGGAGGTTCTGGTCTATCTGGTATTGTCCTAGTCTTTTCTTTTAGCGAGGTGTCTTTCTTTAATCTTATAAAGTCCACGACTCTAAAGGAGTTTTCATTTTTTAATGCTTCAGAACTTGGTTTTACAATGTATGCGAGTAATAAAAAAAACATTACGGCAACAATCAAACCAATAAGATGTCCACTATAGTATTTAATCATTCTCAGCTGCAATAGATATTTCAAGAACTCCTGCAAGCCTAATTTGGTCCATTGTCTCAACCAACAACCCAGTCTGCGATGCTTTATCTGCTTGTATGATTACTGCTCCTTCCGGATTTTCTGCTCTCAACCTAATGATATTAGGTCTAATAGCTCGTAATTCAACCTTCCTTCTATCAATGTAAATCTCGTTGTTTTCGGAGATAGCAACAAGAATATTTCCCTTCTCATTTCTTTCTGCTGTTTCAGCATTTGGACGATTGACTTCAATCCCTGACTCTTTTACAAAAGAAGTTGTAACAATAAAAAAAATAAGCATTATAAAAACAATATCAAGCATTGGAGTTAGATCTAACCCAGACTCTTCTTGATATATTTTTTTTCTTCTTCTCATAGCTCAGAAATAAGAGTTTGTGATTTACTATTTAATATCGTAAAGGTTAAAAGCCCAACAATACTAATCGCCATACCTGTCATAGTAGGCAATGTTGCCTTAGTAATTCCAGATGCAAGAGCTCTGGCATTACCTGTTCCAAAAAATGATACCACGTCAAATACTTCTATCATTCCAGTAACGGTTCCAAGAAGCCCCAGGACAGGACATAAGGCTATTAAAGTTTGTATTATATAAAAGTCTTTAGTAATCAAATTCTTAAAATCACATTTCAATATTGATAAATTAAGAGAATAGTACTGATCTTTATTTAAATTAGTTAAATTTTTTCTATATTCAGATCTTATGCTATCTACATCTATAAATAGAAACTTACACTTTGCTGAAATTAAAATAAATAAATAAATACTTATTAAAAATAATATAAACACAACAGGACCACCCTGATTAATAAAATTTGAGTACGTTTTAAGAATCTCAGTTATCATTTTTTAGTTTTGTTAGCTACGATACCTGATGCCTTTTCTTCTAAGAATGAAATAATAGTTTTTGAATAGTTTTCTGCATAAGAATGCATGAATAACAATGGCGCGGCAACAATAAGTCCTAACATTGTAGTTACAAGAGCTTGTGAAATTCCACCTGCCATTAACTTAGGATCGCCAGTACCGAATAAAGTAATTGCTTGGAATGTCTCAATCATTCCTATTACTGTCCCAAGAAGTCCTAACAAAGGCGCAACAGTTGCTATTAACTTAATTGCCTTAACACGTATTTCAATTTCAGGTGTAATTGATTGTATCTTCTCATCTAATATTAACTCAAGGGAATCAAGTGATTCACTGACGTTTTCTTTGGCTGTTTTAAGAAGTAATCCCAATAAATTACCATCAATAATATCACTGCTTGATTCTTGTTCTTGAATGCTGGATAGTGTGTTTCTTAATGTATAAATTCTTTCTGATGCAAGGGCAACACCACCCAAGCCAAGAAGAATTATTATGTATCCAACTAAACCACCATCGGCAATTCTTTGAAAAAAAGTTTTCTTTTGAATAAGTTTTTCTAATATTGCTCCTCTAGTTGGGTCTATGTCTACTTCATAAGAACCAGTCGCATTATTTTGCAATCTTTTTAGTTTACGTTTGTTAACACCAGAAGGCTGTGACGGCAAAAATTCAATTTGATTTGTATCAATTAAATGTTTTAAAAACATTCCATTATGAGTAATTGAAAATGTACCAATCCTTAAAACCTCTAACTCACTATTATCTCCATCAGCTGATAAAACATTTGTGTTAAAAGTTTTAATTGATTCAGCATTTCTAATTTCTTTTACCAACTCAACCCAAAGACCTGAGATATCTTTTAAATCTGGTAATTTTTTAGATTCTGCCAGATTCTTTAAAAATAAATCTCTATCAGGGTTGTCTATATTAGTTATTGAGTTCTTAAACTCGCCCCTAGTTTGTCCAGATACTTGTTTAACAACTCCAAACATTTCTCCAAGATTACCTAGTTTTAAAGTAAGTTTTTCTTCTAATTCTGATAAAGTTTTTTCATTTTTATCAAACTCATCTATTAATCGTATTGATAAATCTTCAGCATTTTTAAGGTCATTAGTTAATTTTTTATGAATCCTTTTAAGATCAGCTAGTTGTCTTTCTTTTGAATTTGATCGACTAAAATCAAATCTTTTTTCAATATCTATTTCAGATTCAATGTCTATGATTAATTGTTCAAGTTTAGAGGGTGCTTCTTCTACATTTTCAATATTGCTATCTTGAGAAAATAAATTAAAGTTTAAACTTAGGATTGATAATAAATATATGAACTTTTTCATTATATTCTCTCCACTGGTAGCTTAAGTAGTGAGGGTGGGAGCTCTTTTTTAGCTATTTTTAAGGCTGTAATAAGTTCGTTATCTATTCCTTTCTTGCGAATCCATTTACCCTCTTTTTTGCTATACATTGCTGTATGTCTTCCATCAGAAGTTCTAGCATATAAACCTACTCTTCCAAGTCTAAATACTTCAACATTATATGTCTCAGAATCAAAAGTGATTTCATCTCTATAAGATTCAATAGTTCTTCCAAACTCATTTTCTATTTGATAGGCCTCAAAAACTCTTCTAAATTTTTCGGATGTGGAAATATTAGATTGAACAAGCAGTACTTTTAATTCATTAATTCTTGTTTTCCTCTCTTCTAATAAAAAAGGAACATCATTTTCTACAATTGAAGCTAACGTAGTTACCATTTCTTCTAATTTTGGAAGAATGCCTCTGTTAGTTTTATCTAATTCAACCATTTGCTCATTAATAGATATAATTTCAGCATTTTGAGAATCTATTAACTCTTGAAGTTGCCTGTTATATATATTAGTCAGATCTAATTGTTGAGATAAAAATTGAATATCTCCAGTAAGAGTTATTATTTGAGTATCAATATTATCTATATAATCTTGTCTTTCGGTAGCTCTGTTAGAAGATGATGCCTCAATTTCAATAGCTTTCTCCATTAAAGCTCTTTCATCAATAGGCTCAACCTCTTCTGTTGACTGAGCTATTAAGAAAATTGGTAATATTAAAAATATTGAATATGTAAATAATTTTTTCATGTCTTATTGTATATAAGTTTTATATATATGTTCATTTTTTATAAAAAAATCCCCTCAGCAGAGGGGATTTAGTTTATCTAAGATATTTTTTAGAATGTATATCGGTATGTTAAAAATAATTCTCTACCTACTGGTGAGTAATAATATGTAGCAAACCAAGGCCATCCTAAGTCTGAGTTCTTCTTAGGTATATCATCCATTAAGTTTGATACTGATAATGCAATATAATGACCATCCTCTATGTCATATCTTACAAAAGCACCAATATCATAATATGGATCTATTTTGGTATTAGGTTTTCCATCCCATCTAGGAGACTGGTAGTTCATAGAACCAATTCTTGAAGTACTCACACCAGCTGCCCAGTCATTTTTTGTCCAGCTGAATGAAAGATAGCTTCTTGATCTAAGTCTTCTTTCTTGTTCCATAATGGTTATATAAGGATCGCCGGGTGTATCGCTTCTTCTTTCATCATCAACATATGCTATTGAAAGGTTTACAAAGAAGTCACCAGCATTATCACTTAAGAATCTAGCTCCTGTTTGGAAATCAGCACCTCGATAATATCTTCCTGCTCCATTAATATATCCATAAGTAACACTTGTAATACCGCCTTCTGGAGGTACTATGTCTGGAGCAACTCCACCACCTTGAGGCGTCCAATTGGCTCCACGAATAATGGTTGAGTAAATATCAGAACAATAAGATGATGAGTATGAATAACCAGGAGTGGAAATTCCATCCTCTTGAGCTTTACAAATCATTTCATCAATTAGGTTTTGAGTTGTGCTTGTTGCTAGAACAATATTTTCAAGTTCTAACTCAACAAGGTCTAATGTCATATCCATTTTAACTTTAGCTGTATCAATAAGATCGACAACAAAACCTAAGCTAGATTGCTCGCCCGTTTCAGCTCTAAGGTTCAAGTTACCTGAAGAAATATCTTTAGCATTAAGCTGTGAATAACCTTCATTAACACAAGTATTACCCGATACGTTTACAAAACCTTGGTTAAGGTATCTTCCATAATAATCACAAAATGTTGCAAACCCTTCAGATGTTCCTTTATAGATATAAGGCAAACTTGGTGCAGCAAATGACTCACCCCATGAACCTCTAATCATTAGATTGTCTGTTGGTTTCCATGTAAATGAGACCTGATCTGTATCTCTATTACCTATCTGAGTAGATACTTCATCATAATTATCATATCTTCTAGCTAAATATAAATCTAAGGTTGAGTGCAATGGAATTGCAACCTCGATAGCAGCAGATTGTCGATTTCTATCACCACCACCCTCTGTAGTTGAACGACCCCAAACATTATCAGCATCATATTGAGGACCAGGATCAATTTCATATTCTGTAGTAGTGTCGTCTAAATGCAGAGCAAATTGAACTGGACCAGCAGGCATAGTAAATAAATCTCCTGCAACATTGAAGTTAACTGTTTCAGATGATGAATCACCCTCAATATAGGCATACTCCCATAGGTTATATGACTGTGCTGTTTCAAATGATCCCCAGAATGTATCAGGGTTATATAAGGTATAACCAAAAGGTCCATCTTCACAATATGACGAATATGCTGAATTAGCAGCTCCACCACAAGTCCATCTTGAAAGACCGTCTTTCATAACGTCTTGACCACCACGTAAGTAGTAATAGTCATCCTGAACAAATGCTAATTCCCAATCCCAAATAGACTCTCTAAACTCAAAGTTACCACTTGCGGTCATAGTTACTGAAAGAGTATCTTCTTCAAAATCACCCTGCCAGTTTTTTTCAGCAAAAAATCTTTGTCCCGAGATGTATGCACCGCCATATCTGAAAGCAGCTGGGTGCATATATCTATTGGCATCAGATGTATATTTATTTCCAGAGCCATCGTATAAAAGCTCACCATCATCGCCAACAACTACACCTGCATAGTAATTTTGTTGAACAAAATAAGGATAATAAACATTATTAGCTTCTGTTTCCCAATAATGAAGATCCGCAGTAAGCTCAATGCCATTATCTAATGTATATGAGCCACCTAGATACAAGGAACCATTATCAGAACCTGATCTTAGAGTTCTGTATTTACCAGTATCTAAATTACAATAATTCCATTCCGTATCATAAGAATACCCTAACGCAGGCCATGTTTCTCCAGTAGGATCTGTATAGTCAGATGATCCCCACCCGTATTCGCCCATGTTTGCAGATATCATGTTTAAGTCTTCACAAGATGTATTTATAGCACCTGCATCATTTGGATAAAAACCATATCCAGAATAACCTCTAGCACTTAACTTACCAGCCCAACTACCATAATGATAATAACCAACAGGTTCATCATAAACGTCGTCTAACTGTTCTCTGTCTTTACCGTTTAGGGGATTAACGGTGTTTAGCTCAAGACCCCATACCATGCTACCGTTATCAAAATATTGACCACCAGAAATTTCAATATTTACTGATTCTCCAGCAGAACGATTAGTAAATGGTTGATGCGCTCCAACTCTTACTTGAACTGAAGTATCCTCTATACCATCAACTAAAATAATATTTACAACACCTGCAACAGCATCAGCACCGTAAACAGCGGATGCACCAGATGTCAAAATTTCAATTCTTTCAACAATACCTATAGGAATTCTATTCCAGTTAAATGAAGCATCACCCTCTCCAGAAGGATAAGGATAATTTGCTCTTCTTAAACCGTTTACAAGAACTAAAGTTCTTCCAGGACCAAAATCACGAAGATTTAACTGGTTATCTGAACGGTTACCACCGCCACCAAGTTGATCCATAACTGTTTGTCCAGTATTTTGTGCAACTGAAGCAACAGCTTCATAAACAGATAAAAATCCACCCTGATCAATATCATCACTTGTTATAACAGTTAATGGTTGTGGGCCTTCTATATCCGTTCTCTTAATCCTTGACCCAGTAACACTAATTTTGGTTAACTCTACTTCATCACCACTTGCGGATGAAACAGAAGATGTGCTTTCAGAATCTGAACTAGGAGCATCACTTACAGCTTCTGTTACAACTTCTTCTGCAACATCATCTGCTTGAGCAACTACTTCTCCAGGATTATCAGCGTATAAATTTGAGACAAACAGAAGGTTTGCACCAAAAAAGGCTGATAAAAATAAGTTTCTTTTGTTTAACATAATATTATCCCCATAAAAATATGTAATATCGGATTATTATCAAACAATTATGTCAATTGTGCAAACTATAAAATGATATGCGTGTATTTAAAAAGCATTTCAGCCATTTAATTTAGTAAAGTAAACTTTACATAAAATTTGCTTATGTTAGTATAAATTTCTAGAAAGTTTATTTTCAAATTACAAGGATAAAAAATGAGAAAAATTATTAGTTTATTTACAATATTTTTTAGTTTAAATACTATTGCTGATGATCAAATACCGCTTCAGCACTTCTTTTGTGATTCTGCTATGACAAGCGGTTCACTTTCTCCCGATGGCAAATATTTTGCATCAATGGTTCCTGCTTCCGGAGCTAAGTGCTCTATTGAGGAAAATGATGACCCTCAAGCAGCAAAGGTTCTCTTAGTTATTAATCTAGAGACCAACACACCAAAAGTTTTAAGTGGAACTAAGGGTAAGTCTAGGCTGACAAGTTTTACTTGGTTAAGCAACACAAGAATTGCTTTTAATAGGCAGCCAGAAGCTGGTCTAGATGCATATAGTATGTGGGCTATTAACATTGATGGAACGAAACCAAAGTTATTAGTTCCTGGAAAATGGGAAGATGGTTATCCTACTGGTGCTAGCTTAGTTGATCGCTTGAAGGATGATGATGATCATATTCTTGTCTCATATAATAAGAGAAGACCAAAAGTAACTGACGTTTATAAATTAAATATCTATTCTGGTAGATTGAAAATGGTTGCCAAAGATCCTGTAATTGATGACCAAACAAGTCTAGGATGGGTTGCAGATCAACAAGGAACTGTTAGAGGATATTATGCTGTTAAGGGTCTCTATTACTACTTATACCATCGTAATGATTCAGAATCAGATTTCAAATTATTAAGGACTTTTAAGTTTCAAGAGCCGAGTTTCAGACCTGTTAATTATTCCCATGATCCAAGATATGTATATATGAGTGGTCAAGCAGTTGCAAAAGATGGCACAGTTATTGATGATTCTAATACAGATGCCCTATGGCTTTATGATGCTTATGAAGATAAGTTTATTGAAAAAATATATGAAAATGAAAGATACGATGTTGGTGGAATCGCAATTTCTGATAAAACTCAAAAACCAATTTACATTGCGTATTATGGTGATAAACCAGAAAAGATTTGGTTAGACAGTGAGCTTGAAGGGATATATTCATCAATTGAATCAAGTTTTCCTAATGATCAAGTTTCAATTGGAAGATGGACAGAAGAAGAGGATAAAGCAATTATTTCAACATGGAGTGATACAAATCCAGGTGAGATGTATTTATATGACAGAAATAAAGGTACTATTTCTTTCATTGCAAAATCTAGACCGTGGATAGACAAAAATGAAATGTCGCCAATGCTACCTATTTCTTTTGAAGCTAGAGATGGTCTTGTGATTAGTGGGTATCTGACGATACCAAAAAATTCTGATGGTAAAAACTTACCGCTAATCATTAACCCTCATGGTGGTCCCAACGCTAGAGATTATTGGGGATACAACTCAGAACATCAATTTCTTGCATCAAGGGGATATGCCGTATTGAGTATGAATTTTAGAGGCTCACTTGGTTATGGAAGAAATCATGTGAAAATGGCTAATGGGCAATGGGGAAGAAAAATGCAAGATGATGTCACTGATTCTGTGACATGGGCTGTGGAACAAGGTATAGCTGATCCTGAAAATGTTTGTATCTATGGTGCGAGCTACGGCGGATATGCTGTTATGGCAGGTATAACTAAAACACCAGACTTATATAAATGTGCTGTAAATTATGTTGGTGTTACTGATATGGGGTTATTGTTTTCAAAGACACCTAAGGTTTGGGAAATATGGGAAGAACAACAAAAAATTGAAATAGGTGACTATGATAATGATAAGGATTATTTGGATGCTGTATCACCAATAAACCTAGTTGATCGCATAGAGACCCCTCTTTATATTGTTCATGGTGTCAGAGATTGGAGAGTTCCAATACAACA
>CACDUZ010000010.1 GCA_902556105.1 uncultured SAR86 cluster bacterium
TGCCAGCATCTGAAACTATTGAAACTATTTTTTTATTCTTTGTAAGTTTAATTATTTCATTAGATACTTTATCTTCATTATGCTCATGAAAGCTTCTACATTTTTTTTGTACATCAATAAAATCTAGAATTTTCTTAATATTTCTTGTATCTTCAGCATATAAATAATCAGAAGATCTAATAACATCTATCGCTCTAAGTGATATATCATTTAAATTGCCTATTGGTGTTGAAATAAAATTTATCATTTTTAAGAAATATATGAAATTCAGCTTAACATTAATTTTATTTAGTTTAGTGCTTTTTATTGCATCATGTTCTACAACATCAAGCAAAAGCACTCGCCTGCTAGAGCTTGATTTGATTCTTCAGACATCAAATAAGAATAAAGAAATAATAATAGAGTCTCTTCTAAAAGAAGATATTAAATTTTCTGTAAATTTTGAAAATAAGGACTCTTATATTTTAAAAGATGATGTATTAAATTCAAATTTAAAATTTTTCTGTAAATCTTTCATTCAAGAACAAAGAGATATGGTTGAGTCTTCAATATTTCAAAATCGTATAGATGACCAAAAAAAAGTACTAATAGTATATTCCAATGATTACAGGGGAATTGCAAATAATTTAATTAAAAAATATCCAGAAGAAAAATATTTCTTACTGAAAGAAGACAATTATGAGTCAGAAATTAAAAAAATACTTAATATTGATACGAGCATTAATCAGCATTTAAAAATAAGTGAGTTGGATAATAGTATTGAGATTAAACATTCACCAAGAATAAGAAATGATATCTCAAAAATATACTTCCTTTCTGATTATGAGTTTGGAAAGACAATTGTTCCTATCTTTAGAAGCTATGCATTAGGGATAGAGTTTTATGCAACCACTGAAATATTTCATAAAGCAAATGATGTAAGAAAGCTTGTAGATTTTGAAAATACATTTATACCAGTATCTGGAATCTTAATAAAAGAAATTGCAAAAAAAGAAAATATCTTATCTATAGAGAATGAACTTGAATTAACATTAATAAGTGACTTTCTAACAATTGAAAAAACTCATCAAAATAACTTATTTAGGAAGGATGTTAGAATCGATTCAGGAAAGTCTAGGATAAAAAGAAATGGATGTATTGATCGTGATTTATCTTTTTGGGAAATAACCACAACAAATCTTATCAATCAATCTTAAGATCTCTTTCAATTGAAGACATGCTATCAAGAAATCCAGGTCTATCAAATACTTCATTTTGATAATCTATCAAGGGTTTTAAGTGTCTGTTTACTGGCAACTTGATCCCTACAGAAGGCAATCTCCAAAGAATTGGAGCAAAACAACAATCAACCAGGGTAAATTCATCACTCATAAAAAATTTAAATTCTTTAAAAGTCGGGGCAATTGATGATATCTCATGCAATAATTCTTCCCTAATCTTCATTGACTCTTTTTCAGATTTATCTCCTTTAATAAGAGTATCGACCATAGGACACCACTCTCTATCAATTCTTAACATCAAAGTTCTGCAATTTGCTCTTGCAACTGGATATACAGGTAAAAGTGGAGGATGAGGGAATCTTTCATCAAGATACTCCATCATTACAGACGGATCATGAATTGCTAAATCTCTATCAACAAGAATTGGGAGCCTGTGATATGGGCTGATAGATAAAATTTCATCAGGAGTTTCATCTTGTTTTGCTTCGTTGATTTCTGCTGAAATATCTTTCTCAGCTAGAACTATTCTAACTCTTTGGCTGTAGTGATCATCTCTGTCTGAATATAAAATCATATTTCTCCCTCTTATTTATTATAGTCTTTATGGAATTCTCTATATAGCAATGATGATAAAGCAGTAAAAATTAAAAAATAGAATATTACATACCACCCTAATCTTTCTCTTGTTGCTTTAATAGGCTCTCCAACATATACCAAGAAATTAGTTAAGTCATAGATTAGATCATCAAATTCCTCTTTTGTTAATTTGCCCGTTCCTTCTTCTACCTCAAGAAAACCACATTTTTTTTTCAAGATATCATTACCATATTCATCTCTCTTTTGACCACCATTTGCTGCAATCATTGGAATATCTTTGCAAACTAACTTTTGATTTCCTTGAAGTGCCAATAGAACGTTCGGCATTGCAGTACCTGGATAAACTAAATTGTTTACTCCGTATTGTTTTGATGAATCCTCATAATATGCTCTTAGATAAGAATATATCCAATCATCTCCTTTATATCTTGAAACTAATGTTAAGTCAGGTGGAGCAACTCCAAACCAATTAGCTGAATCTTCAGGCATTGCCCCAGTCATTAGGTCGCCAGGTTTTATAGATTTGTCAAAGACAAGGTTTTCAAAGAAAATATCTTCAGGAATCTGCAAATCAGTAGCAACTCTTCCCCATCTAGAATATTGAAGAGAGTGACAACCATAGCAATAATTAATATATGTTGAAGCGCCTCTTTGAAGTGACTCTATATCATTCAATGAATAATCAAACTTATCGCAATCTCCATAATCTTTACATGCACCACCAGCAGCACTATTAAGATCATAAGTGAATAAAATAAAAAAAATAAAGAAGATAATCTTATAGAAATTCATGATTTCTTTATGAAGAAATGTCATAACCTTTCGGGAACTACCTTCGTAGTTTCAAATTTAGTGTAGATAGGCATTAGTAAGAAGTAAGCAAAATAAATTATTGTGCAAACAACGCTCATTGTCTTCCTTATTTCAGTTACACCAACTGTTCCAAGATAACCCAAAGTAAGAAAACTTACTCCAAATAAAGTTATAGCAACCTTACTGTAAATACCTTTATATCTTATTGATGCGACTTTACTATTATCCAGCCATGGAACAATAAAGAAAATTGCTACGGCAGCAGCCATTACTATTAATCCACCTAAAGGATCAGGAACTGCTCTTAACATTGTATAAAAAGGGGCGTAATACCAGACAGGTGCTATATGATCTGGAGTAACTAGAGGATTTGCTTTCTCAAAGTTTGCCATTTCAATAAAATATCCTCCGCCTTCAGGAAAGAAAAACATAATCACTGAAAAGACAATCCCAAAAACGCCAATAGCAACCAAAGCATTTAAAACTTTGTACGGAAAAAACGGCACACTATCAAGAGGGATTCCATCATCATCAAGATATTTCTCAATATCTACTCCTTCTGGATTGCCTGCTCCGACTTCATGCAATGCAACTAAATGTAAAAATACTAAGGCTATTAAAACTAACGGAAGTGCAACAACGTGAAGTGCAAAAAACCTTGAAACAGTTATTCCTGAAATATAATAATCTCCTCTAACCCATAACTCTAGTGACTCTCCAACATATGGAATCGCTCCAAATAAAGATATTATTACTTGTGCCCCCCAATATGACATTTGGCCATATGGAAGAACATATCCTAGAAAACCTTCGGCCATCATTGCTACATATATAGTACAACCAAATATCCAAACCAATTCTTTAGGTTTCTGATATGAGCCATATAGAAGTCCTCTAAACATATGGAGATATACAACAGCAAAAAATAAAGATGCGCCTGTTGTATGCATATATCTGATGACCCATCCATAATCGACATCTCGCATAATGTATTCAATTGAAGAAAAGGCTTGTTCTTCAGTATTTGAGTAAGGCATTATTAACCAAATACCAGTAACTATTTGAATGATTAAGGTTACAGCCGCTAAAGCTCCAAATAAATACCAAAAATTAACTTTTGATGGCACTGGATGTTTTGATAAATGTCTCTCAAAAGTATTGACTATAGGCAATCTATCATTAACCCAAGAAAATAATCTGCCAGCTATTTCACTCATTTATAACTCCTTATCCTCTCCAATAGTTAAAATACTTCCGTCAAACATATGAGGAGGTACTATCAAATTTGTAGGTGCAGGGACACCTTTAAATACTCTACCAACAATATCAAACATTGAGCCATGGCATGGGCAAAAAAATCCACCATTCCATGAAGCATCCCAAGGCTTTGGCTCGACTTCTGGAAAATATTTTGGAGCACATCCTAAATGGGTACATACTCCAGAAAAAACAGAATATTCTGGGCTTTTAGATCTTGAAAGATTAAGTCCTCTGTATGGTTCTTCAATCTGATCAGAATTAGGATCTGCTAATTTGGGTAAGACAAGATCTAAACTTTTTAGACTACTCTTGGTATGTCTCACAATAAATACAGGTTGCTTTCTCCATGCAACTTGAATTTGTTGCCCAAATTGCATTTTTGAAACATCTAACTTTACAGGAGCCCCTGCAGCTTTTGCCTTTGCGCTTGGATTCCATGCTGCTATAAAAGGAGTTGCTGCAAAGGGTAAGCCCGATAGACCAACTGCACTAGTTAAGCCAATCAAAACCTTCCTTCTTGTTTTATCTTCTTCTTGCATTTAGGGTGTGTGCTACTCAAATAACTGTGATAATTATAGCATATTTAAGTAATATAAAATCTACTTATAATTAGAAATAAGTATGTAATAAATTAAAAAATTATCTTTTAGAAAATTGTTTACTTTTTCTTGCTTTTACTAGACCGGGTTTCTTCCTTTCTACCCTTCGTGGATCTCTAGTTAGTAGTCCAGCTTGTTTAAGTTGAGGCCTAAGACTCTCATCAAAAGAAGTTAAAGCTCTTGAGATTCCATGCCTTATTGCCCCTGCCTGACCAAAACTACCACCACCTTTAACCTTCACATTGATATCAATCTTTTCAACGAGCTCTGCTAATTCTAAAGGCTGCATTACAAGCATTTGAGCAACTTTTCTGCCAAAATATTCATCTAGTTTTCTATCATTCACAGAGATATTTCCTTTTCCTTTTTGTAAATAAACTCTTGCGGATGAGGTTTTTCTTCTGCCCGTCGCGTAATGAATTTCAGTGCTCATTAATTTGGGTTCCATTCAATTGGTTTTTGAGAATCATGACCATGTTCAGGGCCCTTGAAAACTTTTAATTTCTTTATCATAGATTTGCCTAGTTTATTTTTTGGTAACATCCCTTTTACAGCTAGCTCGATTACTCTTTCTGGATTTTTTTCATTAAGTTCCTTGAAAGTTTGTGACTTCAGACCACCGGGATACAAAGAATGTCGGTAATATTTTTTATCAGTATATTTTGATCCTGTAACTTTTATTTTTTCAGCATTAATAACGATTACATAGTCTCCGCCATCAGTATGTGGAGTAAATGTTGGTTTATCTTTTCCTCTGATTCTGTCAGCAATTTTCGTTGCTATTCTTCCTAAAACACGATCAGATACATCAAGAACAAACCAGCTTCTTTCTACTTCTTCCTTTTTTAGTGAGTACGTTTTCATAATCATTTAATTTGAGTAGCGAATATTAATGTTTAGTTAGAAATATATCAATATTTATATGCATTTTTATTTTAATCGAATTTTTTTAAATATTTAGAACTTTGCATTTCAGAGAGTCGACTACCACATCTTTGCCATAAAATATCAATCTTAGCTCCTTGATATAGGTTATTAAAATCTAAATTATTAAAAAAAAACTTTACCTTTGTTTTTTGGATGTATGCAATATCTATAAAAGAGATGAATCTTCTAATTATGTCAATCGAATCATCATCACAATAGTTAAAGTTACTAATAAATATCCAATCAAATTTATCAGATATGTATTTGTAATCGCTGGAGCCAGTTGGTTCTCTAAAAAAGCTTGAAAATTCTATCCAGAGAATATTATTAAGAGCTAGCTTGCATTCAAATCTGCGATTGTTTATCTCAATTTCACCTGAATTCAAGTGATCAGTACCAAAATTATTGGCTATAAAAGAAGTTATATTTTCTTCAGAATATATATCATTATTATTATTTAGCTGAATAATATTCCTTGTCCTGTAATCTATATCTCCGTTAAGTTCGTGAATATCAACCCTCTCTTTTAGAAATTTTATAGAGTCCATGAACTTTTGTCTTTGGAGTCCATCTTTATATAGACTATCAGGATGGGCATTAGAGGTTAATATTAATTTTGTTCCAGAATCTATTATTTTGATTAGTAGATCTCCAATAATCATTGCATCCGCAACATCTTCAACTTGAAATTCATCAATAAAAATAAGTGAAGTCTTCTTTGTTAGAATCTTTGAAACTTTAGATAACGGATTCTTTGAACCAGAGTTTTTGTTAAGTTCGCTATGAATAAAATTCATAAAGTCTATGTAGTGAAAACTTTTAATGCTACTGTCTTGAGCTTGTTTTATATACTCGTTTGTAATCAGAGTTTTTCCTCTTCCAACATCTCCCCAAATATAAATGCCACAATCTATTTGTTTGCTGAACATTTTTGATAAAGAAAAGCTTTTATATATTTTTAGATTAACTAATTTTTGAATAAGATTAAGTTGTGCTAAATCAGGATTTGCTCCTTGGTTTTTGAGAGCATCAATGATATTTTGAGTAGCTGACATTATGAAATTTTTCCAAGCAAGCTTTTTAAACTATGTTTTTGTTATTTTATTAACTTTTGCAGGGACATGGTACTTTATATCTGATGATAAAAACAAATTAGTATCTGCATCGGAAAAGTCTATTGGCTCAGTTGTGACTATTTCATCCGTTAATAATAAATTGCTAAAAAATAATAGAAGTGGAATTGGATCTGGGGTAATTTTTTCATACGACGGTTATATAGTAACTAATTTGCATATACTTTCAGGTCAAAATATAAATGTAAAACTTGATAATGGCAAAAATTATCTGGCTAGTATTATTGGAATAGATAAAAATACTGATATTGCTGTCTTAAAAATTTCATCTAGTGAAGAATTAAAACCTATTAATTTTGCAAACTCAGATAGTCTGAAAATTGGAGATAGAGTATTAGCAATTGGTAATCCATATGGAATTGGTATTTCAGTTTCTAATGGAATTATTAGCGCTACTGGAAGAGATTATGGAAATCCTTACCTTCAACTTATTCAAACAGATGCTGCAATTAATCCTGGTAACTCTGGTGGGGCTCTGATAAATGAGAATGGTAATTTAATAGGAATTAATTCAAAAATATTCTCTAAAACTGGGGCATATCAAGGAATTGGATTTGCTATACCATCCAATCTGGTTGTTCAGATTGCAACTCAATTAATTAAATATGGTAATGTTAAAACTCTCTGGATAGGAAACTTCAGAGTTGCGCGTACTAGAATAAATACTAATGGCAAAGTTATAAACGGGCTAAAGATAATCGAAATGGAAAATGTAGGCCCTTTATATAACAAGGGAGTGAGGGCGAATGATATTATTGTTGGTATTAATGATGAAAATGCGAATTGGAATAACTTAATCAGCTCTTTGAAATTTGCAACTTTGGGCGAAAATCTAAAACTTGATTTGATAACTAACGTCAATCAGCTTAAAACTATAAATTTCAAGCCTTCGACATAAGCTAACTTGGCAATCTAATTATATTAGCACCTAAATAATTTAATTTTTCTTCTATCCGTTCGTATCCTCTATCGATATGATAAATTCTATCTACCACAGTTTCACCTTTTGCACATAATCCCGCAAGAATCAGGCTTGCACTGGCTCTTAAGTCTGTTGCCATAACTTCAGCTCCATAAATCGACTTTACTCCCTTAATAGTTGCATGATTTCCTTGAACATTAATGTCACAGCCCATCCTATTTAGTTCTAATATATGCATAAATCTATTTTCAAAAACAGTTTCATAAATATTAGAAGTTCCGTCTGATATTGCATTGATAACAGAAAATTGAGCCTGCATATCAGTTGGAAATTCTGGGAAAGGTGCCGTGGTAATATCAACAGGTTTTGGATGATCTCTTTTCATAGATATTGAAATAGAATTTTCAGTGAAATCTAATTTTGCACCTGTGCCTTTTAATTTATCAATTACCTTCATCAGCCTATCTGGGTTAATGCCATTCACAGTTATATCCCCTTTCGTGACTGCAGCTGCAGCAAGATATGTTCCTGCCTCAATTCGATCTGCAGGAATATAAAACTCGGTGCCTTTTAAATTTTTGACTCCCTCAATAGTAATTTCATCTGACCCAGCACCATGAATTTTTGCTCCCATTGATATCAACATATCTGCTAAATCAATTATTTCAGGCTCTTTTGCAACGTTAGTAAGAACAGAGGTTCCTTTTGCTAGAGTAGCTGCCATCATAATATTTTCAGTGCCAGTAACTGTTACTCCTTCAAACCTGATATTGGCTGCAGAAAGTTTCTTTGCAGAAGCTTCTATATATCCATTCTTCAGAACTATTTTTGCACCCATTTGTTTTAATGCATCCAGGTGATAATTTACTGGCCTAGACCCAATAGCACATCCTCCAGGCAGAGCGATTCTAGCTTTGCCATATTTTGCAACTAAGGGTCCTAAAACTAGTATAGATGCTCTCATAGTCTTTACTAATTCATACCTTGCTTCGATGTCAGATAAATTATCTGAACAAATTGTAAAATTCATGTTTTCATCAAGCATAATCTCTGAGCCCATTGAGCCCAATAATTCAAACATTGTTGTTATGTCCTGAAGATAAGGTAGATTTTTAAGAACAACTTTTTCATCACAAAGTATCGTCGATGCAATCATAGGTAGAGCAGCATTTTTTGCACCAGAACAAGTAACATTACCTGTAAGAGAATTACCACCTTTTATTAGTAACTTCTCCATTTTAACTAACCCTTGTCTCTAAACTTAGAGCATGTAGCTCTCCAGATTTAAATTGACTCTCAAGAAGTTTCATTACCCTTTTATGCTGATCTACTAATGACATTTCAATGAAAATAGAGGAGACAACAACCAATCTAAAATTACATGCGTCGCCATCAAAGATACATTTAGCATCAGGAATATTTTCACAAATTATCTTTTCAATAACTTCTTTCATCCTAGGAAATGCCTGCATCTCCAGCATCAGAAACCCAATTATCTATGGTAGATTCAATTTTCTCATTATTTGAAATTGCAAGAGCTTGAAATTGATTTCTGAAAGTTAATCCTAAATTTACACCATTTATAATAATATTAATAATCTTCCAACCTTCTTTATCTTTTCTTAATTTATATGAAATAGGATATTTACTGGTTCCAGTATCAAGGGTCTGTTTTACTTCAACAGTTTTTAATTCTTTATATAAGAAATCATCTTGAAATTGCGTTGATATAGTTGAATCTCCCCATTGTGCAAGAGTTTCTGCATAAGTATCCAAAAGTGAGTCTTTAAAAATTTCAACAAATTGAGCTCTTTGTTCTTTTGTTGCTAGAAGATAATATTTCTTGCCCATAACACTTGCAGCCACTCTTCTAAAATCAATCATAGGCTCAAATATATCTTTAATTTTTTGCTCATACCTTTCTCTGTCAGTCTCAAATAACTCAGAATTTTTTGTTAGAACAAAAACCATTTTTTGTGCATTAGAATCTATGAAATTATAAGGATCTCTCAAATCTTGATTATCTATGAATTCATTTGCTAATAAATTATTAAATATAAATAAAAAAAGAAATAAAAAATTTTTATGTGTACATAACATTAGACTATTATAACATTACGTATAACCTAAATTTTTTAAATTAATATGAATAAATATAACTATATAGCCTCTGCAAAGAGAACCATAAAGATTGAATCTAATTCAATTAGTCAAATTGCTAGTCAGTTAGATAAATCTTTCATAACGCTATGCGATAAAGTTATTAAATGTGATGGCAAATTTATAGTCATGGGTGTTGGTAAGTCTGGTCATATAGCCCAAAAAATTTCTGCTACCCTATCCAGTACAGGAACACCTTCAATATTTATCCACCCAACAGAAGCTGCTCATGGAGACATGGGCCTTATTGATAAAAAAGATATTGTGCTTTTAATTTCAAATTCTGGAGAAACAGATGAAATTATTAATATACTCACGTCCCTTAAAAGACATTGCAAAGAAATAGCTTCCTTAACAAGCAACAATAAATCTTCCATTGCTAAATCGGCAGATATAAAGATACAGCTCAAATCAAAAAAGGAAGCATGCCCGCTAAATCTTGCTCCTACTTCTTCCACAACCAATGCCCTGGTATTTGGAGATGCTCTTGCGATTGCTTTGTTGGAGGCAAAAGGTTTTACGCAAAAAGATTTTGCATCTTCTCATCCAGCTGGCAAGCTCGGGAAAAAATTAATCACTCAAGTTGAAGATCTCATGCATAAGGGTAATGCGGTTCCAAAAGTAAGTGCAGATACGATCCTAGATAAAGCTTTATTAGAAATTACGAAGAAAAATCTTGGAATTACTTTGATAGTTGAGAAGACCAGATTAGTTGGAATTTTTACTGATGGTGATTTAAGAAGATGTATAAATAAGAAGGTCGACATACAAAATACTAAAATAAAAGATGTAATGACAAAAAAATTTAAAACAATCAATTCAGATGCGCTTGCGATAGATGCAGCAAATATAATGGAAGATAATAAAATTTTTACACTTGTTGTTATAGACAAAAATAAACATATTGGTGTAATTTCAATGCATGACCTCATTGAGGCAAGGATCCTTTAGTTGAATAATAAATTACTAGTTTTAATAACTTTGTCCATATTTCTTTCTTTTGCTCTTCATGCGGTTGAAATAAATAAAGATATAAAAATTAAATCGGATTCTATTGAATTTTTAAAAGAAAATAATCAAATTAGTTTCTTAAATAATGTTGAGATTAGATCAAATTCTGTAAGAATTGTGGCAAATTCAGCTACTTATGATGATTTTAAGAATGTTATATCAATTTCAGGTAGGCCTTCAAGGATAGAATCAAGTATGAAAGATACAGTTTTCTCTGGCAAGGCTAATAAAATACTTTTTTTTAATGATGAAAAAATACATCTTATTGGTAATGCTTCCATGAAATATGAGAGTATCTCAATTGCTTCGGATTTAATTATCTTTAATCCTCAAACAGGCAAATTGTCTTCTTAGTAATTCTTTATGTTAAAAATTAATAATATATCTAAAGCTTTTAAAGATAAAAAAATTGTCTCTGGAATTAGTTTTGAAGTTAATGCAGGTGATATTTATGGGCTTTTGGGTCCAAATGGAGCAGGAAAAACTACTACATTTTATATTATTGCAGGTCTATTAAGTTCAGATAGAGGACAAATAATACTATCTGGTGAGGATATCTCTGCTATTCCCATGCACCAAAGATCTAAGCGTGGTATAAAATATTTACCACAAGAACCTTCTATATTTCAAAATCTCTCAGTTTATGAAAATCTTTATGGATTAGCAGAGCTTTCATTTGATAATAAAAGGGATATAGAAATTTTTATTGACAATTCCATGGAGGAATTTAATTTATCAAAAATTTCTGATCTTAAGGGCAGGCAATTGTCTGGAGGGCAAAGAAGAAAGGTTGAAATAGCAAGAACGCTTGCGGCAGACCCAAAAGTTATTTTGCTAGATGAGCCCTTTGCTGGTATTGATCCTATTGCTATTGAGGATATAAAGAATGTTTTAACAAAATTATTGAAAAGAGATATTGGTATTCTTATTACTGACCATAATGTGAGAGAAACTCTAGAGATATGTAATAAAGCCGCGATCATAAGTGATGGTAAGGTTATTGCAGAAGGAAACAAGGAAAGTTTAATATCCAATGAAATTGTTAAGAAAGTTTATTTAGGTAATATGTACAAGTAGACATGGCGATTTCATTATCTAAAAACCTTAAGCAAAAACAAAATCTAAAGTTAACCCCTTCACTTAAAAAGTCTATTGATCTGCTTCAATTGTCAAGGTTTGAATTAATAAAAAAAATAGAAAAAGAAATTATTGAAAATCCCTTTTTAGAAAGAAGTGATGATCTTGTTGGTGAAATAGATTTTAATCATAGAGATTTTGATTTTGAAATTGAATCAAAATTATCTCTTAGCGAATCCCTAATCAAGCAATTAAATGAGCTTTCTTTGAGTGATAGAGAAATACAGCTTTCAAAACTTATTATTGGCTGTATTGATGAATCTGGAGAACTTACAGAAGATATTAGTCAAATAGAAGAAATATCTAATTATGTATATAGTGAAATAGAGATAGAGAATAATCTTAAGAACATTATTCATAAACTAAGTCCATCAGGAGTTGGTTATAGAAATCATAAAGAATGTATACAAATTCAAATCCTGAATAATCCAGAGATCAAGAAAAGGCAAAAAAAATTAATAATATCTATTTTATCAAATGAGAAATTAGATGACTTAAATCAAATAAAAAGAACTGTTATCAAGAATGGTTACAGTGAAGAAGATTTTAATTCAGCTCTAAAAGAGATCAAAAATTGCGATCTTAGTCCTGGATTAAACTATGAAGATACTCAATATATAGAAGCAGATTTAAAAATTTCTATGAAAGAAAAAAATATCGAGGTAAATTTTAATAAAGGTACTTTTCCATTAATTAAATTAGATAATGATCTGATAAGTGATGTAAAAAAAGAGTTAAAATCAAAAAAAAATAAAGAAATTCTTGAAAAAATAAACGATGCGAAGTGGCTTCTAACATCTGTTAAAAAACGTAATGAGACTGTGCAAAAGGTTGGTAAATATATATGTTTAAAACAGATTGCATTTTTTGATAATAATCCTCTTAAAATAAATGCTTTAAGTAATAAAGAAATAGCAGATGAGATTGGTGTACATCCTTCAACTGTTTCAAGGATTTTAAGAAATAAGTACATTGATACGCCAAAAGGTATTATGCCAATGAAGTCTCTTTTAATTTCATCAGTATCAAGAATTAGGGATGTATCTGTTGCCCAATTAATGAAGCTCATACAAGATATTGTAAATTCTGAGAAAAAACCAAAAAGCGATAAAAAAATAGCAATAGAGCTTAATAAAAGAGGTTTTGGCCTTGCAAGAAGAACGATTTCAAAATATAGAAAGAAAAATAATATCCCTTCTTCAAGATATAGGTAAGCCTTTAAAGGTTAGAATTATGTAAATGGATAATGTCGAAAGCAAAAATAATTTAAAAATCATAATTGATGACTCATCAAATTTATCTCTTAATCAAATAAGAAATCTTTTAAATAAAATGTCTGCTTCAGAAATTGCTCATGCTCTTGAGTCGTCTCCACCAAAACAAAGAGGTCTTCTATTTTCATTATTAAAAACAGAAGAGGAAGGAGATGTCCTTTTTGAGTTAGGAGAAGAAATCCAACAAGATTTATTATCCAACATCTCAAATGAGGAACTTACAGAAGCTGTAAAAGAGCTCGAATTAGATGAAATTGTAGATATCCTGCAAAATTTACCAGAAGAAAGAATGAAAAAAATTCTTTCAAACATGTCTATGGTTGATAGGGATAGAATTGAGATGGGACTCACTTTTCCAGATGACACAGCAGGTGGTTTGCTTAATACTGATGTGATTAGCGTTCGGCCAGATAATTCTATAAATGAAGTAATAAGTTACTTAAGAGACCAAAAAGAATTACCAGAGAATACTGACAAAATTTTTGTAGTCAATCATGAAAATGAATATTTAGGAGAGTTATCCATTGGAAAAATAATTACCTCAGACCCATCCATGATCGTACGAGAAATAATGGAAACAGAATTTTTTCCCTTAGATGCCGGGCTAAATGATAAAGAAGTTGCAACAATTTTTGAAAGAAATGATTTAATTTCATCTTGTGTTATTGATGAAAATGGAAAATTAATAGGAAGAATTACTATCGATGATGTCGTTGATGTCATTAGGGAAGATGCAGACCAAAATCTCTTAGGCATGGCTGGTGTGGCTGAAGATACTTTTGCCCCACCGGGAAGAGCAGCTAAAAGTCGAGTTTTCTGGTTAAGTATGAATTTAATAACAGCATTTATAGCTGCAAGTACTATTAATTTATTTCAGGACGTTATTGATAAAATAGTATATCTGGCAGTTCTTATGCCTATTGTTGCCAGCATGGGTGGAGTGGCAGCCACACAAACTCTTACAATTATTTTAAGAGGATTAACTCTCGAACAAATTAATACATCAAATATTGGCTGGCTCTTTAAAAGAGAATTAGCTGTATCAATTTTAAATGGCATAGTTTTGTCAATATTGGTGGGTTTTATTACTTATGCTTGGTTTCAAGATCTTACTATCGCGATACTGATATCTTGTGCTCTTGTAATAAACTTAATCAGCTCAGTCTTTGCAGGCATTGTGGTTCCTCTTATGCTAAGGAAATTAAAGCAAGACCCTGCCATTGGTGGAAGTGTTGTTGTAACTACGGTCACAGATGTTATTGGGTTTTTATCATTCTTAGGCTTAGCAACAATTTATTTAATTTAATCTTATTATTTGAGGATTCTCTAAAGAACCCTTAACATTAAATTTAAATGTTGAAACATCATCAAGCCTTTCATCAAAAATATTTTCAAATACGATACCACCAGCAAGAGCTGGTATTCCACCAAAAATAGCCGCATACCAAGGAATATTTTCTGATACTTTTAATCTCATTTCTAAATTTAAATCCAATTCGTCTAACAAACCATCATTGTCTTTTAGGATTTGACCTACCCATCTCATTCTTGCCTCATTAGTTTCAAGTTTAATGGACTTGCTTATTAGAGCCCTATTTTTTCCAATATATAGATTACCTTCAGCTCTATTTATTACTAAATTATTAGAATCAAGAATTGTTTCGTTGCTAATGTTTTCAATAATAGCATTTAGGTTGAAAATTTTTAGGGCTCTTAGTAAAGCTGAATCAGGTAAAGATGTTTTTGATTGAAAGTCTTTCAGTAGAAAATCAATATCTCCTTCTAAATCTTTAATTTCTTTCAAGCTAATCCATTGTATGTTCAGGTTAGTAGATAAGTAATCAAAGTCATAATCAATTATATTGCTAAGTGTATTATTTTTATTATTTATCTCAAAAAGGCCTTTTACTTTGTATAAATCAACTTTTTTGTTGTAGCTAATATAAGCCTTATCATTATTTGTATAAGGTCCTATATTAAGATTTTTGCTAGATATTCTTATGTTATCAAGGGTTGTTATCGTTTTATTTTTTAGAAGATAAAAATCAATATCTTGAAATACTTCATTAAATAGTTCAATATTTTTACCTACCAACCTCAGGTTGATATCATTAATTCCTGAGGATACCTCTAAGCCATCATAACTTAAGTTTTTAAAATCAAACTTGGAATCATTTAGATCAATTCTAATAAAATTAGATGGATCAATCCTTATAGTTCCATTAAGATCCATTCCTGAAAAAGATGCATTTATCTCATCTTCTAAAAAGTCAATTTTTAATAATTGATCCTCATACAAATTTTGAAAAATATCTAGTTGGTTGATTGAAATAGTCATAGACTTTAAATTAGAGGTATTATTTAGGTCATTATTAGAAAATAAGTCATCTATTTTAAATTTATTGAGAGATAAGAATATATGAAATCCATCGTTGGTATCAATTTCCATTATTTCTTTGTCAAGGCTAGCCCCTAGCGAAAAAAAGCCATTATTTCTCTCTCCGATAAAGGCCTTAAATTTTTTGTTTTCTATTAAATATGTGGGGTTTGATAAATCAGAGATAAATATATTGGTTGCTAGTTTTATATTTAAGTCTTTTTTTAATTCATCAAGACTAGATTTGATCACTGTATTATTCAAATTCGTATTTAATTTTAAAGATACTGCTTCATTGCTTATATTAATAATTGCATCAAATTTTTCTAATCCACTCATGCTGAAGTAGTCAGTACTTTCAAGTAAATCAGCCATGTCAAATAATAGAGATGATTGCAATTTGATTTCATTATTGCTGATTAGTATTGAGCCAGTAAGCCCTTGATCGGGAATATTTGAAGAGAAAAGTCCGCTCAGACGTTCATCAATATTTCCAAATAAAACCATATCAATATCATTAATTTCATATTTTGATTTAGTTACAAGCCTTGAGTCTGAAAAAGAATATTTATTAAGATTATTTAAATTATTTAGTTCAGAATCATAATAACCGTTACTTTGAAGATACAGATTTATCTTCGCATCTGAAAAATTATCAAGATTAATAAATTCGCCCTTTTTTATAATTTCTTCATTTAACAAAAAACTGGAAGTAAAAAAATACTTTTTTGATCCTGAGTTGTTAAAAATATTTATATCTGTAAAAGGAATGTCATTTAATTCTCCGTTTGTGCTAACTATTGAAATACTTCCTTGGTCAATGGTAACAAAAGTATCTGAAGATCTAATGTGAAACTCTTCTGCCTTTATAAATAAGTCATTAATTTGAACTTTATATGAGCTACTATTTTGACTTGCTGATTCTTCTAAAAATTGGATATCTTCTACCTTTAAAGAGCTTAAATTGATGTGTCCCTTTAATATTGTGTTAAAAATATCAATACCAATCTCGACTTTTTTTGCTTTTACAATATCCTTTAAGTATTGGTTCTTTGCAGATAAATTGCTCAAAGTAATGCTTGGAGATCTTAAACTAATTTTAGAATCTATATCTGAATAATCTATAGTGTAATCATTATTTAATATTTTATTACTTATAAATATAAGTGTTTCAGGCTTATAAAGGATTGATGAGCAGGCAATTACAATTAAAGACATAAAAAATATTAACGAAATTGAAAATGATTTTAAAAATTTCCTAACGCAAGACATTTAAAAACTTTTATTTAGAGATTTTGGGAAATACAAAGATATAAATGCTATTAAAGTACAAAATAATATATTTATTGGACTGCTTATTAACAGCACTAAATATGAAAAATTATATAAATTTTCTACCAATTGAATAAATCCAACATAGGCAGATGCTGAAATGCCAAAAAACAAGCAAATTTGTAAATATGAAAATAATTTAAAAGAATTAGCGTATAAATTTATTGTATATGTTATCAGACAAAATATTAGCGCATTTAAACCAAGATATGTTTCTGAAATTAGATCAATATACAACCCAACAAGAAAGGCTTCTGATGAATTAATATTTTTATTAGATCTATATACGTAAAGAGAGTAAGTTAAAAAAGTTAGGGGTAAAACTATAAAAAAATTTAAAACCAAGCCAGCAACGAAATGGTCTATAACATTCACAAAAGTTATAAAAAGTATTCTCTTTAGGTAAGTGATCATTAGTATTTGATAACTCCAAATACACTATCCTCTAAAGGGTTTGTAGTAAGTTTTATTTCTAAGCGGACTATAGTCGTTTCTTCGATTACTATTTCTTTTAGAAAGCCAACCTTTATGTTTTTAGGATAAATTCCACCCAACCCAGATGTGTAAAACTCTTTATTAATTGACATTTCTTCTTTCCATAAAAGAGGGTTATATGAACAAACTATAATATCCAATCTTCCGCTACCCTTAGCATTACAAAAGAATTGATTAGAATCGGATTTTATCGGCAATGAGTGAGAGACATCTGTAAGAAGAAGTACCTCATGATACTTATTTTTATTTTGATCAACAATTAATCCAAGTATTCCAGAAGAATTAAAAACAACATTATCTTTATATGAATTTTGACTATTGCTTAAGATTTCGATGTGCATTCTATGCCTATCACAACATTTATAAATATTTGGATCCAGACTTCGTAATTGAGCAATATCATATGAAAAATTATAATTTTTCTTTTCAATTGCACTTTTTATAATCTCTTCATCTTTAAAAAAATTATTGTCTCTTGAGATTAAATAATTATTTAAATAACTAATATTAAGTGCGTCTTTCAGATTTTTATTTTCATCTATTAAATCATTTTTAGATTTTGTTAAATTTATTACGTATTTTATTGGCTCTATTGTTATTTCATTTGTTATATAAAAAGCAGAAACTTTAAAAGATTTAAATGAATTTTTAATGCTTTGAAAGCTATTAGAGGTTATGTCCAAGTAGAGTATTAATACGCTTATACAAACGAATATAAAGTAACTTAGTTTTTGACCAGGAGTTGGCGCAATCCTAGCCATGAGTATTATTCAGACGATAAAAGATCAATATTATATTTATCCATTATCTCCAAAGCTTGTCCTCCACCTCTTGCAACACAAGTTAACGGATCTTCTGCAACGATAACCGGAATGCCTGTAGAGTTTGAAATTAATTTATCCAAGTCTCTTAATAGCGCTCCTCCACCGGTCAAAACAATGCCTCTTTCAGCAATATCAGCAGCAAGCTCAGGAGGAGATAGCTCTAAAGCATTTCGAATTGCTCTTACTATTCCGTATAATGGATCTTTCATGGCTTCAAAAATTTGCTCGCTATTTATTGAAAAAGTTTCAGGTATTCCTTCGGCTAAATTTCTTCCAGTAATAGACATTTCAATCTTTTCAGATTCTGTTGTAGCGCATCCTATTGTATATTTTATTTTCTCAGCAGTTGATTCTCCAATAACACATCCATAATTTCTTCTCACCCATGATGTAATAGATTCGTCCATTTTATCTCCTCCGATCTTTACAGACTCTGAGTAGACAACTCCATTCAAGGATAATATTGCAATCTCTGAAGTTCCTCCGCCAATATCAACAACCATATTTCCACTTGCCTCCTCAACAGGTAAGCCAGCTCCAATTGCTGCAGCCATAGGTTCTTCTATTAATTTTACATCTCTTGCACCAGCCCCAAGAACAGATTCTCTAATAGCCCTTCTTTCTACTTGAGTTGACCTACACGGAACACATACAAGCACTCTAGGGCTTGGTTTTATGAATAATTTTTCATGAACTTTTGCAATAAAATGTTGTAGCATTTTTTCAGTTACTTGAAAGTCAGCAATAACACCTTCTGACAGAGGTCTTATTGCTTTAATATTACCAGGAGTTCTTCCAAGCATTTTCTTTGCTTCTGTACCAACGGCCACTACAGTCTTCTGCCCTCTTGATTCTCTTATCGCAACCACAGACGGCTCATTTAGCACAATGCCAACATCTTTGGTGTAGATCAATGTGTTAGCAGTTCCTAGATCAATTGACAAATCGTTAGAGAAATAGCCTCCAATCATCTTAAATAAGTTAAATTTCACCTGATTTCCTGCAATAAATTAATTTAAATAATACCCTAGTTAGGTTAATATTCTCCCACTAATCTATAATAATATCCTATATATGGACAAGAAAACAGTAACAACTATATCTTACCTATCAAGACTAAAAATTGATGAAGAAAAAGAAGAAAAAATAACAAATGATCTCGAAAATATAATTAAATTTGTTGATCAATTAAATGATATAGATACTTCTGATATAGAGCCACTTACAAACCCTTTAGAAAAAACTGCAAAAACAAGAGACGACATAGTAACAGCAGATAACCTAAAGAAAGAATTGCTTGAAATTGCCCCATCTTCAAATGAAGACTATTTTTTAGTTCCAAGGGTTGTTGAGTGACAATAAGATATAAAACAATTAAAGAGATAAAAAATATGATTTCTCATAAAGAGATTTCAAACAAAGAACTTGTCCAAGAAGTCTATAAATTAATAAATGAGAATTCACATTTAAATGCATTTATAACTCTTAACGAAGACAGTTCTCTTAAAAAAGCTGAAAATTTTGATAACAATCCATCTGATTCTTCTTTAGCAGGTATCCCGATTGCACAGAAAGATCTTTTTTGCACAAAAAATTTAAGAACTACTTGTGGATCAAAAATTCTAGATAATTTTATTCCTCCCTATTCAGCCACTGTTATTGATAACCTTGAAAAAGCTGGTTGTATATCAATTGGCAAAACAAATATGGATGAATTTGCAATGGGGTCATCTAACGAAACAAGTTATTTTGGAAATGTTCATAACCCTTGGGGTGAGAATCTAGTGCCGGGAGGGAGTTCTGGTGGTTCTGCCTCTGCTATTGCTGCAGGTATTGTTCCAGCTGCATCAGGAACCGATACTGGTGGATCTATAAGACAACCTGCTTCTCTGTGTGGAATAACTGGCCTTAAGCCAACTTATGGAAGAGTTTCAAGATGGGGGATGATAGCCTTTGCTTCCAGTCTTGATCAAGCAGGCCCAATGGCTAGGACTGCTGAAGATTGTGCGTTGCTATTAAATGAAATGTGTTCTCATGACATAAAAGATACAACTTCTCTAGATGAAAATATTCCAAATTTTGAAGATGATTTGAATCAGTCATTAAAAGGCAAAAAGATTGGGGTTGTAAAAGATCTTGATTTAGCTAGTCTTGATAATAATGTTGTTGAAGTTTACGAAAATTCCTTGAAAGAGTTTGTATCATTAGGGGCTGAACTTGTTGATATTTCATTGCCAAACCTTTCTTTATCAGTCCCTACTTATTATGTGGTTGCTCCAGCAGAATGTTCATCAAATTTATCTAGATTTGATGGGGTAAAGTTTGGCAGAAGATCCCAAAATCCAAAAGATCTTGAAGAGCTCTATATTCAAACTAGATCAGAAGGATTTGGTGATGAGGTAAAAAGAAGAATTCTTATTGGATCTTACGTGCTTTCTGCTGGCTATTATGATGCTTATTATAAAAAAGCACAGCAAGTAAGAAGGCTGATAAAAAAAGATTTTGATGAAGCATTTTCTGATGTAGATGTAATTATGACTCCTACAACTAGAGGGGCTGCATTTGAAATGGGTTCAAAAGGAAGTGATCCAATTCAAATGTATCTTGAAGATTTATTTACAATATCTGCAAATCTAGCTGGACTTCCTGCTATGTCTTTACCTAATGGAAATATTGATAACAAACCAATTGGTTTACAGATAATAGGTAACTTTCTTGATGAAAGTTCAATTTTAAACTTTGCACATATGTATCAAACCAAAACAAACTGGCATATGTTAACACCTGAGGGAGTTACCAAATGACCTGGGAAACGGTAATAGGTTTGGAAATACATGCTCAACTTTCAACAAAATCTAAGTTGTTTTCAGGAGGCTCTACAGAATTTGGTGCTGAATCAAATACGCATGTTGATTTAATTGATATGGGATTGCCAGGTGTTCTTCCTGTAGCAAATAAAGAAGCATTTTATAAGGCTATTAGATTTGGTCTTGCAACTGGAGCTGAGATAAATCAAGTTTCTTCTTTTGATAGAAAAAATTATTTTTATCCAGACCTTCCTAAAGGTTATCAGATTACTCAAATGACAAAACCTATTATTGAAAAAGGATCTATTAAGATCTTTGCAGATGACTCTGAAAAAGTAATAAATATTACAAGAGCTCATCTTGAGGAGGATGCAGGTAAGTCAATTCATGATCTTTTTGAAGGAGAAACAGGAGTTGATTTAAACCGAGCAGGCACACCCCTTCTTGAAATTGTTTCCGAACCTGAAATTTCTAATGCAAAAGAAGCTGTTGCGTACTTTAAAGCAGTAAGACAGCTAGTAACTTTCTTAGATATATGTGATGGTAATATGGCGCAAGGATCTATGAGATGTGATGTAAATGTTTCCATTAAAAAAAGTGGGGATAAGGAGCTTGGAACAAGAGCTGAGCTCAAAAATATAAATTCTTTCAAATTTATAGAAAAAGCAATTAATTATGAAATTGATCGCCAAATAAGAGTTATAGAAAGTGGAGATTCTGTTGTTCAGGAGACAAGACTATACGATAGTGAAAAAAATGAAACTAGATCAATGAGATCAAAAGAAGAAGCAAATGATTATAGATACTTTCCATGTCCTGATCTTCTTCCAGTTGTTATTTCTGATAAAGAATTACAAGAAATAAAAGAGAGTTTACCTGAGCTGCCAGAAGAAAAAGAACATAGATACATTTCAGATATTGGTCTGGATGAGTCTGAGGCAAAAATAATATCTTCTTCAAAAACAATGGCTAATATGTTTGAAGAAGCTTCAACTAAAACAAATGATGTAAAGCTTGTTGCAAAATGGCTTGTTGGTGATGTCAGTGCTTTATTAAATAAAGATAATATTGATATCGAAGAATCTAATTTATCTCCGGAGAATTTTGGAAAATTAATTGAAAGAATATCTGACACTACTATCTCTGGGAAAATCGCTAAATCAGTACTTGAGGAAGTTTGGGAGAGTGGGTCTGATGTAGATGAAATAGTAGAAACAAAAGGTCTTGTTCAGATTCAAGATGAATCTATCTTAGTGGAAATTGCAAAGAAAGTAGTTGAATCAAATCCAGATCAAGTGACTGCTTATAAGGGAGGTAAGGATAAACTTTTTGGTTTCTTTGTAGGACAAGTCATGAAAGAAACACAAGGAAAAGCTAATCCAAAAAGTGTTAACAAGATTTTAAAGAAAATTCTTAATTAAACAATAAACATGCTCAGAGTTTCGGCAACAAAAGCTGGTTTCTCAATACCTTTGATTTCCATGGTCACTTCTGTTTTTGCAAGGAATTGGCCAGGATTCTTTTCAGTAACATCAATACACTTCATTCGAATTCTTACTTCTGAGTTTACCGGGACTGGGCTTAAGAATCTTACTTTATCTAATCCATAATTTAGTCCCATCTTAGTGCCCTCGAGGACCATACCTATTTCTTGCTCAAAAGGTATACCAGCAACTAATGACAACGATAAGAATCCATGAGCAATGGTGGATCCAAATACTGGTGTTGCTTGTTCTGGATCAACATGAATAAACTGATGATCCATTGTCGCATCAGCAAATTTATCTATGCGCTTCTGATCTATTGTCACCCAATCCGAGACCCCTACTTCAGTTCCAAGCACAGAATCTATTTCTGACGGTTTTACAATTTTTAACATTCTATTTCTCCATATAATAATTATTATATTCTTCTCTTAGTTCAAACTTTTGAAGTTTACCTGTTGCGCCATGTGGAAGCTCTTTTAGAAAAATAATTTCATCTGGCAGCCACCATTTTGCAACCTTATCACTTAGAAATTCAATTATGCTATCTTTATCAATGGGCTCACCTGAATTTGAAACCACAAATAACATTGGTCTTTCATCCCATTTAGGATGTGGAATACCTACTACGCATGCCTCAGCAACTTCAGGATGTCCAAAAGCTGCATTCTCAAGATCAATTGAGCTTATCCATTCTCCACCTGATTTAATTACGTCTTTTGCTCTATCTTTAATAGTCATGTATCCGTCCTGGTCTAATACTGAAATGTCTCCAGTATCAAACCATCCCTCTGCATCAACTGCATCCTTATCAGCTTTAAAATACTTTTGAAGAATCCAAGGACCTCTTACTAGTAGGTGGCCTTGAGATTTGCCATCTTTGGGAAGCTCATTTCCTGAGTCATCAACAACTTTTAATTCAACACCATATATTGGTCTACCCTGTTTTAGCTGAACAGAATATTTTTCTTCTTTTGTCATCTTTTTCATTGCTAAGGTTGGAATATTGGTAGTCCCCATTGGGCTCATTTCAGTCATACCCCATGCATGAATAACATTCACATCATGAACTTCATCAAATTCTTGAAGAGTCGATAGCGATAATGCTGATCCTCCAATAATGGTATTTTTTACAGAAGTCAGAATCTTATTATTATCTCTGCAATATGCTAAAAGACCCATCCATATTGTTGGAACCCCAAAAGCAAGTGTAACGTCCTCTTGGTCTATAAGTTCATATAATGGCTCTCCTTCCATCTGCATACCCGGCATCACTAATTTATTTCCACTCATCGGACCAAAATAAGGTATCCCCCATGCCAATACATGAAACAAGGGAACCACCATAAGAATTGAATCATCTGATTTAATAGTCATAGCTGTTAAAGCAACCTGAGCATGTAAAATATTTGATTTATGGCTATATAAAACACCTTTTGGATTTCCAGTAGTTCCTGATGTATAACAAAGTGCACATGCTGCGTCATCATCTAATTCTGGCCAATTATATTCTTCATCTCCAGCTTTTATATACTCTTCATATGAAATTGCGCCCTTCAAAGAGTTTTCTGGCATTTCGTCCTCTTCACATAAGACAACATACTTTTCAACGGTTGCAAGCTTATCTTGAAGGCTCTCTAGTATCGGAACAAATGGTAATTCAACAAAAATTATTTTATCTTCAGCATGGTTGATTATGTAAACGGCTTGTTCTGGATGTAATCTAAAATTTAGGGTATGAGTAATTGCTCCCATTCCAGAAATTCCATAATACATTTCTAAATGCCTATAAGTGTTTAAAGCTAATGTTGCTATTACATCTCCTTTTTTTACGCCATCTTTCTCTAAAGCTGAAGCAAGTTTTCTTGATCTTATACATACTTCCTCGTAATTTGATCTATGAATCTTTCCTGATACTAGCCTACTTATAACTTCGGTTTTTGGATGCATTGCCTTTGCATGTTCAATTATCCCAGCTACGTTGGGTGTCCAATTTTGCATATCTCCAATCATTTGAATTGCTCCCTTATCTTGTTTGATATAAATTATATAAGAACCAACATTAATTGATAACAAAAATTATGAATATAAAAGAAGGTATTGAAAAAAGATTCTCTGCGAGAGCATTCACAAATGAAGTTCCAAGCATGAAAATAATTAAAGAAATTCTTACAACGGCAAATTCTGCTCCTTCGGGAGGCAATATACAACCTTGGAAAGTTTATGTTTTAAATCAAGATTCTAAAACGAAGTTAGCAGAGCAAACCCTTCATAACTTTGATACTGGAGTACAGGAAGATATTGAATATGATATTTATCCAAAACCTTTGGGAGATGAATATAAAAAAAGAAGATATGAATGTGGAGCGGATATGTATAAGGCCCTCTCTATAGAGAAGGATGATTTAGATTCTAGATTTAAACAAATAAGAGAAAACTATAACTTTTTTGGAGCTCCTTTAGGAATGATTATTACAATCGATAAATCTTTTGGGAAAAATGGCTGGGGTCATGTTGGAATGTTCTTAGAGAATCTTTGGCTTAGTGCTATTCATCACGGTTTAAGCTTATGCCTACAAGAATCCTGGTCAATCTATCCAAAAACTGTGAAAGAAGCTATAAATCATCCTGATAATGAAATAGTTTGGTGTGGTGTGGCAATTGGTTATGCAGATATGAATGATCCAATCAATAATTATAGAACTAGAAGAGAAGAACTAGATTCATTTGTAAAGTTTGTAAAATAACTTTTGTGTCCAACTCTATTAATTTTGAAAACTCTTTTGCAAAAGAGTTAAGTGAAATATGTGAGAAATGTAGTCCTACAGCTTTTTTAGAGTCTGAAATGCTTTTAAAAAATTATAAGCTCGCTGAAGAGCTTGGACTTAGTAAGAACTTTATTGATTCTGAAGAGTGTTTAAATATTTTCTCTGGCGTAAGTTTGCCAGAAAACTCAATTCCAATAGCACAAGCATATGCTGGGCATCAATTTGGACATTTTAATCCGCAGCTAGGTGATGGAAGAGCTATCCTTATAGGTGAAATCAATGATTATGAAATTCAACTAAAAGGTATTGGGCAAACACCTTTTTCTAGAAGAGGAGATGGTAAGTCTGCTCTAGGACCAGTATTAAGAGAATATGTAATTAGTGAGTTTATGCATTCAATGAGCATCCCTACCACAAGATCTCTTTTTGCTATTAAAACTAATGAATTTGTTTATAGAGAGTCTGCACAACCTGGTGGCATTCTCGCCAGAGTTGCAAGAAGTCATATAAGAATTGGTACATTTGAGTATGCCCGAAATAAGAATAATGAAGTCCTTAAATCATTAGCTGACTATTCAATTAATAGATACTATCCAGAGTCAAACGAAACAGATAATAAATATCTAAGTTTTTTTGCAGCTGTATGCAACAAACAAGCATTATTAATTTCTAAATGGATGAGTATTGGCTTCGTTCATGGTGTTATGAATACAGATAATATGGCCATTTCGGGAGAAACAATTGATTATGGTCCATGTGCATTTATGGACAAGTATGATCCAAAAACTGTTTTTAGCTCTATTGATCATCAAGGGAGATACGCATATCTAAATCAACCTGCCATACTCGTATGGAATCTTTCAAAATTTGCCGAAACTCTTATTCCGCTGATAGGTGAAAAGGAAGAAAAATCAATAAAGCAATTATCCGATATTCTTCAAGTAACTATGCCTACGTATCAAGAATATTTCTATGAGGAAATGCGACAAAAATTAGGCTTAAAGGATGTTAATGAAAACAATATTAAAATAATAGAGGGTTATCTAAAAATATTAGAATTTATGAAGATTGACTTTACTCTTTCTTTTAGAGATCTAGCAAAGATTCTTATTGACAAAAAAATAGTTAAGGATTCAGTATTTAAAGAATCCCAAGATTTTAATGATTGGTATAAAGGCTGGTTAAAAGAGTTAAATAAATACAAAAAAAGTAATGAAGACATATCAAGAAAGATGGATGATGTTAATCCCTGCTATATCCCAAGAAATCACATTATAGAGAGAGGACTAGGGATAGCATCAGAGGGTGATATATCTCAAATTAAAGAAATTAATGAATTGCTAAGATCTCCACATCTTGAAAAAAATATATCTAAAGATTATCTATCGCCCTCTTCTGACTCTGACTTGCCATATATAACTTATTGCGGAACTTAATTAATTAAATTAACTTTTAAAAATGCCTAAAGTAATCCTTGGATGTGATTGAAAATCTTTTAAAGTGGAAATGTTTGAGAAATGATTTGATTTAAAGATATCTGTCACTTCATTTTGTTGATCATAGCCATGTTCCAAAATAAGAATTCCATCATTCTTTAGCACTTTAGTAGACTGGTCAACAATTAATTTTATATCTCCTAATCCATCATCTGATGCAACTAAGGCTTTATTTGGTTCATGCATTAAATTACTTAAATGAGGGTCTTGATCTGAAATATAGGGCGGATTACTAACAATTAAATCAAAAGAGTTTTTTTCAAAACACGATAGCCAATTTGCATGAATAAGTGAAAAATTTTTTGGGTCAAGAGTTTTTTTATTTATAGCTGCCACATCAAGAGAATCTGTTGAATAATCTGAGCCATAGACATCAAAATTAGGATTTTTTAGGGCTATTGATATTCCAATGCAGCCACACCCTGTGCCAGCATCTAAAACTTTTAAAGAAGATGAAAAATTATTATTAATGTAATCAACTAACATTTCTGTTTCAGGTCTTGGAATTAAGACTCTTGAATCTACATAGAAATCATTTTTGTAGAATTTACTCGAATTAAGAATATAATCTAAAGGCGTCCCCTCTTTCTTCTTTTCAATAAAATCTTGAATTAAATTTTGCTCTTCCACACTAAGCTCTCTATCTTTATTGAGATAAATATCTTTATCATTAAAAAATAATTTTTCTTTTAAATAAAAAATAAATTCATTTTTTAGAGTTTCGCTATCAAGTTTCTCTTGATAATAGCTTAGCTTATAGTTCAATTATTCAGATTCAAGTTGTGAAAGCATGGCTAGCTGATTCTCTGCTAATAATGCATCGCATATAGTTTTAATGTCTCCATCCATGATTTGATCTAAGTTATGTTGCGTGAGTTTAATCCTATGATCAGTCATCCTACCTTGAGGGAAGTTATATGTTCTAATTTTTTCACTTCTATCACCGGTGCCAACTAAAATTTTTCTCTCACTTGCAATACTCTCTTGCTGACTATCTATTTCTTGTTGTTTTAATTTTGCAGCAAGAAGTGAAAGTGCTTTTTCTTTATTTTTGTGTTGAGATCTTCCATCTTGACACTCAACCACTATTCCAGATGGTGTATGGGTAAGGCGAACTGCAGAATCTGTTTTATTGACATGCTGTCCACCAGCTCCAGAGGCCCTAAAAGTATCAACTCTAAGATCATTCTTATCAATATTGATATCTTGAACTTCTTCTACTTCGGGCAAAATTGCAACAGTACATGTTGAGGTATGAATTCTTCCCTGTGACTCTGTTTCAGGAACTCTTTGAACTCTGTGAACACCTGATTCAAACTTTAAAACTTTGAAAACGCTTTTGCCAACCAATTTGGCTACTACCTCTTTCAAGCCACCTTGCTCGGACTGCTTAATATCAATGACCTCCAGATTCCAACTCTCCCTTTCAGATAATCGTGTATACATTCTAAAAAGATCTCCAGCAAAAATACTTGCTTCATCTCCCCCTGCACCAGCTCTTATTTCTAAGAATGCTGATCCATCATCAGCTGAATCTTTAGGTAATAACATTAGTTTTAATTCTTGCTCAAATTTTTCAGGTTTATCTAGTAAAGATTTAAGCTCATCCTCTGCCAATGATTTTAAATCTTTATCTCCTGAGTCGATAATTTCATTTGCCTCTTTGATGCTTTCTAATATCTCATTATATTCATCAAATTTTTCAACTATTGGTTTAAGTTCAGAGAATTCTTTATTTAAGAGGGTGTATTTCTCAATATCCTTAACTGTATCTGAGTCAACTAAAAGATTTTGAATCTCATTTATTCTTTCTTGAAGTTGATCAAGTTTTTTAAGCATTGAGTCATGCATTATCAAAGAACCTTTTAATCATTGATTCAATTATATGGTCATCAAGATTTTTAATATCAGCAAAATTATTGAATTTATCGTCCCTTAAATCCATTGTTTTAATTGACTGCACCAAACTTGAATAGTTTTTTAACAATCTGAATTGTTCTATTTCTTTATCAGATAGGCTTCTTAGGAACTCTTCTAATTGCAGGTTCATTCTGTCTTTAGATGTCTTAAGGGATAGAGAATTCAAAGCTAATTTTGCTTCCAAAGCAATGATATTCATGGCTTTTTCTGCTTCGATAGATCGCTTTCCATAATTATCCTGAGTAATCTTTTCAATATCATCAATTGAAAATAAATATGCTTGTTCAATATTTTTAATTTCATCTTCAATGTTTCTTGGTACTCCGAGATCTATTAAAAGTATCGGTCTGTATTTTCTTTTTTTAAGAGCATTTTCGATGGCGCCCTTTCCTATAAGAGGAATTTCAGTCATTGATGACGCGACAACGATATCTGCTGTTTCTAGTTCGTCGTGCAAAGAATCTAATGATGATGACAAAATTTCAAAATTATTATTTAATTTAATTTTTTTTGGGGTCCTGTTTACTGCCTTGATATTGCAAATCCCTTTTTTATACATATTTTCCATTACATTTTGTGCAAGTGATCCAGCACCCAAAATAAGAACATTTTGATTTTTGGGCTCTTCAAAGATATTTTTTATCAATCTTAGTGCCAAACCGCTTATAGATAATGAGTTTAGACCTATTTCAGTTTCCGTTCTTGCTTGTTTTGATATTTCAATAACTTTATCCGAAAGAAAAGATAATTTATTTCCTATAATTTTATGATTCCTAGCTCTTTTTAACGCAGCTTTAAATTGTCCAAATATTTCTTGCTCTCCGAGTACTTGAGAATCAATTCCTGATGCTACCTTAATCATATGAACTAACGCGTCATGATTTTCTAAAAAATAAAAACTGTCCTCTGAAATATCATCTAGTTTAAGAGTATTAGTAACCTCTCTAAAAACTTCTTTAGATATGCCATAAAATGATTCTAGATCTCTTTTAAAAAGACTTTTTAAATGATTGTCTAATATAATCTGGTTAGACTCATTTATAATAAACTGCTCTCTCTCAGCAACATTAGAGGTTTTATAATTTATGCCGAATAGCTGTAGTTCCATGATAAAAAAAATTTTTTTTGTTTTTTATTTATTTATATTGGTTTCCTGTGCGAGCATTAATAATAGTAGCTTGATTGAGTATTCTGGAAAGTTACTAATAGATCAAAATGGTAAAGAGCAATTTTCATTCAATATTCATGTAGCTATTAATAGAAACACCTCTATTATACAGATTAAAAAGCCACTTTTTGGAAATGTTCTTAAAATAATAGCTGCTAAGGATAAGGATTTAACTTTGATTCCATCTGAAAATGGTCAATCTTATGCTGTTCCTGATTACGTCAATACAAACTTTAAATATTGGTTAGATAGATGTCTTTTAGAAAAGGTGTATGAGGCTGATAATCCTGAAGATGCTTTTTACTTTTCATGTTATAGAGAAAAAAACAGAACAAATTTTCTCATTGCATATGAAGAGTTTGAGCTAAAAGGTTTTATAGTATCCAAATGAGAGAAATATCTATAAATTCACCTGCCAAAATTAACCTCTATTTAAGAGTTAAAGACAAAAGAGATGATGGTTATCATAATATTGATACTTCTTTTCAATGTATAGATATCTATGACTACATGAATTTTAAGTATATTGAGAGTGGTATTAAAATTAATTCAGAGGAATCTTATTTATCTGATGAAGATAATACTATTTATAAGTCTGCAAAAATATTGCAGGGATTCTCAAAGAATGCTTCAGGTGTTGAAATCAGTATTAAAAAAAATATTCCTATAGGAGCTGGGCTTGGAGGTGGGAGTTCTAATGCAGCTTCAACTTTAGTTGCATTAAATAAGCTATGG
>CACDUZ010000011.1 GCA_902556105.1 uncultured SAR86 cluster bacterium
TATTTCAACATTTCTTCATCAAGATTATTCAATTTTAGATACTTATAATCATCAAATAATTCAAGAAAATTTAAAGTCTTTTTAAAAAAAAATGGATAATAGATTTCGTAACCTTCTGAATTATAATTATTTTTAATATTTTGAAAAATAGGGCAATATCTTTCATCAATTTCAGGAAAATAGTCTCTCCATCTATCTATAAACATATCTATTGTATTCTTATCAAATAAGACACTATTGCCATTTGAAATTGAAAATTCTGAAAGTGTGTTCACTGAAAGTTGTGATTCAACATCAAAAAATCTAATAGACTCAATTCTGTCATCAAATATTTCTACTCTTAAAGGGTTGCTATAGATAGGTGTGTATATGTCAATTATTCCTCCTCTTACAGAATATTCATTAATATTTTCAACGTTAGTTTTTTTTTGATAATTTAATGATTCAACTATATTTATTAATTCAATTAATGAGATTTTTGTATCAATTTTAAAATTTTTAATAGATTTAAAGAATTCATTTTCTGGATACCTCTCAAAGAGGTTTTTAACTGAGGCAACTAATATATGTTTTTTATAGCTTTTGCTATTATTTACAATTTTAAATCTTTCTTTGGTTATTTTTTCTGGAACAGAAAAATGATCATATGGAAGAATATCACTTTCTCTAAAATGTATAATACTATTGTTTTCTAAGATTAATTTTAGTTCATTTACTAAATACTTAGCTTCATTATTGCTATTAGTAATGATGCATAATGACTCATTTTTTTCATTGAAATAAGTAGCCAAACAATAAGAATAATTTTGGTATAGATTATGTTTATTTTTAAGCATTTTGTTGTGTATAATGAGGTCCTTATTTTAGCAATCAAATTAAATAATAAAAGAAAATTATGGATATAAACTTTAGTAAAGAAGATATTGCGTTTAGAGATGAAGTTAGAGATTGGTTAGCCAATGACTATCCTAAACATGTAAAAGAAAAAACTGATAGCGGCATAACAATTAGCAAGCAAGATCTTGTTGATTTTCATAAGGCATTATCAAAGAAAGGTTGGATGGGATATAACTGGCCTACTGAATATGGTGGAACAGGATGGTCTGCATCTAAACTTTATATTTTCAATAAAGAACTAGGCTTAGCAGGTTGCCCACCAATATTACCTTTTGGTGTAGGAATGGTCGGTCCAGTTATATACACATTTGGTAATGATGAACAAAAGGAAACTTTTTTACCTGATATTCTTAATTTTAATACATGGTGGTGTCAGGGGTACTCTGAACCAGGTTCAGGATCAGACTTGGCGTCGTTAAAAACAAAAGCAGTTAAAAGGAATGATCTTGATGAAGAGTATTATGTAGTTAATGGAGCTAAAACCTGGACTACTTTAGCTCAAAATGCTGACTGGATATTCTGTTTAGTTAGAACAGATAGTAGTGGAATTAAACAGGAAGGCATCTCATTTTTGCTCATTGACATGAAGTCTCCTGGTATAGAAGTCAAACCTATAATCACAATTGATGGCGATCACGAAGTAAATACAGTTTTCTTTTCTGATGTTAAGGTCCCAGCTAAAAATCTTATTGGTGAAGAAGGTAAGGGTTGGACATATGCAAAATTTCTACTAGCTCATGAGAGATTTGGAATAGCTGCAGTTGGATCATCGATGCGTGAACTTGATAGGCTTAAAAAAATTGTTAATGACATAGATAATGATGACCTCAGAAAAAAAGTTGGAGAATTAGAGGTTTCACTTTCTGCTCTTGAGATTACAGAACTAAGGTTATTATCTGAGCTTGAAAATGGCGGTCATCCTGGTGCTGAATCATCTATTCTTAAAATAAAAGGTACAGAGATGCAGCAAAAGATTTCTGAATTATTTGTAGAGGCTTCAGGTGAATATGCCCTAATGTATCCGGGACCTCATGGTTATGGCAGTAATGACAAACCAGCAGGACCAGACTACGCTGCCAATGGTCTATCTGCATTTTTAAATCTCAGAAAAACATCTATATATGGTGGAAGTAATGAGATACAAAAAAATATTCTCTCTAAATTTGTTTTAGGTGTTTAAAATTGAATCTTAATTACAGCGAAGAACAAATAATGCTTCGAGAACAGATTCAAAAATTCTGTGAATCTGAATACGATTTTTATAAACGAGAAGATATTGTTAAATCATCTGAAGATTTTGATAGTAATGTTTGGAAACTATTCGCTGAACAAGGCTGGCTTTCAATGGCATTTTCTGAGGATTCTGGTGGTTTGGGTTTTGGTGCTATAGAGTTATCTATTTTATTTGAAGAATTTGGTAAATCTCTTGTTATTGAGCCATACCTAGCAACAGTTGTTCTTTCTGGTTCTCTATTAGATAAATCATCATATCCTCATAAAAATGAATTAATAGAGCAAATATGTATTGGTGATATGCATATTTCTTTTGCATATGCAGAAGCATCAAATAGTTATGATTATTTATCTGTTAATACTTCACTTGATTCAAAAAATGTTTTGAACGGAACTAAAACCTTGGTTTTGAATGGAGGCAATGCTAACAAAATAATTTCTACTTGTACTGATGGTAATGAATTAAAAATTGTTATTTTTGATACAAATACAAATGGAGTATCAATTAATTCTTTTTCAACCGTAGATGGCCAGTCCTGTGCAGAAATTTCTTTTGAAAATGTGCAATTAGACGATAAAAATATAATTGCATCTGGTGAAGAAGCAATTGAGTTAGTAAATAAAACAATAAATTTAGCAACTTTATGCATTTGTGCAGAGGCTGTTGGTTGTATGGAATCTTGCTATACAAAGACATTAGAGTATACAAAAGGCAGAGAGCAGTTTGGTCAACCCATATCAAGCTTTCAAGTTCTTCAACACAGAATGGTAGATATGTTTATTGAATCAGAATTAGCTAAATCTTTATTAATTAAAGCTATGCTTGAAGTTAATAACAATTCAGAGGACATGACTAAGCATGTTTCTGCATTAAAATCATATATTGGAAAAGCAGGCAAAATTTCTGCTCAAGATGCAGTACAAATGCATGGCGGAATGGGAGTAAGTGAAGAAATGATGATAGGACATTACCTTAAGAAAATGATTTCAATTGATGCTTTATTTGGAAATTCTGATTTCCATTTAAAAAATATTTCTAATTAGTTATATCAGATATCTAAACAAAACACTTATAATCGTAAAATGGCTGACAATAAAGATATAAGTTTTAAATCTACTCAAAGACAAAAAAGAATACTTCCTGATGATTCATTTGGTGATTGGAAGTGGAGAGAGGGCTTAGCAGAATTAATGGTGCCCATCATAGGTTCATTATATCGTGATGGAATAAATATAATGATTTATGGAAAGTCACTTGTAAACGAATCTCCTGTAGCGATTATGAGAGCTCATAGATTTGCAAGACAATCTGATAATAATGAACTAAGTGAACTGGAAACCTATCCGATTCTTGAATACATAAGAACATTACAGCTTATGGATTGTGAAATTGATGTTGGAGAAATAGCTGTAAGATGTCCTTTTTTTAAGGACATTAAAGATGACAATTCAAAAATTAAAGAATATATAGATGCTGAACTCAAATCGGTTATAAATAAAGACTCTAATAGACCAAAGGAACCTACAAATATAGTTTTATATGGTTTTGGTAGGATTGGTAGACTGGCTGCAAGAATAATGACTCAAACAACTGGTCCTGGAAACTATTTTCGACTAAAAGCTATTGTAATAAGAAAAGCCATTGATGACGATATATATAAAAGAGCAAGCCTTTTAAGCAGAGATTCAGTTCATGGCTCTTTTGATGGAACAGTAAGAGTTGATGAAGAGAACTCATCAATAGTCATAAATGGAAATCCAGTTAAGATAATATACGCATCAGGACCAAACGAAGTTAATTATGCAGATTATGACATCAAAGATCCTCTAGTTATTGATAATACTGGTATATGGAGAGATGAAACTGATCTATCACAACATATAAAATCAGGAGCATCAAAGGTAATACTTACTGCACCGGCAAAAGGCAATATCAAAAATATTGTTTATGGCATAAATGATAATATTATCAAAGACTCAGATAATATTCTTTCTGCTGCTTCATGTACGACAAATGCAATTGTTCCTGTGTTAGAAATCATAAACACTGAATATGGAATTGTAGGAGGTCATATTGAAACAATTCATTCATATACCAATGATCAAAATCTAATTGATAATTTTCATAAAAAAGATCGCAGAGGAAGGGGCGCGCCATTAAACATGGTTCTAACTTCAACAGGTGCGGTAAAAGCAGTAGCTAAAGCACTGCCTGAGCTTGAAGGTAAGCTTACCGGTAATGCAATCAGAGTTCCAACTCCTAACGTTAGTCTAGCTATATTATCTTTAACTTTGTCCAAAAAAGTTAACACCACCGATATTAATGATTATTTAAGGTCTATGGCGTTTCATTCAAAATATAGAGATATCATAGGTTATGTAAATTCAACGGAAATTGTCTCGACAGATTTCTACTCTTCCCCTTTTGCAACTATTGTTGATTCTCAAGCAACTATAACAAATGGAAATATGGTTACTCTTTATTGTTGGTATGACAATGAATATGGATATACCAAGCAGGTAATAAGTCTTACCAAGAAGGTTTCTAATATAAGCCTTGAAAGATTACCAAAACCAATCAGTTAAAACTAGAATATAAGGTTTTTTAGCCTTATAATTCTATTGTTTTTTAATAGTTTTAAAGCAACTTTTTTAAAGGCACACAAACAGTGATAAGAATATCAAAAGGTCTTGATTTACCGATATCAGGAGCACCTAAAGCATCTTTAAGTGACGAACCAAATAGTTCGTCAGTAGCATTATTATCTAATGATTTTATTGGGATGAAACCCACCATGCTTGTTAAAGAAGGTGATGAAGTTAAAGCTGGACAAAAATTATTTGAAGATAAAAAAAATCCAGGCATTTTCTTTACATCACCTGCTGGAGGAAAAATTAAAGATATAAATAGAGGCGACAAGAGAAAATTTTTATCTATAGAGATTGAAATTTCAGACGATGAACAATTTGAATTATTTAATATAGACGAATCCTTAGATCAATTTAAAAATACTATTATCAATTCAGGCTTATGGAATTCATTTAGAACAAGACCCTTTAATAGAACACCTTCTATTAAAGAAACTCCAGATGCTCTTTTTATTAATTGTTGCGATACGAATCCTCTTTCAGTTGACCCTTTTCATATAATCACCCATAACAAAAATGAATTTGATGTAGGACTACAAGTATTATGTGATTTATTTGACTGTGATATTAATCTTTCATATCAATTTGATGACTTTGATACCTCTAATGAAAATATTAATTATTACCAATTTAAAGGGCCTCATCCAGCTGGTTTATCTAGCATACATATTTCAAATATATATCCCGTTAATTTAAATCGATCTGTGTGGACAATAAACTATCAGGATGTAATTTCACTTGGATTTTTAAAAATAAACAAGAAAATTAGAACAAATAAAATTATTGCCTTAGGTGGCCCATCTGTTTATGAACCCTCATTGTTAAATGTGAGGATATGTGGAAATATAGATGAAATAACAGCAGGTAAAATCGAAACCAATTCAAGAGTAATTTCTGGTTCTGTTCTTCATGGTCATGAATCAGAGGGTGTAATGAATTATCTTGGTTTTTATGATTCACAAATTTCTGCTTTACCAGATGAAGTTAACGAAATTTTTATGAACTGGTTAATGCCAGGTTCATCTCTTCATTCAAAGCTTAATGTTTTCATATCTTCATTAATTAAACCCAAAAAGTTTATTTTTAATACATCTATAGGGGGAGGTAATAGAGCAATAGTTCCCATTTCATCATATGAAGAAGTAATGCCAATGGACATATTAGTAACACAGTTGCTTAAAGCCTTGGTTGTTTTTGATACAGAAATGGCAATCGATTTAGGAATGTTAGAGTTAGTACCTGAAGATTTAGCCTTGTGTTCATATGTGTGTCCAAGTAAATATGATTACTCATCCATCTTATTGGATAACTTAAATAAACTTTATTTAGAATCATGAAATCTTTAAGAAGCTATATAAATAACGTCAAGCCAAACTTTATTGATGATGGTAAATATTCTAAGTGGTTTCCGTTATTTGATGCGCTAGAAAATTTATTTTTTTCGTATTCTAAAAAAACCAGGAATCCCATTCATGTTCGAGATGCAGTTGATATTCAAAAAGTTATGGTTACTGTATGGCTTGCAACATTCCCAGCAATGTTTTTTGGAATGTATAACCTTGGCGCTAATTCACTTGAATATCTAGAAACTATTAATCAACAAAATACAGGTGACTGGCATCATTATTTTGTCTCTATTGTTGGTTATGATTCAACTAGTTTTATAAGTAAATTATGGTTTGGCGCTTGCTACTTTATGCCAATATATTTTGTAGTATTTACTGTAGGTATAGCATGGGAGGCTTTATTTGCAATTGTAAGAAAACATGAAATAAATGAGGGTGCTTTTGTATCGACTGTTCTATTTGCTTTAAGTTGTCCTCCAGATATTCCATTATGGCAAGCAGCGATGGGAATTTCTTTTGGTTTGGTAATTGGAAAGGAAATATTTGGCGGAACTGGTAAGAATTTTTTAAATCCTGCACTTACTGGAAGAGCATTTTTATACTTTGCTTATCCTGCACAAATATCAGGAGATAAAGTTTGGGTGGCTGGTATTTCTGACTATAATTTAATTCCAGAGGGATATAGTGGTGCAACTGCACTTGGTGTTGCTGCAGAGTCTGGCATGGCTGGTATAACTAGTTCTTATACATGGTTTGATGCATTTCTTGGCAATATACCTGGTTCTGTCGGAGAAACATCCATAATTGCTATAGCAATTGGACTAGCAGTCTTACTATATACAAAAGTAGCCTCATATAGGATTATTTTAGGAACTTTGGTTGGCATGATTCTTATGTCTTCAATATTAAATCTCGTTGGATCAGAAACTAATCCAATGTTTAACATACCTTGGTATTGGCATTTAGTAATTGGTAGCTTTGCTTTTGGTTTAGTATTTATGGCTACAGAACCTGTATCAGGCTCTGGTACTAATACTGGCAGATGGATTTATGGATTTGTAATAGGTGTTACCGTTATATTGATTAGAGTTATTAATCCAGCATTCCCTGAAGGTATGATGTTAGCTATACTATTTGCAAATTTATTAGCTCCAGTGATTGATCACATGGTTGTTATGTCAAATATTAAAAAAAGAAAGGCACTTACAAATGAATGAATCTATTTTAAAAACAATAGGTGTAGCATTTACCGTTTGTTTAGTATGCTCACTGGTGGTTTCAACCTCAGCCGTAAGCCTTAGAGACCTTCAAAAAGAAAATAAATTAAATGATCGAAGATTGAAGGTTCTTCAAGTTGCTGATATTTATGATCCGAATGAATCCATAGCTCAACAATTTACAAAATTAGAATCTAAGTTTATTGATTTCAATTCAGGAATGCTTCTAAGTGAATACAAAAATTATAATATTGATGAATATGATCAACTTAGTGCTACAAAAAATCCTCAACTATCAATCAAAGTAGATGCCTCAGATGATATAGCTATCATAAAGAATAGAGAAAATATTGGAAAAATATATATTTTAAGAAATGAAATAGGCGAAATTGATAAATTAATATTACCAATTAGAGGATATGGTCTATGGGGAACTTTATATGGATATATCGCTATAAAAGATGACTTTAATACTGTTTCAGGAATTGAATTTTACGAACATAAAGAAACTCCTGGACTTGGAGCTGAAGTTGATAATCCTAAGTGGAAAGCTTCATGGAAAGGAAAAAAGATATATAAAGATAATGAGGTTGTACTTTCTGTTATAAAAGGAAAGGTTGATGAAAGCGATCTACAATCTTCATATAAAGTTGATGGTTTATCGGGAGCAACAATTACCAGTAGGGGCGTAACTAATATGGTTTCATACTGGTTTGGTGAGTCTGGCTATTCGCAATTATTAAGAGAATTAAATTATGAATCTTAAGAAATATCAGGAAGTAATAATTAAACCTCTTATAGATGAAAATCCTATAACGCTTCAAATTCTTGGTATATGTTCAGCTTTAGCTGTAACAAACAACCTTACAGTAACAATGGTTATGTGTGTTGCTGTTATTAGTGTTCTTTCTTTTTCTAATTTATTTATTTCACTTATAAGAAACTATATTCCATCTAGCATAAGAATTATTGTTCAAATGACGATTATAGCCTCATTGGTTATTGTTGTTGATGAGTTACTAAAAGCATATGACTATGAAACCAGTAAAAAACTTTCTGTTTTTGTAGGTTTAATAATTACTAATTGTATTGTGATGGGAAGGGCTGAGGCATTTGCGATGAAGGAAAGGCCTTTATTAAGTTTTTTAGATGGATTAGGAAATGGATTGGGTTATAGCATAATTTTAATTGGGGTTGCCACTATTAGAGAACTTTTTGGAGCAGGGACTTTATTTGGATATGAAATACTTCCTCTTGTTTCAAATGGGGGATGGTATATGGGAAATAATTTATTATTACTTCCTCCAAGCTCATTTATTATTATTGGTTTATTTATTTGGCTAATAAGATCAATTAGACCAAATCAAGTTGAAGAGGATGATTTTAACTTATCAAAGCATTCGACGGCTTCTGATTTAACTAAAAGAGAATTAAATGTTTGAACACTATTTAAATATCTTTATTACAACAGTATTTATTGAAAATATTGCATTATCATTATTTCTTGGAATGTGCACTTTTATTGCAATATCTAAAAAAATAGATGCTGCATTTGGTTTAGGCGTGGCGGTAATTGTAGTTTGTTTGATCACAGTACCTTTAAATAATTTAATTTATAACTATATATTAAGGGAAGATGCGTTAACTTGGGCTGGAATAGAAGGTACGAATTTAGAGTTTGTAGAGCTTATAAGTTATATAGGTGTAATTGCTGCAAGTGTTCAAATTTTGGAAATGTTTTTAGATAAATATGTCCCAGCTTTGTATAATGCTTTAGGTCAATTTCTGCCATTAATTACAGTTAATTGTGCAATCTTGGGTGCTTCACTTTTTATGGTAGAAAAAGATTTGTTATTTGTTGAAAGTGTTGTCTATGGTTTTGGTGCTGGTTTTGGTTGGGCTATGGCAATTGTTGTTTTAGCAGGTATTAGAGAAAAGTTAAAATACTCTGATATACCTGAAGGCCTCAAAGGACTCGGCACTACATTTATTATAGTAGGTTTAATGAGTTTTGGTTTTATGTCATTTGGAGGAATATCTCTTTAATTATGAATATTGATTTACTTTTAGGTGTAACTTCCTTTAGCGGAATAATATTGTTGTTAGTTATGGTAATTATTTTTGCTAGATCTAAGCTTGTGTCAACTGGTGATGTTTCAATCGAAATTAATGGCGATGCATCTAATCCAATAGTTGTTCCTGCAGGATCAAAACTTCTTCAAACTCTCGCTGATAATAATATTTTTTTAGCATCAGCATGCGGCGGTGGAGGAACATGTAGTCAGTGTAAGTGTCAGGTAATAGAAGGAGGTGGTTCCATACTAGCTGCCGAGGAATCCCATTTTAATCCTACCCAACAAAAAGATGGTTGGAGATTGTCTTGTCAGGTTCCTGTTAAAAATGATTTAAAAATAAATGTCCCAGATGATGTATTTGGAGTAAAAGAATGGGAATGTGAAGTTATTTCTAATGATAATGTTGCAACTTTTATAAAAGAACTGATTTTAAAATTACCTGAAGGAGAAAATGTTGATTTTAAAGCTGGTGGATATGTTCAACTTGAAGCACCTGCATATAGCATTAACTACAAAGATTTTGATATAGACAAAGAGTATCACGAAGACTGGGATCGTTTTAAGATATGGGATAATCAATCTATTACTAATGAGCCAGTCATACGAGCTTACTCAATGGCAAATTATCCTGAGGAGAAAGGTATTATTAAATTTAATATAAGAATAGCCTCACCACCTCCAGGTTCTGATGTGCCTCCAGGTCTTATGTCTTCTTGGACATTTGGCTTAAAGCCTGGTGATAAAGTTAAAGTCTTTGGACCTTTTGGAGAGTTTTTTGCAAAGGAAACAAAAGCAGAAATGGTATTTGTCGGTGGTGGTGCTGGCATGGCTCCTATGAGATCACACATATTTGATCAATTGCTAAGGCTTAATACAGATCGAAAAATAACATTTTGGTATGGCGCTAGAAGTTTAAAAGAAATGTTTTATGTTAAAGACTTCGATGAATTGGCTAAAAAATATGATAATTTTGAATGGCATGTTGCTTTATCTGATCCAATACCTGAAGACAATTGGGATGGAGATACTGGTTTTATACATAATGTTTTATATGAAAATTATCTAAAATCACATGAAGCCCCTGAAGATTGTGAATACTATATGTGTGGGCCCCCAATGATGAATAAGGCTGTAATAGATTTATTACTAAACTTAGGCGTAGAGCCTGAAAATATAGCACTTGATGACTTTGGCGGTTAATTAATAAATATCGTGTCTCGATATCTTTTTTCTAAAATAATTGCTTTGCTTGCTGGTATTTCCTTATTAGCTGTTGCTTATTTCCATAACACAAATTCAGTTTATGGTATCTCAGGAAATGCTTACGGTACCTACTGGTCTATATCATCTTCTGAATATATCGGAGATCATCATAAAGAAGAAATAGAAAAAATTATAAACAAAATAGATTTAGTTGCTTCAAATTACAAAGCTAAATCTGAAATTAATATAATTAATATGAATTTTAATAAAAACCAGTTTATATCTGATCACTTATTAAATATTCTAATAATAGCTAAAAAAGTAGAAGATATTTCTGAAGGCTACTACAACATAATGATGGGGAAGGTATCGAGTGAACTTGGATTTTCCCCAGACTTCGAAAAAAATATCTCACAGAAAGAAATCTCAAACTATGAATTAAATGAAAATGATAAATCTCTCAGAAGATATTCTGATAACTGGTTTGATTTATCTTCTATCGCTAAGGGTTATGCTGTTCAACAAATTCACGAGTACCTCTATTCAAATAATCTTAGAAATCATTTAATAGACATTGGTGGCGAGATAATAATTAATGGTAACAAAAATGGTAGTCCCTGGAGTATAGGGATTCAAGACCCAGGATATAATTATGAGACTCCATCTGTTGTTATAGATAACAAGAATAATAACTTTCTTGGGATTGCAACATCTGGAGAATATAGAAACTACAAAGTAGGCTTAAATGGAGAAGTCATAAGCCATACAATTAATCCGAAAACTCTTAAACCCATTAAAAATAATACTTTATCAATAACTGTAGTAGATAAAAGTTCTGTTACATATGCTGATGCTTACGCGACCGCATTTAATGCTATGGGCATGGAGAAAGCTATAAATATTGCCAATAGAAATGACATTGCCATAATGGTTATATTTGATGATGGCAATGGACAAGATATTACTTATTCTAATAAATGGTATGATCTAAATCTATGAGTGAATTAATTCTTGGTTTTTTAATTATAGTTCTTGCTTTTACTGGGCTTGCTATTGGTCTAATTTTCAAGAATCAACCGATAAAAGGCTCGTGTGGTGGTATGGCAAATCTTGATAGCGGTGGTGAATGTCAAATATGCGGCAGGACTGATCCTCAATCCTGTAACGACTAGTTCTATTTATTAATGATAAATGGTCATTGCGACGATCGATTTAAAAAGATACATGAAATATTTTCTAAGCAGCTAAAATCTGGTCATGAACTTGGATGTTCTGTAGCAATCGAATACAAAGGCAATGAAGTAGTTAACCTGTATGGCGGCTATACAAATAAATCAAAATCTAAAGAATGGGAAGATGACACACTTGTCAATGTTTGGTCAGTTACTAAAGCAGTAACCGGAATATGTATTTCAAAAATAATTAGCGATGGCCTTTTAGATGTAAATAAGAATGTGGATTATTACTGGCCAGAGTATGGAAAAACAAAATCAAATACAAAAGTCATAGATGTACTGACTCATAGAGCTGGCATGTTTGGATTTAAGGATGGGTTCCCAGAGTGCAATTGGACAGACTGGGATAAGTTTGTAAAAACTCTTGAATCACAAACACCATATCATGAGCCGGGACTATCACAAGGTTATCATGCTTTAACATTTGCCTGGTTGGTTGGTGAAATATTTAGAAGGGCAGAAGGACGAATGGTTGGTGATTACTTTAGAGATGAAATCGCAACCCCATTTAATTTAGATTTTCATATTGGATTACCTGATGATGATCATTATAGATGTGCAGATATTTCATTTAAAAGATTTGATAATTTAAATCCTCCCTTAGAATTTATTAAATATATTCCAGATATTTTCTTACCTAATGATTTAAAGAATTTAAAAAATTCTATCATTTCTAAAGACTTCACTTATGCCTTTAATGGAGAGCTATTTAATAAATATGATCCAAACTCACCTGACTGGAGAAAGTCTCAAGTTCCCTCCGCAAATGGACATGGAACTGCTGCAAGTTTGGCTAAATTATTTGGGATACTTGTAACAGGATGTGAAAGAGACGATATAAAGTTGTTAGATTTTATCACTCTAAAAGATGCCACTACTATAAAAACAAGTGGCCCTGATACTGTATTATTTGGTTCAAAAATAAATTTTGGATATTGTTTTATGTTAAATGGCAATGAACGAAATAGAGTAAATTTTGCGCCATTAATGAAAAAAAATACATTTGGGCATGCAGGTATTGGTGGAGCAGTAGCATTTGGAGATTTAGATAAGAAGATTGGTTATTCTTTTGTATGTAATAAGCAGCAAAAACCTGCAAATCTCTATAAAACTTCTAATCTACTAACAGAGGCTTTGTATAAAATATTAGATTAGAATTGATTCATCGTATTATCTTTACCCGCTGCTTTTAAAGCAGCATCACCAGCAAAATATTCTTTATGATCATCGCCCATATCCGAACCAGACATATTTTGATGTTTTACACATGCAATGCCTTCTCTAATTTCTTTTCTTTGAACATTTGCAACGTATCCCAACATTCCTTCAGATCCAAAGTATTCCTTTGCAAGATTGTCTGTTGATAGGGCAGCCGTGTGATAGGTAGGAAGTGTTATCAAGTGATGGAAAATACCTGCTTCCTTAGATGCATCGGCTTGAAAAGATCTAATACTATCATCAGCTTTTTTTGCTAAATCCGTATCGTCATATTTTTCATTCATAAGGTCATCTCGTTCGTAAGATGAGGTATCTTCACCAGATTCTGACATAAAATCAAAAACTTGTTGTCTAAAACTTAAAGTCCAGTTAAATGAAGGGCTATTGTTATATACAAGCTTTGCATTTGGAATAACTTTCTTAATTTCATCCATCATTCCAGCTATTTGTCCTATGTGAGGTTTTTCAGTCTCAATCCATATCAAATCTGCTCCATTTTGCAGGCTTGTGATTGAGTCGAGAATACATCTTGCCTCACCTGTACCTTTTCTAAATTGATATAAATTTGATGGTAGTCTTTTTGGCCTTACTACTTTGCCATTTTGACTAATCATCACATCACCGTGATTCATATTTTCACTATCTATTTCTTCAACATCTAAAAATGAGTTATATTGATCTCCTAGATCTCCTTCCTCATTGGTTATTGCAATTTGTTTTGTTAAGCCAGCGCCCAATGAATCAGTTCTTGCAACAATAATTCCATCATCAACACCTAATTCTAAAAAGGCATATCTAACAGCATTAATTTTTGCAAGAAAGTCTGCATGCGGCACAGTAACTTTTCCATCTTGATGTCCACATTGTTTTTCATCAGAAACCTGATTTTCAATCTGGATAGCACATGCTCCAGCTTCAATCATTTGCTTAGCCATTAAGTAAGTTGCTTCTTCATTACCAAATCCAGCATCTATATCAGCTATTATTGGAACAATATGTGTTTCAAAATTATCAATTTTATTTTGAATCTCTGTTTTATCAGAATCGCTTGCAGCGTCTAATTCTCTAAATAATCCACCAAGCTCTCGAGCATCCGCTTGTTTTAAAAAGGTATAAAGTTCGTTTATAAGACTTGCTACAGACGTTTTTTCATGCATTGATTGATCTGGAAGGGGACCAAATTCAGATCTTAATGCAGCGATCATCCAACCAGATAAATATAGATACTTTTTATTATTTGTACCAAAGTGTTTTTTTATTGATATTAATTTTTGTTGGCCTATAAATCCATGCCAACAGCCAAGTGATTGTGTGTATGCTGATGTATCTTTGTCATATTCATCCATATCTTTGCGCATTATTGATGCAGTATATTTAGCAATATCAATTCCAGTTTTGAACTGATTTTGTAATCGCATTCTTGCTACATAATTAGGATTAATAGAATCCCAATTTGACGAATTTATTTCTGATATCGAAGATGCTTGATCTATCTCTTTATTAAATTTTGACATATATTTACCCCTATATGTAGTGCAGTAGATAACAATATGTAAATTATGTCAATATCGGTTTTAGACTATATAGAATAGTGCTTTAAGCGTGTAGTTTTACTACAAAAATGTATTTTATTTAATATGTTTAGCAAGACCTATATATTTAGAGGGCGTAAGTTTTAATAATTTATTTTTAGACTCTGTTGATATTTCTAAATTTGAAATAAATTCTTGATAACTACTTTTGTCAAGTTTCTTTCCTCTTGATAAGGTTTTAAGCTGTTCATATGCATCATTTATACCTTCATAACGCATTACAGTTTGAACCGCTTCAGTTAAAACTTCCCAATTATTATCAAGCTCTCTCATAATAGTATCTTTGTTAGGAGATATTTTGTTCATACCCTTATTTAGAGATTCTAATCCAATATATGAGTAAGCAAATGATAGCCCAATATTTCTTTGCACTGTGCTATCTGATAGGTCTCTTTGAAGTCTGGACCTAGATAGTTTATTAGCAAAAAAATCATTCAAACTATTTGATAAACCAAAATTACCTTCAGCATTTTCAAAATCTATAGGATTGACCTTATGTGGCATTGTTGATGATCCAACTTCATTAGAATTAACTTTTAATTTAAAAATTTCATTTGATATATAGATCCACATATCTTGACTTAAGTCTGTATAAATATTATTTATTCTACTTATGGTTTGCAATGCTTCAGCAATCCAATCGTGAGGCTCTATTTGTGTAGTTATGGGATTTTGCATTATTCCAAAAGTATTAATAAATTGTTTTGTAAATAATGGCCAATTAATCTTATTATTAGCGATATTAAATGCATGATAATTTCCAACAGCACCACTAAACTTAGCAAGCGGTTTAACTTGTTTTAATTTTATTAATTCACGGTCTATTCTATAGGTGAAAACTTTTAACTCTTTACCAATAGTTGATGGCGATGCAGCTTGTCCATGAGTTCTTGAGAGAAGAGCAATATCAATCCATTTTTTTGAAAGAGATTTAATATATTTATTAATAGTATTAATTTTTTTAGAATGAATATTTATCCCGTCCTTAATAAGAATTGCATAAGATAAGGAGTTCACGTCCTCACTAGTTAATCCAAAATGAATTAAATTAATGTATTTTGATAAAGTCTTATCTTTTTTAAAAAAATCACTAATGAAGTATTCAACAGCTTTTACATCGTGATTAGTTTTTTTCTCTATCTGCTTAATTTTTAGCACACTTTTATCATCAAAATTATTTCTAAATTTAATTATTTTATTTTCTGAGGACTTGGATATTTTATAAAAATAATTGGGGTATTTTTTACATAGAAAGAGTAACCAGTTTATTTCAATTATAAATCTTGTTTTTATTAATGATTTTTCTGAAAACGCCTCTCTATGTTCAGATATTTTATTAGAATATCTGTTATCAAGAGGTGAGATGTTGTTATGCTCAAACTTCATATTTCATTTTATCATTAATTAAGTTTTTTATTTTAGATGCTTTTTGAAATTACACCACCACCAAGACAAATATTGTCATCGTAAAATACAGCTGATTGTCCTGGTGCAACACCTCTTATCGATTCATCAAAAATAATTTTAAATCCTTTTTTTGTCTTATTAATTACACATTTTACTGGCGTATGTTGATGTCTAACTTGTAAATAACAATTTATAGGATATTTGATTTTGTTGTCATTTATCCATGATATTGATTCACATTCTAAACTCTTGCTAAAAAGAAGTTTATTATTTACACCCTGACAAACATATATTTCATTATTATTTATATTTTTATCATAAACATACCACGGAAGTTCTTTCTTACCTTTAACACCTCCAATATTGAGACCATGTCTTTGACCTTTTGTATACAGAGTTGCTCCGTTATGCTCACCAATTTTATTATCATTTTCGTCATAGATAGGACCTTTTTTTAATTCTATAAATCTGCCTATAAAATCTTTCATATTTTTTTCACCTACAAAACATATACCAACAGAGTCTTTTTTAGACGAAACAGATAAGTCTAATTTTTTTGCAATGTCTCTTACTTCACTTTTAAGTAAATTCTGAAGTGGGAATATACATTTTGAAAATTCAGATTCTTTAACCTCATGTAAAAAATATGTTTGATCTTTATCAACATCCTTTGCTCTACATAAATATTTATTTCCATTTCTTTCAACCAGCGATGCGTAATGACCTGTGGCAATAAAATCAGCACCTATTTTTAAAGCATATTTTAAGAAAGATTTAAATTTAATTTCTCTATTACACAGAATATCTGGATTTGGTGTTCTCCCATTCCTATGTTCACTTAGAAATTCTTCAAAAACCCTATCCCAATAATCATCTGAAAAATTTGCTTTATGAAGAGGAATTTCTAATTTATCACATACCTCAGATGCATCTGAAAAGTCTATTTCAGAGGTACAGATTTCACCTGGTTCATTTTGCCAATTCTGCATAAATAATCCAATTACTTTATAGCCTTGTTGTTTAAGGAGGTAGGCTGATACTGACGAATCAACACCACCAGACATTCCAACAACAACAGTTTTATTAAGATTATTCATATCTGTTAAATTCATTCATTAAATAATATTTTAGGAGTATAATTATCACCGATTTTAACTGCAAACCTTCTTTAAGAGGCATTATTATTCAATGACTTACAAAAAAATAAAAGTACCAAAAAAAGGTAATAAAATTTCATACAAAGATGGAAAAATACTAGTACCTGATAATCCTATCATTCCCTTTATAGAAGGTGATGGAATTGGTGTCGACATTACACCCCCAATGATAAAAGTTGTTAATGAGGCTGTAAAAGTAGCATATGGAAATAAAAAGAAGATTGAATGGATGGAAGTCTTTTGTGGAGAAAAGGCTACAAAAGTTTATTCAAAGGATACTTGGCTACCCGAAGAGACTATAGAAGCCTTAAAAGAATATGTTGTAAGCATTAAGGGTCCCTTAACTACGCCTGTTGGTGGTGGTATAAGGTCATTAAATGTTTCTCTCCGTCAATTAATGGATCTTTACGTTTGCTCAAGGCCAATAAGATATTTTGATGGTGTTCCATCACCTGTTAAAAGACCACAAGATGTTGATATGACCATATTCAGAGAAAACTCTGAAGATATATACTGTGGTGTTGAATTTGAAGCCAATACAAAAGAATCAAAAAATCTTATAAAAATTCTTAAATCCAAGTTTGATGTAACAAAAATTAGATTTGATGATAATGTTGGAATTGGTGTAAAGCCAATCTCAAAAGAAGGAACATCTCGTTTAGTTAAAAAAGCTATAGACTATGCTATTGATAATAACAGATCGTCTGTAACTCTTGTCCATAAAGGAAATATTATGAAATTTACTGAAGGGGCATTTAGAGATTGGGGCTATGAACTAGCTGCTAATGAATATGGCGGACAAGAAATTGATGAAGGTCCATGGCAAGAAATAGTAAACCCTAACAATGGTAGAAAAATTGTAATTAAAGATGTTATATGTGATGCATTTTTACAACAAATACTTTTAAGACCAACAGAATATGATGTTATTGCTACTATGAATTTAAATGGTGATTATATTTCTGATGCTCTTGCTGCGATGGTTGGTGGTATTGGAATTGCACCAGGTGCTAACATCTCAGATGAGTATGCTGTATTTGAGGCTACGCATGGCACAGCTCCTAAATATGCAGGTCAAAATAAAGTAAATCCTGGTAGTTTAATATTATCTGCCGAGATGATGTTAAGACATATGGGTTGGGGTGAGGCTGCTGATATATTGATAACTTCTATGGATAGAACTATTGGTGCAAAAAAAGTTACTTATGACTTTGCAAGAATGATGGATGATGCTGATCAGGTATCATCGTCTGGATTCGCTGATGAAATGATAAAAAGAATGTAATGTTCAAATTGTCGCAAGATAATAATAATGATACTTCATCTGATATTGGTGCTGTCGTTCTCGAAAAAGATCCTGAAGTTAAAGAGCCGCCATCATATCAAGTTATATTAATAAATGATGACTATACGCCGATGGAGTTTGTAGTATTTGTTTTACAGACAGTATTTGGACATACTCATCAAAAATCAACAGAAATAATGATGGCTGTCCATACAAAAGGTAAGGGTGTTTGTGGTATATTCTCTAAAGAAATAGCTGAAATGATGTCATATGAAGTCAACACTATGGCAAAAGATCATGGCCATCCTCTTTTAAGCGAGATAGAACCTTTAACAGATTAATAAATGTTTAGTAAAGAATTAGAATTATCCATAGCAAGTTTATTTGATAAAGCTCATGAAGCTAATATTCAATATATTACTGTTGAACATTTGCTATTAATGATATTAGATGATTTTGATGTTGCTGAATTTTTTAAATCTCAGAATTTAAAGATCGATAATCTAAAGGAAAACCTAAATGAACATTTGTCAAAAAATGTTGTTCCTAAGGTTGATCAACAAAAACCAGTACAACCAACCCTCGGATTTCAAAGAGTTCTTCAAAGAGCTGTTTTTCATATTCAATCTTCAGGAAAAGGAGTTGTTAAACCAATAAATATCCTTGTAGCAATATTTTCTGAAAAAGAATCCCATTCAGTTTTTTTACTTAATAAATATAAATTAAGTCGTCTTGATGTTGTTACATATTTATCACATGGACCTAAAGAAACAGAAAACGAAAATAAAGCATCTGGTGATGAAGAGCTTGTAGATGAAAAAGCACCATCAAGTGAAAATGATTATCTTATAAATCTAAACAATCAAGTATCTAATAATAAGATTGATAAAATTATTGGTAGAAAGAAAGAAATAGAAAGACTTATTCAAATTTTATCCAGGAGAAATAAAAATAATCCTCTCTTGGTAGGTGAATCAGGTGTTGGAAAAACAGCTATAGCTGAAGGTTTAGCTTATTTAATATCCAATAATGATGTTCCTTCTATTATTCAGAATACTGTAGTTTATTCTTTGGACATAGCAGCTTTAATTGCTGGCACTAAATATAGAGGAGATTTTGAAAAACGATTAAAAGGAGTATTAAGCTTCTTAGAGAAACAAGAAAATCCAATTCTTTTTATTGATGAGATTCATACAATAATTGGAGCTGGTTCTGCATCTGGTGGATCACTTGATGTTTCTAATTTACTAAAACCAGCACTTGGAAAAGGAGAAATTAGATGTATTGGCTCAACAACTTTTCAAGAGTACAGAGGTATTTTTAATCAAAATCAAGCTCTTTCAAGAAGATTTCAAAAAATTGATGTTATTGAGCCAAATGATGATGAATGTGAGGAAATATTAAATGGTATCAAAGATATATATGAAGAATATCACGATGTTGAATATACAAATGAATCCATAAAATCAGCTATTGAATTATCTTCTAAATACATAAACGATAGATTCTTGCCGGATAAAGCTATAGATCTTATAGATGAAACAGGCGCATTATTAAATATAAATAGAAAAAATAATAAAACTATAAAAGTAAGTAAAAATGATATCGAAGTAACAGTTTCAAAAATTACAAAAATACCAGAGCAATCAATAAGCAGTAATGATAAGAAAAATCTTAAAAATATTAAAGAGAATCTTAAAAGAGTTATATTTGGTCAAGATAAAGCTGTTGAAACATTATCAAATGCCATCAAGCTATCAAGAGTGGGTTTAAGAGATGACAACAAGACAATAGGGTCTTTCCTATTCACAGGACCAACAGGTGTTGGAAAGACAGAAATTTCAAAACAACTATCTGAAATTCTTGGAATAGATCTTGTTAGATTTGATATGAGTGAGTATATGGAAAGACATACGGTTTCAAGATTAATTGGTGCGCCTCCTGGTTATGTTGGTTTTGATCAAGGCGGATTGCTTACTGAAGCGATAGTCAAATCACCACACTGTGTACTTTTACTTGATGAGATTGAGAAAGCACATCCTGATATATTTAATATACTTCTTCAGGTAATGGATGCAGGACAACTAACAGATAACAACGGAAGAAAGTCTGATTTTAGAAATGTAATATTAATTATGACTACAAATATTGGTGCGGAGCTTTTAAGTAAAAGGAACATTGGTTTTGCAGAAGCATCAAACGAGAGTGATGCAATGCAGTCTCTAAATCGACTTTTTTCTCCTGAATTTAGAAATAGACTTGATGAAACAATCCAATTTAATTATTTAGATAAAACTGTAATTTTATCCATAGTAGATAAATTCTTAACCAAACTTCAGGCTCAATTAGATAAGCGAAATGTTGAGATTGTTGTTTCTAAAAAAGTAATTGATTGGATAGCAGAAAACGGTTACGACAAAGAAATGGGCGCAAGACCTATGGAAAGATTCATTTCTCAAAATATTAAAAAACCTCTTGTAGACAAACTTCTTTTTGGAAATTTAAAAGGTGGTGGAGTAATTAAATTAGATATTGAGAAAGGTGAATTAAAGTTTGTAGATACGAAGACAAAGGTTAAAGTTTAAATTATCTTCCTCTAAATGTAATTCTTCCAACTGTAAGGTCATAAGGTGTCATTTCGACTTTTACTTTGTCACCTGTAAGTATTCTAATGTAATGTTTTCTCATTTTTCCCGAAATATGAGCTGTTATTACATGATCATTTTCAAGTTTTACCTTAAATTTAGTATTAGGGAGAGTTTCAATAACTTCACCTTCAAATTCTAATTGATCTTCTTTTGACATATGATTATTTTACACTAATAACTAAGATTTATTTTTAAATAAAAATATAAAAGATAAAATTTGAAGTACCGCAAGTACTGAAAAAACAAAAATATTTAATGGTATTCCTAAAGGATTTGGTTCTTCAATCCCATTGCCAACAGACAGTCCGTCATATAATGGCATAGTTAAAACTGATATATGAAAACCTAAAATTATGCATGAGCTTAGTATTGCTGGTAAAAGTATATTATCTTTCTTCCAAAGAATGTATAAACCAATTATTGCAATAAATAAATTTGTTGTTAATCTCCAAACCTCATGAACTCTAGAATGCTCATCCCAATCAGGGTTAAATAGATGAGTATTTCCAGTATCTACAGCTATCGGTAGAAGACTACCTAATATTAAACATATTGTAGTCAACCATTTACTCATCTTTTGTTGGAACCCTAGCTTTTAAAAATTCAGGAAAATGATCAGTATTTGAATGATCTTTAATTCTTACGCATTTATTTACCATGGTTCCAATACCTTCAATAGAAGTTTTTAATAAATCTCCATCCTTTAGGAATTTACCTTGAGTTGCACCCACGCCTGCTGGCGTACCAGTAAATATCAGATCACCAACATTTAGAGTTATAAATTCTGATATGTAAGAAATAATATAAGGAATATCAAATATCAGATCGTCTGTATTTGTATCCTGTCTTTTTTCATCGTTCACCCAACATTCAAGTTTTAATGATTCTTTATTTTTAAACTCGTCTGTGGAGACTATATATGGACCTAATGGACCAAATGTATCAAATGATTTTCCTAGATTGAAGTGAGGCGGGGTAGAATGAAATTGTACAGGTCTATCTGATATATCTTGTCCCACAGTTAGGCCAGCAACATAATCCCACGCAGTATCTTTTGATATATCTTTACCACTTTTGCCTATCACCGCTACTAATTCAGCTTCATAATCAACTAAGTCACTTTTCATCTCTATATTTGAAGTTGGTCCAGATATACATGTAGAGTGTTTTGTAAATATCATAGGAAATTTAGGTATCTCCATATTTGATTCTTCTGCATGAGCCCTGTAGTTCAAACCAATAGCAAAAACATTTCTTGGTATAACAGGAGGATCTAAAGATATATCATTTATATTTCCTGTTGGTTCAAATTCATCAATTTTAGAATATAAATTTGTTAATTTTTTATATGATTCAAGCGCCTCAATTGAAATTGATGAAACTTCTCCATTTGATATTGTTTCAATATCAAAATAATTATCATTACTAATCAATACAGCTTTGTTGTTAATACTTCCAAGTTTGAATCCCATTTTTTATCTCCTCTAAAAAAGATTACTTTAGTCAAGCGACTAGTATATATATATTAACTTATCTTAGAAAGGTTATATTAAATACCCTATGATTCATATGTTTTAAATAATCAACATCCCATAATAATTAGTATTTGAAAAATATATATATTTTATTTAAACTAAACTAACCAAACGGTTAAAACTAATTCCTAGGGGGAAATATGTATAAATTTTTACTTAAAACTTCATTCATTTTGTCATTATCTTTTATTCCTTTATATGCCGTATCGCAAGAAGATAGTTCAGGTATCGAAGAAATCGTTGTTACTGCTGAAAAGAGAGAGCAAAATCTCCAAGATGTACCATCTTCAATAACAGCTATTTCTGATACTGAAATGGAAACAGCTAACATTCAAAATATGTTTGATTTACAAACATCCATACCAAGTTTAGTGGTTGGTTCAGCCGGTGCTTCAAGACCATTCCTATTTATAAGAGGTGTTGGTAGTAGAAAATTTGATCCAGGTACAGAGGGGGCAGTTGGTGTGTTTGTTGATGAAATTTACAATACAAGATTTACAAATCAAATGATGGATATTGTAGATTTAGAAAGAGTAGAGGTTCTGAAAGGACCTCAAGGTACTTTATATGGAAGAAATACTATTGGTGGAGCCATTTCCTTATACACAAAGAAACCAACACAAGAAACTGAAGGTAAAATAAAAGTTGGCTTTGGTAGTGAGGGTTACAGAAAGTTTGCTGCAACTTATTCTGGCGGTATAAGTGACAGCATGGTAGGAAGAGTAACTTTCTCATCAAAAGAAGATGATGGAAGTGCAACCGAAAAAACATCTGGTAAAAATAATGGTGGAGATAGTGACGCGTTGAGGCTTTCTCTTATAAAAGAAATGGATAATGGCTCAGAACTTTCATTTACCTTTCAAGATACCTCTTATGAGAGTGAGGCTCATCTAGCTGAAGCTATGTTAGAGTGTGGCCCAACTATCGATCCAAATGGATCTCCAAATTTTATGTCAGTTGCCTACTTCAGAGTAGGAGCTGCTGCTAGTCAACTTGCAGCTGCAGGTATAAATCCTAATGATTGTTATTCTACAGGCCATTTATTACCCTTCTTTCCAGCTGGTCCAAGAGCAGGCCAAGTTAATGCTGCTGTATTACCAGCAATTGGTGCTGATATTGTACAAAATATGATTTTAGCTGATATGGCTGATGGCCCAAGAATTATAGATAATGATCATGTAGGCTTTAATAATATTGATACTCAATTGATATCTCTTAAGTATGTTACTGATCTAACTGACTCACTAACACTGACTGGTATTTTTTCTACTAATGAAGTTGAAAATCAATCTAGTTTAGATTTTGATGCTACCGGAAGAAATTCAGTTGTTAATTATGTTAATGAAGAGTCTGAGCAAACATCAACTGAAATAAGATTAAGTTATACCGGCGATAAATTTTACTGGGTAGGTGGTATATATCTCTTAGATGATGATATTTATAGAAGTGATAATTTTACTACTGATGCGCAATCTACATTTGGAATTGTTCAAATGATGCAAGCGATGGCTGGCATGACGCCTGTCGCTGTAGATAATATGCAAACATCTAATGCTAATGTTACTTCTGAAGCAATTTATTGGCAGGGTACTTATGCAATTAATGATAAATTAAATGCAACACTTGGTGTGAGAAAAAGTGATGATGAAAGTGATTATAGTATAGACATAACCACTACATCACCTGGAATACCATTTGTTCAGGTCCCTGGTTCCTGGTCAGAAGTATTAACATTTGGATCTACAGATCCTAAATTTGTTCTTGATTATTCATTCAATGAAAATTCAATGGCTTATATATCAGTATCTTCAGGGTATAAGAGTGGTGGCTTCTCTTATGCTACTTGGGCAGAAGCAGAATCTAGAGGTGGGTTTTCTGAAGAAGAATTAGATGCAACAGAAATTGGATATAAATTTAGGTCATCTGATAATAAACTGGTTGCTAATTTAGCATTTTTTGAATACGACTATACAGACCAACAACAGCAAATAATTGTTGTTACACCTTCAGGTTCTTTAGCTGGTAAAACTTTTAATGCTGGTCAGTCTGAGATGACAGGCTGGGAATTAGAAACTAAATATGCAATAACAGATAACACTCAAATAGATTTTAATTACTATTCAACTGACACAGTGTTCAAATCTTTTGTAATCCCACAAGCTAGGCCACCTTTAAGCTTCACTGGAAATCAAATGAATTATTCACCTGAATCAGCATACAATGTTGCATTCACCGCAGTATCTGACGATGAGTCTTCGGTTTTAAGGGTTGCGTACTCATTTAAAGATGAATACTACATGGATCCAAGTAATAGATTTGTAAGTCTTCAAGATAGATATGGTGTATATAACGCAAGTTATACAAAGTATCTAAATGACGATTGGAAATTAAAACTATTCTGCACAAACTGTACTGACGTTGTATACAAGACTCAAACTACTACATTTGCAGTACCATACGGTGGTGGTGGCCGAAACTACTACGCAAATGGAAAAAGAATGGGGCTTGAGATTACACGTAGCTTTTAATTTTATAACCCTCTCTTAGGAGAGGGTTTTTATATCTTGCTTTAAGATATATTTTTTATAATTTTTTTTATTTATATTTATGGCTAAAGTAATTTGATGAATAACTATGTTTTACATGGGTACGGTGAATCTGTTGCATCAAATGTTGTAAGACTTGCCTTATCAGAAAAACAAATATCTTTCGACTACAACTTAGTATATTTAGAATCAAAAGGTGATCATTTGAAGGATGATTACAAGAAATTAAACCCTAAGACACTTATTCCAACACTTGTTGTTAATAATAAACCAATACCAGAAAGCATCGATATTATGAAATTTATTGATAATGAGCATCCTAACCAAGGAATATCTTTATTTCCTGCTAATAAAGATGAAGAATTTGATCGGTTATTAGATTATTTATTTCTTGATGATAAAAAAGAATTAGGGGAAACATTTGGGACTACTGGAGGAGGTATTTCAGTTCCTGTTCTTGGTAAGTTATTGTCTAAAAGATCCTTTTTTGCTGTTTTATGGGATTATTTAAAAAATCATGGTACCAGCAAAAGAAAACCTATTTTTGTTATGGTCAGATTGTTTAGTGGACCACCTCCAGGTTTATATAAAAAAATGATGACTTTTTTAGCTAAACATCTTGTATATACTGAGAACTATTTAAATCATGGAAAAAAATATATCTACGGTGATGAATATACTGCTGCTGATTGTCTATTAACTCCATTGTTGCATAGGGTTAATGAGATGAGATTTCATGGTGTTTTCGATGGTACTGAATTTCCAAATTTATCTAAATATTGGGATACTATTTCATCAAGACCAAGTTATAAAAAGGGAATTATTGATTATGAAACTGGTGAATGGAAACCGGTATTAGAAGATTTATACGGAAACGGGCCTAATACGTATAATGATTTATTGTGGTCTGAAATAGAGAAAATTAAATAGGAGAAAAATAATGACAAACCCTATATGTAAAGTAGCTGATATTATTTATGTGAGATTTGAACTTACAGAATTTGAAGCACAAAAAAAATATCTTAATCATTTTGGAATGATGCTTGCGCATGAAGATGAAAACAGTATCTTCTTTAGAGGTACCGGAACTTCACCATATATTTATGTGGCAAACAAAGGCAAAGAAAATAAATATATTGGATCAGCATACAAGGCTAATGACTATTCAGATCTTGAAGCATTATCTAAGGAGTTTAATGTTGATATTGCTGAAATAACTGAACCTGGTGGAGGCCATAAAGTAACTATTATTGATCCTGATGGGATTGAAGTTGAGGTATGTTATGGAATGAAGGAGGCTGAACCAGTGGCTGTAGTTTCTAAGGTTTTAAATACAGGCCAATCTAAACAAAGAGAAAATGAGCTTCAGCGTTTTGGTAAAGCTGCAGACGAATGGCAAGTTCATGGAGATAAATGGATATATGAATTAACTTCAAAAGTTAAAAGGCTTGGTCATACTGCAATAAATTGTAAAGATCCTCAAGCATCTGTTGATTGGTATTCTAGTGTTCTAGGTTTCTTGGTTAGTAACAATTGTATTGGGCCAGATGGCAACTCAATGGGAGCCTTTATGAGATGTGACATGGGAGACAAACCTGTTGACCATCACACAATGAATAATATGGGATTACCAGGCGGCCAAGAAGTTCTTACTTATGGACATGCTGGTTATGAGGTTACTGATTCTGTAGATGATCTTATGGCGGGTCATTACCATATGAAAACCGTTGATGAATATTATCATGAGTGGGGTATTGGAAGACATCTCTTAGGCAGTCAAATGTATGATTATTGGAGAGATCCTCATGGATTTACTCATGAACATTGGACTGATGGAGATTTAATTAATGCATCTGTTGAACCAGAGAATTCTAACTTTAGAGACTTGGCTATGGCTCAATATGGTCCAGAGGTTCCAAGTACTTTTGGAGTAACAATGCCTGTTGATCAAATTGATAAAGCTAGATCAGAAAATCCAACTATCGCAACAATGATCAAGGAAATGGAAATAGCAGCTAAACAGGAGAATTAATAAAAATGATTGAACTCACAGACGAACAAAAAAATGCTGTAGCAAAAGCTCAGTCGACTTTTACTGATCTAAAGAATGATAGCGATCCGTTAAGTGATAAACATTTAGCATTGCTTTTTGGAGAAGCAAGAAGCATGAATGGTTGGCAAGATAAGGAGGTTTCCAATGACATGGTTAAGTCTATATATGAATTAACTAAGATGGGTCCTACTAGCACAAACTGTTGTCCAGCTCGTTTTAAATTCATTAAAAGTGATGATCAAAAACAACTTTTAAAAGAAGCATTGTTACCAAATAATGTAGAGAAAGTTATGAGTGCGCCTGTTATTGCAATTATTGGTTACGATTTGGATTTTTCTGACAATATGAGTAAATTATTTCCCCATATGGATGTTGCCCCTATGTATAAAGGTAATGCAGAATTCAATCAAGCAACAGCATTTAGAAATAGTAGTCTTCAAGGCGCTTATTTTATGATGGTCTCAAGAGCGCTAGGATTGGATTGTGGACCAATGTCTGGTTTTAATAATGACTTAGTTGATCAAACATTTTTTAAAGATACAAATATCAAATCAAATTTTTTATGCTGTATTGGCTATGGCGACCCATCAAAGATATTCATGAGACTGCCAAGATTGGATTTTGATGATGCGTGTGAAATTTTATAATTAAAATTTAACAAGATCTGTTACGTAAGTTCTTTTAATTTTATTAATAATCTTTATTGCTGCTGCAATAACTTTAATAGGTATATCAATTTTAATTTCTTTTTTAAAATTTGCATCATTATCTAAATTAGAAAACCATTTTTGAACATTCTTATATTTTTCTATTGGTATTCCTGCCATAGCCAATCTTTTGGTTGAAACATACCAAGCTAAATCCACAACAGTAAATTCATCGCCCTTTAAATATTTTTGATTTTTTAATGTTTTATCAAA
>CACDUZ010000012.1 GCA_902556105.1 uncultured SAR86 cluster bacterium
TGTGTTGAGGTTTGTCCTGTGGATTGTTTTTATGAAGGTCCTGAATTTCTGGTAATACATCCCGATGAATGCATCGATTGTGGCCTTTGTGAGCCTGAATGTCCTATAGAGGCGATCTTTGCAGATGATGAACTTCCAAAAGACCAAATAGAATTTATTGAGATCAATTTGAAGCTTTCTGAAGTCTTTGAAAATATTACAGAAGCTAAAGAGCCCTTACCTGAAGCTGAAAAATATAAAGATGTTAAAAATAAAAGAGAGTTTTTATAAAAAGTAATTCATGCCTGCGCTAAAGATTAATCCGCCAAAAAATACCAACATCGATTTACCAAATTTTTTGTAAGCTTTATTAATTAATCTCGGCATTAAAACCAAAGCCATTAACATGCCAATTCCAAAAGGAAACAAAATACCAAAATCTAAGTTTGAAATACTTCCAATTATTAAAGGATATGCTCCCACTGATAATAAAAATGCACTACCAGAAATTCCTGGAAATAATAAAAAGGAGCATGCGATAAAACCGAACAATGCTAATAAGAGAAGGTTGAATTCTTGATTTACGTTAGTATGGAAACTAGCTAAATAGAGGCCAACTAGAATTGCTAAAAATAAATTGATAAAAAATTTTTTGCCTCTATCAATATCTTCATTCAAAAACGTACTTATAACTAGAAAGATTCCGTACCCAATCATTATTAATGCAATAAAAATATTAAATGTATTCGTGTGAGTCTCATATAAAAAATTTATTAAAGAAGAAAAAGCAAAAACACTCAAAATCATGCCAAATAAAAGCGGCAAAATTAAATTAAAATTTTTAAATTTTCTTAAAAATTCTAATAATTTTTCGTAAACTCCAAACATTAGTGCGACTGTTGCTCCTGAGATTCCAGGAAGTAATTCAGATAATCCAATAAAAATTCCTGCAATAAAGTATCTAATTTTTTCTTTCATACATCATTCCCGTCATCTGATTTTCCAGCAAGCATCGGAACAAATGCAACATCATCATATTCATGCTCTTCTATCTCATTATCACTAATTTTTGAAATTACGTTTAATTTTTGCTCAGAGCTACCTACAGGAATAACTAATTTAGCATCATTTTTTAGAAGGCTAATTAAATCTTGAGGATATTGTCTCGGTGCAGCGGCACATAAAATACCATCGTATTTCTTTTCTTTTTCCCAGTCTTGATAGCCATCCCCATGTTTAAAAAGAATATTATTTATTTTAAGTTTCGATAAATTTTCGCGTGATTTTTGAACTAAAGGTTTGATTCTCTCTATCGCATCAACTTTTTCACTAAAAAAAGATAAGATCGCAGATTGATATCCGCAACCAGATCCCAGCTCTAGTATGTTTTCAAAAACTTTACCTCTTGAGTTTGTATGAGCGATTAATAGCTCTGTCATTCTTGCAACAATATATGGTTGTGAAATAGTTTGTTTGTATCCAATTGTTAAGGATCTATTTTCATACGCCCTTGACCAAAGTGCCTCATCAAGAAAAATATGCCTTGGAACTTGGGAGATTGCATCTAAAACTCTAAAATCTTTAATACCTAAATCTAGGAGTGTTTCAATCAGCTCCTCTCGTACCCTTCTAAAAGTAAAACCTGAGCTACTCATCCAAGAACTCAGTTATTTCTTGAATATAATCAGATGAATTTAAACTGTAATCTAGAACAGAAATAGATACATATCCATTTTTAATAGCCTCAGCATCAGTCATAAAAGAATCTTTTAAAGGTTCTCCAGATAAGTTGTATCTATATTTAGATATTTCATTTGAGGACTCTTGTGAATCAATCTGAATAGGTTTTGCAGGAATTCCTCTTCTTGATAAGCCTGAAGCAACACACCCCTTGTACTCTTCCTCAGTAATATCAGGAAAATTAATATTTATAACTTTCCCAATGAAATCACTCCCTTGATTTACAATTCTATTCATTAATTCGATAGATTTTTTTGTTAAAAAATCTAAATCTTTAGCATCGTAGGATGCAACAGAAATAGCAATTGGAGGAAATTTAAGATTTCTTCCACCAACAGCTGCTCCAACAGTTCCTGAATATAAAACATCATTACCTATGTTTGCTCCATGGTTAATCCCAGAAATCACAATATCAAATTCAAAGTCTACAATGCTTAATAATCCCAAATATGAACAATCTGCAGGAGTGCCATCAACAGCATAAATTCTTTCATCAACTTTTATAACCTCTATTTCATTGAGATACGAAATTGCTGCACTCATTCCACTGCAATTATTTTTAGGAGCAACCATCCAAACTTCATGATCTTTAGAAAGCTCATTAAATAAACTTTTTATGTTTTCTGCCTCATATCCATCATCATTGGTTAATAATATTTTCATGCTTTACCTTTTATATTTACAATACTCTGCACTGCTATTGCTTCATTATTTCCAATAATTCCAATTTTTTCCGATGTTGTTGCTTTTAGACCAATGCTTGTCTCTGGAATCTTCAATAAATCTGAAAGTTTCTTTAATATTTTGTACCTGTGAGGATTAATCTTTGGATGCTCACATATTATTGTTGCATCTACATTATAAATTTCTAAATTAAGTTTAATTAATTCATTTAAACAATATTCAATTATTTTTGAGCTATCTAAGTTTTTATTCACTTCATCTTGATCAGAAAAGAATATTCCTATGTCTCCCAAACCTGATGCGCCAAGAATTGAATCTGCAATTGAATGAAGGAGAACATCTCCATCTGAATGAGCAACAATCTTAAAATCACAATTTATTTTATGACCACCTAAAATTATTCCATCACCACTTTCATATTTGTGCAGATCAAATCCAACTCCACTTCTTATTAGAAACTTATTCAGCAGCTCTAAATCTTCCGGCTCAGTTATCTTTATATTTGATCTAGATCCTTGAATTCTTGATAGTTTTAAATTTGAGTATTCAATAGCAAATGATTCATCAGGACAATCTATATCATCATCAATACATTTTTGAATAGAATTTTTTAAATCATCTAATTTTGATATTTGTGGGGTTTGAACTAAATAGAATTTGCTTTTATCTTTTGTTCTCTCGTTTAAATCAATTTCTTTTATCGAGTCATATACTGGTGTAAAGAAGAATGAGCAACTTGCCTTAGATTGAGTAATATCCTTATACAAATCATTTATATCTTCTTCTTTTATATTTGGTCTTGCAGCATCATGAGTGATAACGTATTCAAATTCACCATCAGCAACTTTTAATGCATTATTAATTGATTCTTTTCTTGTAGAGCCTCCATAAACATATTGGATTTTTTTATCATCATAAAAGCTTTGATTTTTTATTTCTTTATCATCTCTAGATATAACAATAATTATTTTTGATATTTGTTTTGAATTAATAAAAGGATTTATTGCTTTTTCAATTACAGACTGCCCATTTATATGAGCATATTGTTTAGGTAAGTCACTACCATACCGCTTGCCGATCCCTGCTGCTGCAATGACAGCCAATAAACTATTTTCTTTCATCTTTTTCTTCTTTTTTTTCTTCTTTAAATAATATAAATTCTTCTTCTGGTAATGTTAGATTGAGTTTTTCTCTAGCAAAGTTTTCAACATGATCATTTGAATTCTTTGCACTTTTAATTTCAAACTCAAGGATTTCATTTTGTTTTTTTAGATCCTTATTTTCAGACTTTTGTTTATTATTTTCATTGATTAAGTTGCTTCTATAAGAATAATTATTGTCGCCAAAAAAAATACTTTTTGATAGAAAAAATGCAATTAATATCAAAATAGATACTATTGAATAGTAGATTTTATTCATTTAACAAAATATCAGTGCTTTCGTGTTCTATCCAAAGCAATCTATTATATTTTGCAATTCTGTCAGACCTACAAGGAGCTCCTGTTTTAATCTGTCCTACACCCAATCCAACAGCTAGATCAGCAATTGTGGTATCTTCAGTTTCACCAGATCTGTGGGAGATTATTGATTTAAATTTATTTTCATTTGCACAATGTATAGTTTTAATTGTTTCAGTTATTGATCCAACTTGATTAAACTTTATTAAAATTGAGTTGGCTATACCCTGCTTTACTCCATTGGATAAGATTTTTTCATTAGTTACAAATAAATCGTCTCCTACTAGCTGACAATCATTTCCAAGTTCTTTTGTAATTAATTTCCAGCCTTCAAGATCATCCTCATCCAAAGCATCTTCAATTGATATTATTGGATATTTACCAACTAAGTTTTTAAGGTAGCTAATAAATTCTGCTGATGTTAATTTTATGTTTTCGCTTTTTAAAATATATTTTTCTCCATCAAAGAACTCACTAGCTGCACAATCAAGCGCAATATGCACATCTTTGCCTGGTTTTAAATTTGATGCTTCGATTGATTCAATTATTAATTTAATAGCTTCTTCATTTGATTTAAGGCTTGGCGCGAAACCTCCCTCATCTCCGACAGCAGTTAAATATTGTTTTGAAAGTAAAATATTTTTTAAATGGTGATAAATTTCGGAAGACCATCTCATTATTTCTGAAAAATCTTTTGCGCCACTTGGAATAATCATAAATTCCTGAATATCAATATTATTATCAGCATGTTCTCCGCCATTGAGTATATTGAACATTGGCATGGGGATGGATGGTTTTAAATAATCACCTGTTATTTCTTTATACAAATTTGAGAAATATTCATAAAGTGGGATATTTTTTTCTTTAGCTGCAGCGTGCGCGACAGCTAACGATATGGCTAAAATAGCATTTGCGCCCATAGTAGATTTATCTTCAGTTCCATCAAAACCAATTAACATGTTATCAATTTCAGCTTGATCAGATGGATCAATTCCGATTAAAAGAGGTGCTAATTTTTCATTTATATTTGAAACAGCCTGTAACACACCTTTTCCATGATAGTTGATACCGTTATCTCTTAACTCTAAGGCTTCTTTTGAACCTGTTGAAGCTCCACTCGGAACCATTGCTGAGGCTGATACCCCACAATCAAGCGTTATTTTGCATGAAATGGTCGGAATTCCTCTTGAATCAAATACTTGTATTGCGTCAACTTTTGATATTCCTGACATTTCTTAAGTAATCTCTAGGTCATCCTGACATTTAATAAAATTATCCAAATCTTTTACTTGCTTAAGAAATTCATCAAGGACTGATAATGGAAGAGCGCAAGGACCATCACATTTAGCCTTATCAGGATCTGGATGAGCTTCAAGAAATAATCCAGCTATGGATTGTGATATGCCTGCTTTTGCTAGACTTAAAACATATTCTCTTCTACCCCCAGCAGCATTTCCAAGACCTCCTGGAAGTTGAAGTGAATGAGTTACATCAAAAATTACTGGTTTAGATATTTTCTTTAATATTTGAAAATTTAAAGTATCTACAACAAGATTGTTATATCCAAAACTATTGCCTCTTTCACATAAGGTAACGTTTTCATTTCCAGCTGCGATACATTTTTCAACAACATTATTCATCTCAGGTGCCGATAAAAATTGAGGTTTTTTAAATTGAATAATCGAGTTTGTTTTTGCAGCCGCATTAACCAAATCAGTCTGTCTTGCTAAAAAAGCAGGAATTTGGATAATTTCGCAAACATCACCAACTGATTTTGCTTGATCAGGCTCATGAATATCAGTTATTACAGGGACTTCAAAAGTATTTGATACTTCTTCTAAAATCTTAAGTCCATCATCTAGACCAGGACCTCTGAATGAATTAATTGAACTTCTATTAGCCTTATCGAAAGATCCCTTAAAAATATAATTAATATTATGCTTTGTAGTTACCTCTTTAAATTTTTCTGCAACCTCCATCGCTAAATCTCTTGATTCAAGAACATTCATCCCACCCATAAGTATCATTGATTCGTTATTGTCTATATTAAAGTTTCTTAGTTTCATGTTTCTTTTTAGTGATTGTGCTTTTTATATAACTATTAAATATTGGATGTCCATCTCTTGGATTTGAAGTAAATTCAGGATGAAACTGACATGCTAGAAACCATTTATGATCAGGAATTTCAATCATCTCTACTAGCTTACCATCAATTGAAGTACCAACAACACTAAGACCTTTTTTATTCATATCATCTTTAAATTTAGGATTAACTTCGTACCGATGCCTGTGTCTCTCTAATATTTGTGTATTTTTATACATCTTATATGAATTTGAACTTTTCTTTAGTTTACAAATTTGTCCTCCTAAGCGCATCGTCCCGCCAAGATCAGAGCTTTTATTACGTTTTTCTCTTTTACCTGATATGTCGCTCCATTCGGTAATTAAACCAATTACTGGATATTTAGTATCTTGATCAAATTCAGTACTATTTGCACCCTTAAGTTTAAGCACATTTCTAGCATATTCTATTATTGCTACTTGCATACCTAAACAAATTCCTAAATAAGGTATATTATTTTCTCTTGCAAATTTGCAGGCAAGAATCATACCTTCAACACCTCTTTCACCAAATCCACCTGGTACAAGAACAGCATCAGCATTTTTTAATGTCTTTCTAATGTTTTTAGAAGTCAAATTTTCAGCTTCTACAAAATTTATATTTACTTGAGCTTTGTTCTTGATTCCAGCGTGCTCTAAAGCTTCGTTTATAGATTTATATGAATCTTTAAGTTCGGTATATTTACCAACAAAGGATACATTCACCTCTCTTTCTGGAAGCAATTTTGCTTTAACCACCCTCCTCCAATCATTTAATTTTGGATTATTTGTTTTAATTTTTAACTTTTCTAGAATTGTTCTATCAACTTTTTGTTTATTTAATAAAGCAGGTATTGAATAAACGGTATCAACATCATGCATTGATATAACACTATCATTTGGTACTGAACAAAAGAGAGCAATTTTATTCTTTTCATCTTTAGGAAGTTCTTGCTCAGACCTGCAAATTAATATATCTGGACTTATTCCCAATGATCTCAATTCTTTTACTGAATGTTGGGTTGGTTTAGTTTTCAATTCTCCAGACGCATTAATATAAGGCACTAAAGTTAGGTGCACAAAGGCCCATGACGAATTTGGTAGTTCTAAGGCCATTTGTCTTAATGCCTCAACAAAAGGCTGACTTTCAATGTCGCCAACAGTCCCTCCAATTTCTACTATTGCAACATCTTTTTTTTGGCCACCTTCTTTTATTCTCTTTTTTATTTCATTAGTAATATGCGGTATAACTTGAACAGTACCACCAAGGTAATTACCCTTTCTTTCATTTCTTATAACTGTTTCATAAACCTTCCCAGCTGTAAAATTATTCTTTTTTGATGCTTGAAATCTAACAAATCTCTCATAATGGCCTAGATCTAAATCTGTTTCAGTTCCATCATTTGTTACAAAGACTTCTCCGTGTTGAAAAGGACTCATTGTTCCTGGATCAACATTGATATACGGATCTACTTTGATTAGTGATACTGATAGTCCTCTTGACTCGAGAAGCGCACCTATTGAGGCTGCAGCAATACCCTTTCCAAGTGATGAAACAACTCCGCCAGTTATGAAAATGTATTTAGTTTGAGCCATCATTAAACGTAATCATGATGGGATATTAGAATAACAGATTAATCTGTTCTTTTATATACTTTTTTAACTCTCGACTTTACACCAGTCATAAAATAGTATGAAATAAGATCATTTGATATGGCAATATTTGACATTGGCAAGTCCTCAGAAAAGAATTCACACCAATCACCTATAGAGCAATTTTCAATATTAGAAATATCTATTGTAGTAAGATCCATACTCACCCTTCCAAATACCTCAGCTATTTGATTATTTATCATTACCCTGGTTCCATCTTTAATTTTTAGGGGTAGACCGTCAGCATAACCAAGATAAACGGTAGCAATTGACATATTATCTTGCGCCTCTGCTCTTCCGTCATATCCAACTCTTTCACCTTTCTTGATTTGTCTAATATTTACAATTGGTGATCTGAGTGTCATGGCAGTCTTAATTTCTTGATCTTTAAAATAGCCTCCATAGATACCAATGCCACATCTTACCCAATCATAGGTATATTCTGGAAAATTCATAACACAGCCAGTATTGGCAATACTTAAATCAACATCTTTGTTCATCTTTTTAGATAGATCATCAAATAATTTAAATTGGTTTTTATTTGAAAGGCTATCTTTATCATTTGAAGCTGCAAGATGAGTCATAAGTGTAAATTTTTTATCATGCAAATGCTCATCATATATTTCTAAAAATTCTTTAATTTCAAAACCAAGTCTATTCATGCCTGTGTTGATTTTTAGCCATAAATTATTATAAAAGTTATTATCCTTTAGAATTTGAAACTGATCAGAATTATGAACAACCATATCTAAATTAAGTTCTTTAGCTTCAAGGAGTTCATCCTTAGAGTAAATACCTTGCATTAATAATATTTTTTTGTCAGATAAGTTCCTGATCTTTTTTGCTTCATTCAATCTGACAACTCCATATCCATCAGCCAGATCATCAATATCTTTAACAACATTCTCAAGATGATGGCCATATGCATCAGATTTTATTACGGCCATAAATTTAGATTTATCTTTAAGCTTCTCTTTTATATAAGAAATATTCTTCCTAAGAATCTTTCCATCGATAATTAATTCTGAGTTGATTGATGTCATTCAAATGATTCGTAAAAACTATCAGTTGAGAAATTTTCAAATCTTGTAAATTCTTTTAAGAAAGTCAGATTTACTGTCCCAATAGGCCCATTTCTTTGCTTGCCTATTATAATTTCTGCTTTGTTTCCATGTTCAGAATCTTCGTTGTATACCTCATCTCTATATATAAATAAAATTACATCAGCATCTTGTTCTATAGCACCAGAGTCTCTTAAATCTGCCATTATAGGTCTTTTATTTGGTCTGTTTTCTACTGCTCTATTTAACTGAGAAAGAGCAATAACAGGCACATTAAGTTCCTTGGCTAGAGATTTAAGTGATCTAGAAATTTCTGATATTTGATTGACTCTATTTTCAGACGATAAAGGAAGCTGCATTAACTGAAGATAATCAACAACTATTAAGGACAATCCATCTTTTTCAGTTCTAGCAAGCCTTCTAGCTTTTGCCCTCAATTCCATAGGAGATAAAATTGAACTATCATCAATCCATAATGGGAGATTCTTTAATTTTTCACTTTGCTGAAATAAAATTCTTAGTTCATCGTCCTTTAGCATTCCTGACCTTACATTTTGTTGATTTAACTTTGTCATTCCAGATAAAAGTCTTGTAGTAAGTGATTCGCCAGGCATTTCAAGACTGAAAATAAGAACGGAACCATTAGATTCACTATCTAATAATACATTTTCAGCGACATTCATAGCAAGAGATGTTTTACCCATACTTGGTCTTCCAGCAACAACTATTAAATCTCCATTTTGGAGTCCTTGAAGCTTATTATCTAAATCCTTATAGCCTGTTGATGATCCAATTAAACCACCCGATTTATTTGATAATTCGTGAAGCCTATCCATCGTAGATGGGATTAATTCACGCATGGATTGAAGATTTTGATCATTTTGATTTGTTTCATCATTTAAAGCAAAAATCATGCTTTCAGCCTTATCTAATAAAGATGCTCCATCTTGGCCTTGAGGATTTGATATTAATTCTGAAATTTCAGAATTTGCCTTCATAAGTTTTCTAGTAATAGATCTTTGCCTAATTATTTCTGCATACGCTTCTAAATTTGCTGCAGAAGGTGTTGTCGTTGCTAACTCAACTAAATAATCTTTTCCGCCAACTTTATTTAAAGAATTTTTATTATCAAGTTTTTCAGATACTGTTAAGGGGTCTAGTGGCTTGTTTTCTTCAACTAGCTCTGACATAGATTGAAAAATTATCTGATGATCTTTACCATCAAAATCATTTTCTTTTATAACCTGAATGACAGTATCAAATCTATGCGTTTCAAGCATGAGGCCACCCAAGACAGCTCTTTCTGCTTCTCTAGCTTGTTCGTTTTGATTGATATTTATATCTGACATCGGAATATGATTTTTACATCATATTTCAAAATATACAACTACTCTGGAGATACTTTTACTAAAACTTCAACACTCACTTCAGGATGAATGCTTAATACAATATTATGATCCCCAGTTTCTTTAATAGGGCCATCTGGAAGTTGAACTTCGCTTTTATCAATTATTATATCTTTACTGGTAAATGCTTCTGAAATTTCTCTTGTTCCAACTGATCCGTATAAAGCGCCCTCTTCAGTAACAGGAACTAAAATTTCACATTCTGAGCCTTCAATATCTTTTGCTCTAGCTTCAGCTTGTGTAAGAGCATCCTGTGACATTGCAGCAAGTTCATCTTTTTTGGCTTCAACATCAGCAATATTTTTTTGACTGGCGAATGCTGCTTTTTTTTGAGGAATCAAAAAATTTCTTGCATATCCGCTGTTAACATCAACGACATCGCCTATTTCGCCTAACCTCTGAATTTTATCTAGTAATATAATTTTCATAATTTATTTATGCATATCGGTGTATGGTATCAAGGCAAGAAACCTTGCAATTTTAATGTATCTTGTAACCTTTCTTTGGTTTGATGCGGAAATACCGGTAACTCTTGCAGGAATAATTTTTCCAGTTTCAGTAATAAACTGTTTCAATAGATTAATATTTTTATAGTCAAACTTTTTAGGGACATCATATTTACTCATCTTTTTTATCTCCTTCGTCAGCATGAACAGATTTCTCTTCTAATTCTTCTTTTATTGGCTCTTTGACTTTTTCAGTATTAACTTTTTCTTTAGCAAATTTACCTTTGTCATCATCACTTTCGGAGCTTTTGTTTTTTGAATCAATAAGAAGTTGAGAATCTTCACCAGAATGTTCTTTTACCGCAATAAACAAGTGACGAATAATAGATTCGTTATATTTTATTTTATTTTCAATATCTATTAATTTAATTGAGTCACCCTCAATATTAAAAATTAAATAATGACCTTTGTTATGATTGTTTATTGAATATGAAAGTTGTCTTCTTCCAATATCTTCAACTTTTATGATGTTAAATGAGCTTTCCCCTAAGAGTTTCTCAAAGTCTTTTAAAAATGTATCAACCTTGGTTGAAAGGTTTGGGTTTAAGATTATTACTGCTTCGTATTTTTTCATAAATTCCTTTTGGTTAAAGATTTTTACTAGTGTAAAAACCAAGGAATGTGCATTCTAATTGAATTAAATTCTTTAATCAATACTCGCTTTTTACAATACGCATGAGCTTTGAAAAGAATCCTTGATTCTGTTCAAATAGCATTTCATGATTTAATTGCTTATAGCCATGTTCGATGAGGCCAATTGAAGTTGAGTATATTGGATTTTGTAATATAGTTTCCATTCCTTGAAACTTTGATGGGATTCCAAGCCTTACTGATGTTTGGAAAATTGACTCAGCTAGTTCAACAACTCCTTCCATTTTGGAAGTGCCACCAGTAAAAACAATTCCAGCAGATATTTTATCTTCAAATCCATTTCTTGATATTTCAGCTTTTATAAGATCAAATAATTCAGAGTATCGGGGTTGGATAATGTCTGCTAGAGCACTTCTTGATAATTCTCTAGGAGGTCTTCCACCCACAGCAAGAACTTCAACTGTTTCATCATCTTTAGTAAATTCTGTTACAGCACATCCATGTTTTTGTTTTATGTCCTCAGCTTGAGGAGTTGGTGTTCTTAATGCTTGAGCTATATCACTTGTAACCTGATCTCCGGCAATAGGAATTACGCCAGTAAAAACAATAGAGCCAGAATTAAATATTGCTATATCAGTTGTACCGCCTCCTATATCGACAAGACATACACCTAACTCTTTTTCATCTTCAGATAAAATTGAATGAGAACTTGCTAGTTGCTCTAGTACAAAGCCATCAACACCTAAACCACAATTTTTTATACATTTCTCAATATTTTTTATGGCGCTATTTGCGCAGGTTACTAGATGAACTTTTGCCTCGAGCCTGACTCCTGACATACCAAGAGGATCTAAGCTCACCTCTTGATCATCTATAACAAAAGATTGGGGTAAAACATGTAAAACATTTTGATCTGAAGGAATTGATACTGCTTGAGCAGATTCAATGACTCTGTCTATATCAAAAGATGAGACCTCATTATCTTTAATTCCAACTGCTCCTTGAGAATTTAAACTTTTAATATGATTACCAGCAATTCCCACATAAACGGATTTAATTTTTTCTTCTATCATTGATTGAGCTTGTTCTACTGCTTTACTGATTGCATCTGTAGTAGCATCAATATTAACCACCACTCCCTTTTTTAAACCACTTGAAGGATAAGATCCTAATGCAACTATTTCTAATTTTTTATCATTATCGTATTTGCCAACTATACAGACTACTTTTGATGTTCCAATATCTAGACCAACTACCATATTAGAATTTTTAACACTATTTGCCATAACTTAATGCAACTCCATCTTTATACCGCATATCTATGATACTAGGTATTTTTCTATTCTCGTATATATAATTTACAGTATCTAAAAAATTTTTGATCCTTTGATCTGAAATATTTTTACCAAATCTTATTAAGGCTGTGTCTGTCTTCACATCCCAACCATTTACAAAACTATAATCTATTCTATCAATTTTAAATTCGATTAAATTATTTAATTGAACTAGGTCAATAATGTTAAGAATATCTTCAATGTCATTAATATCGCCTTTAACTAAAATTATTTTCTTTCGTGATTTATCAAAGGTAAACTTTTTTAGATTTCTATCATAGAAATGCTCTTTATTTAAAATAAATAAAGGTTCTCTATTTTTGATGCTAATAAAAATCTTTTTACTTAAAGGTTTAAAGACAAGAGAATATTCCCTTATCCAGTCTTGATTTTTTATTAAATTTTCAATACTTCTTTTTGATGACTCTTTTTGGAGGTCTATGAGAAGTTTTTTTTGCGATTCATATTCAAAACCTGATTCATAATTAATGTTAATTTCATAATAAGCTGATAGATTCAAAGAAAATAATATAAATATTGAATAAAATGTTTTATTACAAAGATGCATCAATAATTTTTTTAACAACTTCGTTATAGTTCAAACCTAAAAAACTTCCAGATTTTGGAACGTTGCTATGTGAAGTCATTCCAGGCACTGTATTTACTTCAATCACATAGAATTTACTATTTTTATCTTGCAACAAGTCAACCCTTGCCCACCCATTGCAGTCTAGAGCTTCAAAGGCATTTAATGATAAACATTGAATATCGCTAAGTTCATTTGATGAAAGCTCTGCTTCAATGTGACGGGTCTCATTTGAAATATATTTTGCTTCATAGTCATAGAATTCATTTTTTGTAATAATTTCAATTGGAGGGAAACACTTCTTACCAATTATAGTTACAGTAAACTCTTTTCCGTCAATGCACTCTTCAAATAAGAAACCTCTTTCATGATTAGTGCATTTTAAGTAAGCCTCCTCAAGGCTTTTATCATTGCTAATCTTAAATATATCAACACTTGAGCCATCTTCTTCTGGTTTCAGGAACAAATGTTCAAAAGGTCTAAATTTGTCAAAACTTGAATCCTGAAGGCCGTTTTGCACAACATTTCTATCAAATAATACCTCGTGCCATATTGGAGTACTTATATTATTAATTTTTAAAATTTCTTTTGTTAATTTTTTATTCCATGTATTTCTACATGCCTCTGATTTTGATCCAGAATATAAAATATTTAAATCGTCTAAGTCTTTTTGAAGTTTTCCACCTTCTCCTTCAAAACCATGCAATGCAATAAATATGAAGTCATAATCTTTTAACTCCTTCAAATCATTCATCTCTTTAAAGTCTATTAAATGAGACTCATATCCAAGTTCACATATTGCATTATGAACTCCTTCACCACTTAGTAATGATATTTCTCTCTCAGAAGAAGAGCCTCCATAAAGAACTCCTATTTTTCTTATTTCTTCCATTTATTTTTTATTGATTCACAAACTTTTGAAACACTTCCTGCGCCTTGAGTCACTAAAATATCAAAAGAATCTTTTTTATCATTAATTAAGTCTATTACGTCATTATGATTTTTTATGTAAGTAACATCTTTATGTCCAAGTTGTTTAATTGCTTCGGCGACTGTTCTTGAATGAATTCCTCTGATAGGCTTTTCACTTGCAGAATATATGTCTAAAAGTATCAATGAGTCTGCTTTGCTGAGTACTTTTACAAAATCATCAAAGAGTTGAGCTGTTCGTGAGAATCTGTGGGGTTGAAATATCATACAAACTTTTTTCTTGGGGTATTCTTCTTTATAAGCATTTATATTAGACGCAATTTCTAAAGGATGATGTCCATAATCGTCTATTAAAATCACTTTTTCAGAATCAATCTTAATTTTATGCTTCTCATATCGCCTTCCCACACCTGTGAATGAAGATATACCCTTCTTAATATGCCTAATTGGAATTCCCTCTTCCATTGCAACACCGATAGATGCAGCAGCATTGAAAACGTTGTGCTTACCTGGTAGATTTATTTTAAATTTATGTGTTTTCTTATTTTTGTTTTCAAAAATTTCAAAATTCTGTTTTCCATTCAATGAGCTTATATTTCTAATTTGATAATTGCATTTTTTTGATTCTCCAAATGTAATTTGGGTTCTTGATATTCTTTTAGCAATCTTTTTTATATTCTTATCATCTCCATTTATCATCATATATCCATAAAATGGAACATTTTCTGAGAAGGTTACAAATGAATCTAATAAATTCTCAAATATATTATTGTAATGGACCAAATGATCATCATCTATATTTGTTAGTACCGCCACGTCTGGTTGAAGATGGATAAATGAACCGTCACTTTCATCAGCCTCTGCAACCAAATACTTACCCTCTCCTAAGTCTGAGTTTTCATCTGTGCTTAAGACTTTGCCTCCAACCACATAGGTAGGACTTAAATTTGCAACACTTAAAATTTTTGCAATTATGCTGGTTGTGGTTGTTTTGCCATGACTTCCTGCAACAGCAATACTCTCATAACCAATCATTAAACTACCAAGCATTTCTGCTCTAGGAATAATAGTTATTGAATCTTTTTTAGCTTGAAGTATTTCAGGATTATTTTTATCTATTGCTGAAGATACAACCACTAGATTTGTACCTTTAACATTTTTTTTAGAGTGTCCTATGAAAATTTTTGCGCCATCTTTTTTTAATTTATTTAAATCATTAGAATTAAATATGTCAGAACCAGATATCTTATAGCCTTTTTGTAATAAGACTTTTGCAACACCGATCATTCCCGCTCCACCAATACCGACAAAATGTATCTTTTTAACTTTCTTAAATAGCTTCATTAATCTTAAAGTATTCTTCTACTTGGTTAACTATAATAGTTGTAGAATTTATATTAGTTTTATTAGCATTTTCTTTCCAACTTACATAAGTTTCATTTTTGATAATATTAGATAGAATTTGTTTTAAATTTTCTAAAGATTGAGTTTGCTGATGAATGATTCCCATTTTCATTTTTTCAATATGCCTTGCATTGTAAAATTGATGATTATCAATAGATGTTGGGAGTGGGATTATAATCGCACCTCTGTTGAGCGAGGTTATCTCTGATAAGCTCAAGGCCCCGCCCCTAGAAATAACAAAATTAGACCAAAGCATCTGCTCTGCTGGATTTTCATAAAATTCAGCCACCTCTGCCTCAATACTGTGAGATAAATACATGTCTTTAACTTGACTAAGATTATTCTGTCCACATTGGTGTTTAATCTTTATATTAAAGGGAAAATCTTCAAATATTGACGGAATTTGTTTATTGAAATACTCAGCCCCCTGACTTCCACCAGTAATATAAATTCTTATAGAGTCTTCTTTATTAGAGAAATTACTATTTTCCAGATTTGCTATAAAAGATTCTCTTATGGGATTCCCAGATAGAACTGATTTGCTAATTCCTGCGATAGGAAATCCAAGAAAATTCAATTTAGATATTTTTGATAATAATTTATTAGCTGATCCTAATATTGCATTTTGTTCATGTAAAAATACTGGCTTTCTTTTTAACCAGCAACCAATACCAGCAGGAACTGTTATAAACCCACCAAAACCAAACATCCCATCAATTTTTTCTTTGTAAATTATTTGTAAAACTTTAAAAATATTTAAGAAAACTTGGGATATAGCCATGCATTTTTTTATTGCATTGCCTCCCCTGAAGCCCACCATGGATAATTCATAAGTTTTAGATGAAACATTTTTATATGCGTCTTTTTCTATCTTAGATCCGGTTCCAAGGAAAACTATTTCATGATTGTTCTTAATCAATTCTCGTGCAACTGATACTGCTGGAAAAACATGTCCTCCAGTTTTTGCTGCTACTATTAAAAATTTCATAGATTAAAATAATTTGTTTTCATTGTTAATTCTAAGGACAATTCCAATTAATGAGAGCATTATGATTATGCTTGTACCGCCATAACTAATAAAAGGAAGTGTAAGGCCTTTTGTTGGTAACAAACCAATATTTACTGCAATATTAAATAACATCTGAATTGCTATTAAAAGAAAAGTTCCAAAAACTATATAGCCTTGAAAAAGTCTACCTTTTTTGAATGAATCAAATGATATTGATATCAGCCCTATGAATAAAATTATAAATAGTGCTATTAAAATCATGCCTCCAATAATACCAAGCTCCTCCACCAATATGGCAAAAATAAAATCTGTATGAGCCTCAGGTAAGAAAAAGCTCTTTTGAAAACTATTACCCAAACCAACGCCAAGCCAACCTCCTTGACCAATACTAATTAGAGAGTTTGAAAGCTGCCAACCTGCGTTTAATACCACTTCTGATGCAAAAGGGTCTGTAAAAGCAAGAACTCTTGCAAGTCTCATAGGCGAGGTAGTGATAGCAAGATAACCTAACAATGCTATAAGAATAATTAATAAGCCTAATTGAAAAAAGGATATACCGGCATAAAAAAGTATTCCAACCACTAAAATACAAACTATTGCAGTTGATCCAAGATCAGGCTGTCCCATTATCAATATCGAAATTATGAATAATAATGTTAAAGGTTTTAAAAAACTTCTTAATGAGTTTATTTCTGACATTCTTCTTACGCAATATCCAGAAATATACAAAATTAAACTAAATTTACATATCTCAGACGGTTGAATATTAATTGGGCCAATTCTAATCCATCTTATGCTGCCGTTAACACTGGTACCTACCTCAGGAATAAATAATGTAATTAACAGCAAAATACTAAGCAGCATAAAAATCCAATCTGTTTTATATAAAAAATTTGAAGGGAGAATTAAGAAAGCTGTCATCAATAGCAGCCCAATTGCTATAAAAAAAATCTGCCTTTGAGCAAAATGAAAAGGGTTAGAAGTCATATCATCTGCAACATATATACTTGATGAGGTAACCATAATCATTCCTAAAATTATTAAGGCTGATAAGGGTAATATTATTAAAATATCATTCCTAGTTAAATTCACTTCTTTAAGTATCCTTTTAAAGTTAGATCAAAATATTTTCCTCTATCAGCATAATTCTTAAACTCATCTCCACTTGGGTAACCAGGTGAAAAAAGTATATTTTTAGAGTTGAGATCTTTATAAATTATTTTGAATATCTCATCTAGAGAATCAGTAATTATTATATTTGGGTGTTCTATACATTTTTTAATACTCTCTGCGTATAAACCAAAAATGAAAACATTTTTAGGGCCATCTATTGTTATTTTTCTATATTCTTCTTTTTTAGGATTTCCACATAGAATAAGTGAGTAATTTAATCCGTTAAAATAATCTTTAGTTTTTCTTATTGCATAAGAAAGAGAATGATAATTTGTAGATTTCGAATCATTAATCACATTTTTTGAAGTAATCTCTAATCTATATGGTAAATTCTTAAATTCAATTTTCTTTGGTTTGGTTTGTGTAATCCATTCAAAAAGTTTGTATGGATCTGTTTCATGTGAGATTTTTTGTTTAGCTAAAAGAATCTTCTTTTTTGCATCTTGATAAGAATTTAGGCTTCCATGATAATCTAAATGATCAACGTCTAGATTAAGTAGAATTCCATAATCCAATCTGTTCTTCTTCATTTTATCCAGCTGAAAACTAGATAATTCAATAATTGAAAATGCTTTGTCGTTATTTATATAGTCAAGCATAGTATTACCAATATTTCCTATCAAATTAGCTGAATCATAATGCTCAAATAGCTGATTTAAATGAAATGCAGTCGTACTCTTTCTGTTAGTGCCAGTTATTCCTATTTTGATCGAATTATCTTCATTAAAAAAAATATCTACATCTGTGAGCACATTTTTATTTTCTTTTACTAATTTTTTAAAAGTGGCTCTTGGTATTCCAGGACTGCAGAAGATTTTGTCAAAATTTTTTAAATTTAAGTTATTATTATATTTACTTATATTGCTATCAAAAATTTCAAAATCTTCATTGTTTTTGTTTAAATATCTCTCAAAAGATTTACCAGTCTCTCCATAGCCATATATAAGAGACTTCATCTTTTTTTACCTTAATTTTAAAGTGGCTAGAGCAATGAGTATGAGTACGAGAGTTATAATCCAAAACCGAACAATAATTTTTGGCTCTGCCCATCCTTTTAATTCATAGTGATGATGAATTGGAGCCATGAGAAAAACTCTTTTGCCTCTTGTTTTATATGAGATTATTTGTATGGCAACGCTAAGTGTTTCTATAACAAATACTCCTGCCATAATCGCAAAAACTAACTCATGCCTTAACAAGATAGCAATAATGCCAAGAATTGCTCCTAAAGCTAAAGAGCCAATATCTCCCATAAACATTTCCGCTGGATAGGTGTTGTACCATAAGAAACCTATTCCAGATCCAATAAGGGCTCCACAAAATACTATTAATTCACCAGAGAGCGGTAAATGAGGTAAATAAAGATAATCAGATATTAACTGATTGCCCATCGCGTATGCTATAAGGCCCAATGCTCCTCCTATTAAAACAGATGGCAAAATTGCTAAACCGTCTAATCCATCAGTTAAATTTACTGCATTAGATGAACCCACAAGAACAAACATACCTGTAAAAATAAATATAAATGGTGACATAGGCACAATTAGATCCTTAAAAAATGGAACTATAAAAGAAGTTTCTGGAATTATTTCAGCAGAGTAATACAAATAGCTCATTGCCACTAATGCTACCAGTGATTGAAAGAATATTTTTTGCTTAAAAGATAGTCCATCTGAGTTCTTATTTTTTATCTTAAAGTAATCATCAAAAAAACCAATAAGTGAAAATCCAATAGTCACAGAAAGAACAACCCATATATATCTATTGCCAAGATCTGCCCAAAGAAGTGTTGAGATTATCAATGAAGATAGAATTAATAATCCACCCATTGTAGGAGTACCGGTTTTTTTGAAGTGTGACTCAGGTCCATCAGTTCTAACATACTGCTCAAACTGCATAGATTTTAAAAAATTGATAATTACAGGCCCCATTAGAATAGATATCACCAATGCCGTTAAAGTTCCACCAATAGTCCTAACAGTAAGATATCGAAGAACATCAAAACCAGGATCTACTGAAACAAGCACTGTTCCTAAATATTCAAACATTAATAAATCTTTCCATTTTCATCCCTCTTGAACCCTTAATTAAGATAACATCTTTTGATGTAATATTTTTTATTAAGTAGCTTTTTAGTGACTCCTCGTTATCAAAAAAAATACCTTTTTTACCAAATGCTTTTATTGTTTCTTTTGTTAATTCCCCGAATCCAAGAACTATATTAATGCCATTAGCTTTTGCATATTCTCCCACCTCTTTATGAAGCTTCTTTTTGTATTTTCCTAACTCGAGCATATCCCCAATAACTAGGATAGTATTTTTCTTATATTTACTTAATAAATCAATAGATTTCTTTGATGAGTCTGGATTAGCATTGTAAGTATCATCAATCAATATTGAGCCCTTAAGCCATTTAGATTTTATCTGTCTTACATTTTTTATTTTGTTTGAATTTAGCTTTAAAGCAAAATTATTTATATTATTATCTAAACAATAATGAGTAACGAAACTAGATAATATGTTTTTAATATTATGTTCTCCTTCTAAAGAGGTTTTTATTTGGATATCTTTATCAATTAGTTTGGATGAAATCTTAAAATGTATCCCTTCTTTTTTAACTCTGATGTCACTTGCAAAAAAATCAGCACTTTTTGTCATTCCAAAGGAATAAATATTAATATCATCTCTTATTAGTTTCCAATAACTTAAATGTTTCTTATTTTCATTTGGAACGATAAGATATCCACCCTCTTTTATGTTATTAACTATTTCAGATTTCACTTTCAACACCCCATTGATATTTTTTAATGTCTCAAGATGCGAATTTCCGATATTGGTTATTACACCAATGAAAGGATTAAGAATCTTGCTTAGATAATCAATATCACCAGCCTTGGCAGCTCCAATTTCAATAATAATATTTTTTGACTTAGGTGAAGCATTTATTATGCTCAATGGCATGCCAATTTCATTATTATAATTTCCAATAGTTTTTGAGGTATTGTTAAGTGAATTTGCAATAATATTTGTAGTTGTAGTTTTTCCATTGCTACCTGTAATTGCTATGACATTACCATCATATTTCTTAATAATATTTTCAGAAATTTTTTTTAAAGCCCTTATGGTATTTTTAACATAAACAATTTTTTTATTTCTTATTTTAAGAAATTTCTTATTATCTGCTATTGCCAGACTTGCACCTTTCTCAAAAGCTTCTTCAACAAAATCATTACCATCAAATTTATCTCCCTTTATTGCTATAAAAAGTGAGTCTTTTTTTAAAGTCCTTGTATCAATTGAGATATTTTTTATAGGAATGCCTTTAGCAATATTTAGATCTAAATAAACAGACAAATCATTGGAGCTACTTATAAATTTCATTTATAACCTCGTGATCACTGAAAAAAATAGTTTTATTATTTTCTTCTTGTGTTTCTTCATGGCCTTTGCCTAGTATTACCAAACATTCTTTGTGAGATAAGATTTCAGAAGCATATATTATTGCTTTTTTTCTATCTTTTATCTTAACAACATTATCGATATTATTATCCTGAGCGGCATCTATAAAAATATTTTCAAAATCTTCAGATCTTGAGTTATCAGATGTAAAAATTACTTTTGAAGAACTTTTTAATGCTGCTTTGAGCATCAATGACCTCTTTGATTTATCTCTATTGCCTCCACACCCAAAAACCACTATCAGATTCTGATAATGGTCTTTAATTGATGAGAGGAAATTATGAATGGCTTCTGGATTATGTGCGTAATCAATGATTACGTTTGAAGGAATGTTCTCTATCACTTCAGATCTGCCTTTAGGTAATTTTAGAAAAGACAAATCGTTTATTTTATTTTCTTCGAACTCATCAAATCCTATTGAACAAATTGCAAACACAAGATTATGAATATTAAATTTAGGGAATAAATTACAAGAAAATTTATATTTCTTTTTAGTTGCATCTTGATAGCCATATGGTGGTTTATTTATATAAATATAGAAGATGGTTTTAGAAGGTGATATTTGCGTAATTTGAAAAAAAATATCAGAAAAGTTATTGCTATCACTAATAGTACTTAATTTATAATCATTATTTTGAACAAAATCATAATTATCTTGAAATTTTGATGAGTCTTCATCAATAAGCTTAATTGTAGATTTCATCTTATAGATCTCAAACTTTGCATCTCGATAGGCTGAAATGTTTTTATGATAATCTAAATGGTCACTAGTTATATTTAATATAGAGGTTGAGTTAAACCATCCTATTTGACTAAGTCTTTTTTGATCTAATGCGTGGGAAGAGATCTCGATACATATGTTTCCAGTATCCTCAAATTTAGTATCTCTGAGAATATCAAACAATTCGAAAATATCTGGAGTAGTTTTTGAAGAAAATGATTTATCAAATTTTTCTTGATTAAACTGAACGCCTAAAGTTCCTATATATAAAGATTCATATCCAAGATTTATTAACAGTTGATGACAAAGATATGATGATGAACTTTTGCCATTAGTTCCTGTAAATGCAAAAAAATTATTATCACTAATATTTATCTCATACAAAGAATTAAGAAAATTAAAAATTCTTTCTTCAAGATCTTTGATATAAAAAATATTTTTGTTATTTATCTCTCCATTTAAATCATTATGAACAACAATTGATGCTCCTTGATCCAAGGCGTCTTTTGAATATTTGCTTCCGTGTTGAGTAATTCCAGGTAAGCCAAAAAAAATTGAGTTCTTTTTTACCTTCTTTGAAGAATTTGTGGCATGAAGAATTTTAGTTCCTTTTGTAAACCTAATTCCTAAAATTTCTTCTAGATTACTCATCTTGAAAATATCCTAAATGATTCAGTGAACTTTCTGCTATCTTTGCAAAAACTGGTGCTGCAACTGCGCCACCTGTATAAGAATTAAGTGAGGGATTTTCAATAGAAACAAAAATTGTTATAGAATTATCGCTAATTGGAGTTATTCCAATAAAAGATGCTATATATAAATCTTCGGCATAGCCAGAACCTCTTCTGGTTTGGTGAGATGTTCCTGTTTTTCCTCCTACAGAAAAACCTTTTATATCTGCCGCTTTTCCTGTTCCTTCTTCTACAGCCATTCTCAAAGCATCAAGAACTTGAGAGGCTGAGTCAGTAGATATAATTTTTTGTGATGTGACTTCTTGATTTTTAAATATCTGAAAATCTTTCATTACTCCATCATTTGCAAATACAGAATATGCTGAAGCTATTTGAAATGGACTTATTTTTATTCCATAACCATAACCCAAGCTTGCCAACTCTTTATCTAAGACCTTTTCTTTAACGTTCATATATCCAAAAGAACTGGAAGGAAAATTTATTGATATTGGTTTAGTAAATCCAAAGTCATAATAATTTTTTCTTAAGTCTTCATAACCAAGCTCTAGAGCTATTTTTGATGCACCAACTTGACTGCTAACAGCGATAATCTCTTTGGGCGTCAACTCTTCGTGATTTTTAGAGTCCACAATGATCTTGTCATTCAGATTTAATCTTCGTGGAATTTTAATAGATTCATCAGGCAAAAATAATTCATTATCAAGTGCTTTAGATAAAACTATAGGCTTTAGGACAGAGCCTAACTCATATGCTTCTACTAAAGCTCTATTTTTTTGAATTTTTCTTTGAGGGTTATTAGGGTTGTATGATGGATAGCTTGCCATCGCAAGTAGCTCGCCCTTTTTATTATCTAAAATAACAACTGTGCCTGATTTAGCTTTATTTTTCTTTATTGCTTCTACAAGATATTTAAATGATAAAAATTGTAATGTTGCATCAATTGTTAAATGGACGTCTTCTCCTTGAACTGTTTCAATTATCTCAATAGGCTGTGAAATAATTTCCTGTTTTGCATTTTTAAATACCTTTTGTTTTCCATCAACTCCTGACAAAACATTATCATAACTTTTCTCAAGACCTTCTTGTGCACCATCTGTTCCATAAAAGCCTATCAATGGAGCGATTTGTTCTCCTAGTGGATAGTGTCTACTGTGTCTTTCTTCGATCTCAAAATGTTGGAGATTTAATGTTTTAATGTTTAATATTTCTTTGTTTGATAAGCTTCTCTTTAAAATTGTCTTTTTTCTAAAAGAGTCTTCAATTACATCAACATCTATGTCTATAACTTCTGCTAGACTCAAGAGCTGTGATTTTTTAAAACCTTTAAGTGCATAAAAATCATAATTAACTATTGAAACTGCTAAGGGATAATTATTTCTGTCAAAGATGCTTCCTCTGACAGGGTTAATATTTTTATATTTAATATATCTTTTATTTCCTTCGTTTTGAAGAAAGTTGCTATCAATAAACTGTATTGAGAATATCTTATAAATAATTGCAGCTAATCCCAAAAAAAATACAAAAGATATTAAAAAAAATCTCCAATTTATTAGAATATTTTTACTATTCATCAATGACTATCCTTTTGGGACTTTTTTTTATCATTCCCATAGATTCTTTTGCAATTCTTTCAATATTGGCTGGTGCATTATCTGTATAAAACTGAGTTATCAACTTTAAGTTTTGATCCTTAAGATTTGCATTTTCAACTCTTAAGTTCTCATAATTATTGTGTAGGGTACTAATTTCCCATGAGAGCTTTACCTTTTCAATGCTTAAAAAAAATACAAATATACTTAATGCTAAAATATTTACAATCATTCTTCTGGTAATCATATTTTTTGAAACACTCTCATTATTGCACTTCTAGATCTTGGATTTTTATAGATTTCCTCATCAGATGGTCTTATTTTTTTTGCTATACATCTAAAGCTCTTATCTTCTATATTGTTAAGAGGTATATCTTTAGGAAATGATGTAAACGAAGGATTAAAAAAATTTTTAATGATGCTATCTTCAAGTGAATGAAATGCAATAGTAACAATAATTCCATTTTTCCTTATAACTTGTTTTGCAGCATCTAAAGATAATTCAAATTCCTCAAGTTCTTTATTGATAAAAATTCTAAATGCTTGGAAGCTTTTTGTAGCAGGATGATTTTTGTTTTTCTTCTCAGGATAAATTTGTTGAATGATCTCAGAGAGCTGACTTGTTTTTGTGATTGGGTACTTTGCTCTCTCAAGTATAATTGCTCTACTAATGATTTTTGCATGCTTTTCCTCTCCAAATTTATATAAGACCTCAATAATTTCTTCTTCAAGGGCATCATTTAGCCATTCTGCTAATGAAGTACCTTTTGTATTATCAAAACGCATATCAAGGGGCCCATCTCTGTTAAAACTAAATCCTCTAATAGGGTCATCAAAATGTGTTGAGCAAGTTCCTAGATCATAAATAACACCATCTATACTTTTATTATCAAAATACTTTGTTAGGTTTTTAAAAGAATCATGAAAACTATTAAAGTTAGATTCATTAAAGTTTTTAGAGAATTTAATAGCGTCTGGATCTTTATCAAAAGCTGATAAATGACCTTTCAATGATAATTTACTTAAAATTAGTTTAGAGTGACCGCCTCTGCCAAAGGTAGCATCAATATATTTTCCATCTATATTACTTATTAAGAAATCAACAGATTCTTCCAGTAAAACTGGAAAATGAAGCATTTTAGTCTACTTGTTTTCTCATAAAAGTCGGCACATCGAGGAAATCAATTTCCTCTGCAGACGACGTGCCAACTTCTTGATTTGTTCTATTTCTATTTAAACCAACAGGGTTTAATGTCATTGAAGGTTCATTATCAATAGCTAATGTGGGAGCTCTTTGATCAACTCCGGTTGCTACGATAGTTACTTTAATATCATCTTTATAACTATCATCAAAAACAAGACCATAAATAACAAGGGCATCTTCACTGACAATTTCTTCAACTATATTAGTCACTTCCGTCTGATCGCCAAGAGTTGGACTTTTTCCAGTTATATTTACAAGTACGCCTCTTGCATTTTTTAGATTGATATCATCAAGTAATTCACTTTTAACTGCCATATTTCCAGCCACTTCAGCCCTATTTTTACCAGTTGCTATTCCAGTTCCCATCATTGCAGTTCCTTTCTCTGACATTACTGCTCTAACATCAGCAAAGTCAACGTTAACATGCCCCCTTTGCATAATAATATCTGAAATTCCTTGCACAGCACCTTTTAAAACATCATCTGATTTTGCAAAAGCATCTGAAATTGGAGTATCTGGACCTAATATCTCAAGAAGTTTTTCATTTGGTATTGTTACAAGACTGTCTACTTCTTCAACTAATCCGGCAAGACCTTTTTCTGCAGCCGCTATTCTTTTTTTCCCTTCAAATTTAAAAGGTTTGGTAACTACTGCTACAGTAAGCGCTCCTAATTCTTTTGCGATAGATGCGATTACAGGTGCGGCTCCTGTGCCGGTTCCACCTCCCATACCAGCAGTAATGAAAACCATATCTGCTCCTGTTAATAATTCTTCTATTGCCATTCTGTCACTTTCAGCTGCTCTTCTTCCAATATCAGGATCTGCACCAGCCCCAAGACCTTTTGTAAGACCATTACCTAATTTCAAAGTTATTGCATTTTTTGTTGCGCTTAGTGCCTGAGTGTCAGTATTTGCACATATAAAATCAACGCCAGCAATATTATGATTAATCATATGGAGAACAGCATTTCCGCCACCGCCACCAACGCCAACTACTTTAATTTTAGCGTTTTCTATTTCTTGCTCTATTACTTCAAAATTCATTTATTTCCCCTAATATTAAAATGACATTGATTTGATACTTTCTGGAAGAACAACATCTAAGATTTCAGTAGATAAAGAACCGCCCGTTTGTCTCATTTCCCAACTATTTATGTTCCATATTTCAAATTTATTTCCCATCCCTACTAAAGCAATTTGATTTTGATTTTCAATTTCTGCATATTCCTGAAGATCATTTGGAATTCTTAGCAACATCCTGCCATCAACATCTATTTCTGTTTGGTATGCATTTCCTAATATTGTCCATTGAATATTTCTTACTATTGGATCAAGGCCTTGTAGAGACTCAAGTTTTGTAGAAATCTTACTCCACTCTCTTCCTGGATAGATTTTGAGAGATGGATACTGAGGATCTTTTGTTATAACTATATTGGTTTGATTTTGGTTTTTAAAGTCAGTTCGGTACCGAGCAGGAGTTGAGAGCCTGCCCTTTGCATCCAAAGAAACTGTATTAAAGCCAAACATTATCAAAATATAAAGACTTTTTACACACAATGCAACACTTTTGCACACTTTTTCACACAAAAATGAAATAGTTACTGCTTAAAGTAAGAAATGAGTTGGTTTATAAGCCGGATTCTGTAAATGATGATCATCTATCTCGATATTATGTTGCCACAATACTCTAGCAACCTACCCAAATCCAAAGCGAGCAGCTTTAATGGATTTCTATTTGGTTTTGCTTCAGGCTGGGGTTTGCAATGCCTTAAATGTTACCACTTAAGCGGTAAGCTCTTACCTTACCATTTCACCCTTACCAAAAAATTGGCGGTATATTTTCTGTTGCACTTTCCGTAAGCTCACGCTTCCCAGGTGTTACCTGGCGCCCTGCTCTTTGAAGTCCGGACTTTCCTCTAAAAAATTAGCGATC
>CACDUZ010000013.1 GCA_902556105.1 uncultured SAR86 cluster bacterium
TCTTTTTCTTCATCTATAAATTTATATTCCTTGCTAAAAAAACTTATTAATTTTTTTGAATTTTTACTCAAGCTGGATTCAATATTTATATTTTTTAGAAATTCTGAAATAAAAATATCAAACGGATCCATTTTTTCGTAGTATCTTACAACTTTATAATCTTCTATATTAGCCATAACAGATGCTGAATTTAATGCATCATCAAGGCCGCCAATCTTATCGACAAGACCAAGTTGTATTGCTTTTTCTCCTGACCATATTCTTCCTTTAGCAATTGCATGAACTTCTTCATAAGGCATTTTTCTATTTTGTGAAACTTTAGTAACAAATTTTTCATATATGTCATCAACTCCTGCTTGAATTGATTTTGTTACATTTTCTGGCATTGCTATTCTTGGATCCCATTCATTTGCTTTAGTTGAGCTTACTCCGTCTACTTGAACACCAGCCCATTCATATATACCTTCAACGGTTGGGATAAAGCCATACACACCAATTGAGCCTGTTAACGTTTCTTTTTTTGCCCAAATTTCATCTGATAAAGTTGTAACCCAAACTCCTCCAGAAGCTGCTATATCTCCCATAGAGCTTACAATAGGGCGGCCGGTTTCCTTAAATTCGTTTAGAGCATTAGTTATCAATTCGCTTGCATAAACGCCTCCACCAGGACTATTAACTCTTAATACTAATGCTTTTACAGATTTATCTTTAATTGCCTTTTGAATATTTTTTACAATAGTATCTGAACCAGCAACTCCATAAATTGACTTACCGGTAGCAATACCACCCTCAACATGAATGACTGCTATTTTATTTTTAGACTCTTTCTTTTCCTTTTCTATAGTAGATAAATAACTGTAAATGCTTACAGAGTCAGGAAGCTCATTGATATCATTTTCTTCATTCGGAAACTCATCAAAAAACCAATGTCTAAATTCTTCTTCAGTAAAGACCATATCAACAAGACCTTTTTCTAATGCTATTTCTGATACCTCAGGACTTTCCATAGCTAGTTCCCAATAAGCATCTCCGTATTCTTGAATAGATCCATTGGGAATATTTCTTGCAGACTCCATATATGTTGTCATTTTTTTCCATAACGGATCAGCAAAATCACTCCAAGCGATTTTATCTTCATCTGACATATCAGTTCTAGTAAATGGTTCAGGACCAGTCTTAAAGTCGCCTGCGATGAAGACATGATAATTTAGCTTTATATTTTCATAGAAATCTTTGTAATACTCGCGTTTTCTTGAAAATCCAAAAGAGGAAATAGACCCATATTTGTTTAATATTATTTCATTTGCTTGTGAACTAATAAGGTAAGCATTATTTCCATAATTTTGGCCATAAGCTATAACTCTTTTGCCATTGTCTTTTATATTTTTAATTGCGTCTGCAATTTCAAATGCAGATGCATAATACATACCAAGTTCAGTAACATTAATGTATATAGCAGCAAGATTTTCATCGTTTGCTGCACTGCTTAGAACTTCTAGCAAGTCTTCCAGTTTATGTTGTTTGACATCAGTTGAGCCAAGAAGTAATGCATCTATAGATGAAGGAGAGTTTATTGAATTATCAACGACAACTCCAACCGGCTTAAACCACAGTACTTTATCTTCGGTAATTATCTTATCTTCTTCTGCAAAATATGAACCAACTCCACCTAGAATAGAAAATGTAATAACAACCAAAACTATTGCAGTGAATGTATTCAATAATATCTTTCTTGTTAAAGTTAAAAATTTGTCAGCTTTAGACCATAAAGATTGTGCTTTACTCATAATATTCTCCTAAGGGGATTTGATAATATGTTATTAGTTCGACCAAGTAAACGCATTTTAGTTAGCATTATTGATTATTTTTGGACCAAACATGATATGTATGAATAATGAAATAATTATTATGACTTCTGCTATATCTAACCAATACGACGCTGTTCCAAATACCCGAAGAGATGAAGACAAGAAATAGATTATTAATACAAAGCAAAACCATTGATATGTTTTAATCCAAAGTTTATTTATATAAAAATAAAATATTAGAAGAGGTATAACCCAAACGATATATGATTCTATGGGGATTCTAGCCAGTATCACATTCACAAACTTCAAAACAAAGAGACTAATAAAAAGAAAATGAGTAAGGTATTTATATTTTTCTAATTTAACCATTTAAGTTGATAATTAAATTTGCAAGACGCATTCCTGTTTTTCTTGCAATTTCATACTCATCTTTTGTAAGTTCGTTTGAAGAGTTAAAATTTTCTACATGAGTAGGTCCATAAGGTGTGCCACCTGATTTGGTCTTGTTAAGCTCATCTACAGAGTATGGAGTGCCAGCAATTAACATCCCTTGATGCAGCATGAATGTAATCAAATTAAACAAAGTGCTTTCTTGTCCTCCATGCATAGAACTTGTAGATGTAAAAGCAATTCCAGGCTTGTTTTCTAAAGCATTTGTTGCCCAAAGATCTCCTGTTGAGTCTAAAAAGTATTTCATTGGAGACGCCATTGAGCCAAATCTAGTCGGAGATCCTATAGCCATGCCTCCACAATTAATTAAGTCGTCTTTAGTGCAATAAATTTCTCCTGTGTCAGGGATGCTCGGATCAACTTTTTCATTTTTTGAAGACACTTTTGGAACAGTTCGAATCTTTACTTTTATGTTTGACTCTTCTGCACCATCAGCAATTGCATGAGCAAGATTCTTTACAGAACCAGAAGCTGAATAAAATAATATTAATAAAAAGTTCTTTTCCATGTTTACTTTTAAAGTTTTAATTATATTATGTATGCGATGAAGCATAAGATTATACAACTTTTCTGTTTATTCATTATCATAAGTTGTCAGAATAATGATATAGAAATTTTTAACGGCAGTGACTCCAACCTATCAAAAATGAATGGTAATTGGGTTGTGATAAATTATTGGGCTGATTGGTGTGCACCATGCATTAAAGAAATTCCAGAGCTAAATGATTTTGCTCAAGAAAATAAAGATTTATTGGTTTATACCTTTAATTTTGATCAACTTGAGGTTGATGACCTAGAACCTGTTGCTAATAAATTTAAAATTGAAGTTCCTTCGTTAATATCACATCCGAGAGATATATGGGGTATACAAACACCGCCAGCAGTTCCAGCAACTTTTTTTATAAATCCAAACGGTAAGCTAGTTCTTTCTTTATTCAGACCTCAAACAAAAGATGATTTAAATGAGATTATTTCTGATTTAAAAGAAGCTTTTTTAAAAAATTCTCCTGAATTATAAGCTCGGGATTAATTCTTATTTTTTCAAAATAAACTGTCCAATGAAGATGAGGCCCAGTTACTCTTCCAGTTGAACCAATCGCGCCAATTTTCTGCCCCTTTTCAACTATTTGATTTTCTTCAATACTCACCTTAGATAAATGACTATACGAGGTTAATAAACCATATCCATGATCAATAACAATATAATTACCAGAGTAAAAAAAATTGCCAACTAAAATAATGTTTCCCTTGGCAGGGGATACAACAGTAGTTCCCTCCGGTGCTGCGATATCTAATGATAGATGAGGTGACCTAGGCTTATCATTTATAAATCTTTTTTTACCATATCTACTAGATATTATTCCCTCAACAGGTTTTATAAGATTAAAATCGGGCTTAATATTTCTAGTATATGTATTTAACGTTTCCTTAATAATCTTTGATTCTTTATAAGCTCTATCCGAATCTTCTTTATTAAGGTCTACCAAAGATGTATTCTCAATAGATATTCTTGATTCACCAAAATCCCTTTTATTTATATAAATACTCTTGCCTTCATGTTTTATATATTCCCCTTGATTGCTATATGGAAGGGGGATTAATTGGTAGAGTGAACCTTCAATGCTGATGGCATAATCACTCCCCTTAAGATTCTCTTCAGCCTTAACAGCAATTATTTCTCCCGGATCACCAGATAATTGAGCATTAATATCAATAATAAAAAAAGACGCAATTAATGTTAAGCAGTAAGATTTATTAATTATTATTTTTAACTTCGACATCAATAGTCCCTTTACTTAATCTAGCTGTTAAAGTCTGACCTTGTTCAACTTGTTCATGAGATTTTATAGCTTCACCTTTTTCATTTAATACAATCGCATAACCTCTATCTAATATTGATAAAGGATTTAGCATCTCAATACTCTTTAATAGTTCTTTTAGATTATTTTTCTTTAAAAATATTTTTTCTTTTATATTTCTTTTTAGGTTTATTAAATGCAAATCAATTTTGTTTGATATTAATTGAAGCTTTGAAATCGGATTATTATGATTGATATTTGTTAATATTTTTTCAATCTGACCCTTCTTGCTTGATATTATCATTAATTGTTGTTGCTGAATTCTTAAATCTAAGTTGTCTAAATTTTGAGATTTCTCTCTTAATAGAGTTAGTGGATTCTTCAATTTAGAATTATTCAACTTAATAAGTTGGTTTAATCCATTTATATAATTAGAAATATTTCTGAAAATCTTTGTTTTGATTATTTCTAATTTATCTTGAATTTGAAAACTAAACTCTGTTACTAGTTCTGCAGATGCAGTAGGGGTTGGAACTCTGTAGTCACTGACAAAATCACAAATAGTAAAATCAATCTCATGCCCAACTCCAGAAATTACTGGTATTGGATAAGAAAATATTTCTCTAGCTAAATCTTCATTGTTAAAACACCATAAATCTTCTATAGATCCACCGCCTCTGGAAACTATAACGACATCAATTAAATTGTCTGGATTGTTTGAATTGAAATTCATTATTCTGCTTAAAGCATTTATTATGGATACATGTGCTGCATCTCCTTGAACCATAGCCTCGCTAAGTGATACTTGAGAATTTGGTGCTCTTCTTTTAACTGTTGAAATAATATCTTGAAAAGCTGCAGTTGAATGTGAAGTGACTACTGCAATATGCTTTGGAGAGCTTGGAATAATCTTCTTTTTTGCTTGATCAAATAGACCCTCTTGTTCTAATTTTTTTTTAAGAACCTCAAATTTCTGCATCAGATTACCAGCGCCTGCTGGCTCAATACTTTTAACAATAAGTTGGTAGTCACCCCTAGCAGCGTAGATACTGACCTGACCTTTTAAGACGCATTGATCTCCATTTTCTGGTGAAAAATTTAATTTTATATTTTGATTCTTAAACATTGCACATCTAATCGCACCACTTGCATCTTTTAAAGTGAAATATATATGCCCTGAACTAGGCCTAGATAAATTTGATATTTCACCAATTACAGAAACATTACTAAAATTATGCTCAAGTAAATATTTTGCAGATTTATTTAATTCTCCTACTGAGATAATTTCATCATTCTGAATTACAATGTCTTCAACCATATTTAAATTATATCTTTATGAAAGCTAATTTTCATCGAACTAATTACTTTCTTATTTTGTCTCTTGGCGCCATGCTTATTGGCTTTGCTCCAATTTTTGTTAAATGGAGTTTGTTATCATCATCTGCAATTGCTTTCTACAGAATGTCGCTGACAATACCTTTCCTATTTGGCCTAAATTATTTATTAAATGGTAGATTAAAATTTCGAGTTAAGAATAAAAGGACAATTATTTATGCTGCCTTTGCTTCACTTGCCTTCACCACCGATTTAACTTTATGGCACTATAGCATGGGTATAACATCTGTATCTAATGCAACAATAATTGTAAATTCAGCGCCAATCTTTGTAGCAATCCTTTCTTTCATATTTTTCAAAGAGAAATTGTCAAAGGGTTTTGTTGTTTCGTTCTTAGTAACATATCTTGGGATAGTGGGATTAATTTATTACTCTAATAATTATATAAATGGAAAAATCTTAGGCGATATTTTATGCATGATCGCAGCATTTTTTTACGCTGTATATTTGTTGGTAATTGCGCGATTGGGAAAAGAAAATTCATTAAATATAATTTTTTATACAACTCTTTTTTGTTGTCTATTTTCTATAGTTCCAATGATAATTGAAGGTGGTGATATATTCCCATCGTCTAAGTTTGAATGGATAAATCTTCTTTTACTAGCTGTACTATGTCAGTTAGGGGGACAATACTTAATAACTCATGCAATAGGAAAGATATCAGCATCAGAAGGATCAATAGGTTTATTAATGCAACCTATAACAGCAACGATTCTTGCAGCCTTTTTGTTTAATGAGATATTAAATATTACTCAAATAATATTTGTTTTTGTGGCTCTGTTTGGAATATATTTAGCAAGAATAAATTTATCAAATAAACAACAAAAACAAACCTAATAATAGTATTATTAGCACCCTTAATTATTAATTAAGTTGGAAAGGGTGATTAGCTCAGTTTGGTAGAGCATCTCGTTTACACCGAGAGGGTCGGCAGTTCGAACCTGTCATCACCCACCATTTAGGTTGAACTTTTATATAGAATATATATGATGCAGTTTAAAAAGTGGTCCGGTAGTTAAACGGTTATAATTCCGCCCTGTCACGGCGGCGTTCGGGGTTCGATTCCCCGTCGGACCGCCATTTATTTATTGATATGAATACGTTAATAATAAGTTTACTCATACTTTGTTACTCACTGGTATTAGGTATCATTTTTGCTCAAGTTCTTTTAACTGCTCCTGTAGTTTTTAAAGTTTTAGACAACCAAAACGCTTCTAAATTTTTAAGAAAAATCTTTCCAAGATACTACCTATTACTTTTTTTAATAACTATATTGGCTTTATTGATATCATATTTATTTTTTGACACATTTGATATTTTGGCTGCCATAGTTGCAGTTAGTTTTTCTTTTTTAGGATTTATAATTATCCCTTTAACAAATAGTGCTAGAGATAGGGGTTGGGATAAGCTTTTTAAATGGTTACATAATTTAAGTGTATTTAATACATTGGTTATTATGGTTGTAGCAATCATTCAAATTTTTAGAGCTACAACTCTTTAAATTTCATAATACTGATGAACACATCAAATAAAGTTTCAGTCCTAGGTGGTGGAAGCTTTGGAACAGTTCTTGCTAATCTTGCTGCTTCAAATGGTTATAAAGTTTCTTTATGGGTAAGAGATTCAGAACAAGCCCTTAGAATAAATTCTGAGGGAGCAAATACTTCATATCATCCTGAATTAAAACTTTCTGAAAATATCTTAGCATCTGAGAATTTAAATGAAGTTGTTAAAGATGCAGCAGTTGTTTTTATTGCTACACCCAGTATTGTTTTCGAGCAAATAGTAAATAGACTATCTCAAAGCATAGAGGATGATGCTTATTTAATTTCATGCACTAAAGGCATTCTCGACAATCCCTTTAGGCTACTTTCTGAAGTTATTTTATCTAAAATGAAGAATTCAGTTGGAGTTTTGAGTGGCCCCAATTTAGCAAAGGAAATAGCAGAAAATAAAGTTGCAGGTACAGTTATAGCTAGTGATAATGAAGAACTATTAGATGTTGTCAAATCAATTCTGTCTTCTAAAACATTTAAAATTTTTTCAAGTAATGACATTAAAGGTGTTGAGCTTGCTGGGTCATTAAAGAATATTTATGCAATTATTTGTGGAATGGCTGAATCTCTCAACGTCGGAGAAAATGCAATTGGGTTGATCCTTACCAGAAGCATGGCTGAAATGAGCAGATTCTCAGTAGCAAAGGGCGCAAATCCTGTAACATTTCTGGGATTGTCAGGAATGGGAGATCTTGTTGCAACATGTATGTCTAACTTATCTCGCAATTACCAACTTGGTCTAAATTTAGGAAAAGGAATGACCCTATCACAGGCAAAAGCTCAAGTAGGACAAGTTGCTGAAGGCATTAGAACTCTTGAAGTAATAAGAAATGAATCAAAAAGACTCGATATAAAAATGCCGCTAGTTGAATCTATGTATAATATAATTAAAAAAAATGCATCACCAGACTCACTTATAAAAGATTTAATAAATAATCCAATCGAAGTTGATGTAGAATTTAACAAATAGACTATGAATACGATTAATAAAGACGAAATTTTAAAATCAAGCAAATGGATAAGATTCATTTTTATGGTGATATATGCTTTTGCTATTAACTTTGCTTTGACAATTTCAATTGGATTAGCTTTTGTTCAATTTTTATTTGTTTTATTTACATCAAAAGTTAACATTTCGATAGCCAATGTTAATTCATATATTATTGAATTCTTTGATGATTCTCTTGCCTTTTTGTTATTTCAGACTGAAGAAAAGCCATTTCCGTTTAAAAATAATTCAAACGAAGAAGAGGTTGTTATCGAAGCTGATGAAATTGAAGAATCATCGGAACAATCTGAAAATTAATCCATTATATATTTTTCAGCTGACTGCAATGTTTGCAGTATCAAAGTATTAATTGTCATTGGCCCAACTCCTCCGGGAACTGGGGTGTATGCGCTCGCAATATTCTCAATATTATCAAGATCAATATCTCCACATTTCTCTGGATGATATCCAGCATCTATAACAATCGCTCCTTCTTTTATCCATTCTGACTTTATAAATCTTGGAATACCAACAGCACCAACAATCAAATCAGCATTATTTATTATGGATTCAATATTTTGTGTTCTTGAGTGGCAAATTGTTACTGTCGCATTCATATTAAGTAGCATCATAGCCATAGGCTTTCCAAGTATTGGACTTCTGCCTACAACAACTGCATTTAGCCCTTGTACTTTAAGTTCATAATGCTTAATTAATCTTATTATTCCTGCAGGTGTGCAAGATCCATATGCATCTATACCCATAGACATATTGCCGAAACCTAAACAAGTTACTCCATCAACATCCTTTCTTATATCAATAGCATCAAAACAAAGCCTTTCATCAATCTGATCAGGAACTGGATGTTGAAGTAAGATTCCATGGACTTTTTTATCATTATTTAATGACCTAATAGTATTCAATAATTCTTCAGTAGTTGTGGTTTCTGGTAATTCAACTGCTATTGACTCCATTCCAACTCTTGCACAAGTATTTCTTTTCATTTTTACATAAGTCTCAGAAGCAGGATCACTCCCAACCAGAATTGTGGCTAATGTCGGTTTTATATTATGTTTAGAAAGTTCATTCACCTTTTCTTTAATTGTATTTTCAGAAATTTTGGAGAGTTCTTTTCCATCTAGAATTAATGCTGTCATGCTAATATTATCTCATTAATTAATATTTATGCCCATGACGATTGCTTATTTATTGTATTAACTTTAATATTTGCATCCTCGGGGTATAGCGCAGTCTGGTAGCGCACTCGCTTTGGGAGCGAGTGGTCGTAAGTTCGAATCTTACTACCCCGACCAAGCGCCTGTAGCTCAGCTGGATAGAGCAACTGCCTTCTAAGCAGTGGGTCAGGAGTTCGAATCTCTTCAGGCGCGCCATTTTTTATATATTATGTATAGAGTTGCAGCCTTATATAAATTTTCAAGAATTTTGGATCCTTTCAAGCTCCATAACGAACTTCGTCTAAGATTAAAAAATCTCTCCATCCACGGAACTCTTCTAATCGGTGAGGAGGGCATAAACGGGACAATTTCTTCTTCTAATGAAAATCTATCTTTAGCTATTGATTACATTAAAAGTATAAAAGGTTTTGAAGATTTAGACGTAAAATTATCTTCTTCAGATAAAAAACCATTTATAAGACTCAAAGTAAAATTAAAGAAAGAAATTGTGACCATAGGAGATGAATCAATAGATCCTACTGAAATAGTTGGAGAATATGTTGAGTCAAAAGATTGGAATAGTCTGATTGATCATAAGGATACTATTGTTATAGATACAAGGAACAATTATGAATTCTCAATTGGCACATTCAAAAACAGTTTAAACCCTAAAACAACAAAATTTAGAGAGTTTCCTAAATGGATAAATAGACAGAAGTTTACCCCTGAAGAGAAAAAGCATAAAAACATTGCAATGTTCTGCACGGGAGGTATTAGGTGTGAAAAAGCATCTTCTTTAATGAAAAAAGAAGGTTTTAAAAATGTTTATCATCTTAAGGGCGGCATCTTAAAATATTTTGAGTCAGTTCCTTTAAATAAAAGTAGATGGGAGGGCGAATGCTTCGTATTTGATGACAGGGTTTCAGTTAAGCATGATTTATCTGAGGGTACTTATGATATGTGTCACGGTTGTAGAATGCCCATTACTAGAGATGATAAAAAATCTAAAAAATATATTCGTGGAGTTGCATGCCCAAGTTGTTTTGACAAGACTTCAAAAGAACAAAAATCAAGATATATGAGCAGACAAAAACAAATTGATTTAGCTAAAGAGCGGAATCAAAAACATATGGGACCAAAAGAAGAAATATTTAATTAATGCTATGAATTATCCAGTTTTATATTCATTTAAAAGATGCCCATATGCGATGAGAGCAAGAATGGCATTAAAACTTGCAAACATTAAGTGCGAACTTAGAGAGGTAAGATTAAACAATAAACCAAATCATATGCTTGAAGTTTCTCCAAAAGGAACTGTTCCAATTCTGATATTAAAAGATAATGTTATTGACGAAAGCATAGAGATCATTAATTGGGTTTTAACTAAGGCTGATCTATTTAAAAATGATATATCACAAGATCAAATGGACCTTAGTGAGGAAATAATACTAATCTTCGATAATAAATTTAAATATCATTTAGATAGATACAAATATTCAACTAGATATGAGGACGCAGATATAGAGTTCCATCAAAATAAGTGTCTAAACATTTTGCATGATCTTGAGAAAATAATTTCAAATGGTTATTGGATTTTCGGTGACAAATTGAATAAATTAGATATTTCAATATTACCATTTATTAGACAATACAGAATAGCTAATCCAGAATGGTTTGACTCTCAAAGAGAGATTTGTAAAGTTCAGAAAATTCTCAGAAATTTTTTAGATTCAAAATTGTTTATAGAAATAATGCAAGAATATGATGTTTGGGAGGAGGGATCAGATCCGACTTATTTCCCAATATAAATTCCTAAAAAACAATAATACATTAGCAATAACAAAAAAATAGATAATAATTTTTTTTAAACTATAATAGCGAGTCTTGTGGCGGGCGTAGCTCAGTTGGTTAGAGCGCTGGATTGTGGCTCCGGAGGCCGTGGGTTCGAACCCCATCGCTCGCCCCATTATAAAAAGGTAAATATGAAAGTAACAATAAAAAAATTAAAAGACTTAGAGAGAAAAATTACTGTATCTGTTCCAGTCGATAGCTATGACGCTAAATTCAGCTCTAAAATAAAAAATATCAAAACCAAAGCAAAAATTGATGGATTTAGAAAAGGCAATGTTCCAAATGATGTTCTTGAACAAAGGTATGGTCAATCAATTCATAATGAAGTTATCAACGAATTGATACAAGAGTCCTATCCTAAAGCAATAACTGATAATGATCTAAGGCCGGCTGCATCTCCGCAGGTATCAATTGATTCTGAAGATTCAAAAAAACCAATTATTTACTCTGCAATAATTGAGGTATTTCCAGAAATAAAGCCTAAGTTTTCTAGATGGACTAACTATGAAGAATTTGAAATAAAAGTTGATGATACAGATATTGATCTTGCAATTGCCGATATCAAAAAAAGATATGGAGAATGGAAAGATGTTAATAGAGAGGCAAGACTAGATGATCAAGTAATAATAGACTTTACTGGAAAGATTGATGGTGAAGAATTCGAGGGTAACTCTTCACAAGACTTTAAGCTTGTTTTAGGAAGTAATTCTATGATTCCTGGTTTCGAAGATAATATTATTGGTAAAAAACCATCTAAATTTAACATAGAGTGCACTTTTCCAGATGACTATTTTAAGAAAGACTTAGCCGGAGTTGCTGCAGAGTTTGAAATTAATCTTAAAGCTGTGCAACAAATCACTGAAGCAAAGGTTGATAAAGATCTATTTGAAAAATTACAAATGGAAATAAAAGATAAAAATGAATTTAGAGATGAAATATCTAAAAGAATGCAAAATGAAGTTCTTGCTCAAGAAAAAGAACTTACAAAAGAATCAATATATGAAACTTTACTAAAAACTAATAATTTTAAATCACCAAATTCTACAATTAATGAGCAAGCAGACTTAATGAGAAAAGATGCGTTAATGAGAATAGGACATACTGAAGATAATGCTGGGGAAGATTTATTTCCTATTGATACATTTTTAGAAAAAGCTGAAAAAAGAGTTAAGCTTGATCTATTATTTGCAGAATTAATCAAACATTTTGAAATAAAGGTAGAAAAAAAAGATATTGATGCTTTTATTGAAGAAGAGTCGAAAAGATACAAAGATGCTGAGCAATACAAACAATGGATTTCTGGACAACCGCAGCAACTTGATCAATTTAAAATGATTGTTCTAGAGAGACAATTAGTTGAAAAACTAAAAAATGTTCTTAAATCAAAGAAGAAAGTGATAAAATTTTCTGAATTAGCTAACAAATAGGTTTTTATTATGACAGATATTCATTCAGCGCTTATACCTATGGTGGTAGAACAGACACCAAGAGGTGAAAGATCTTTTGATATATATTCACGTCTTTTAAAGGAAAGAGTTATTTTCTTATCAGGACCAATCGATGACTATATATCCAACCTTGTTGTTGCTCAATTATTGTTTTTAGAATCTGAGAATCCTGATAAAGATATATCTATTTATATAAATTCACCTGGCGGAAGCATTTCTGCGGGACTAGCAATTTATGACACTATGCAGTTTATAAAACCTTCGATATCAACAATGTGTATTGGACAAGCTGCGAGCATGGGGGCTCTTCTTCTTGCTGGCGGTGACAAGAAAAAGAGGTTTGCTCTTCCAAATTCCAGAATAATGATCCATCAACCTCTTGGAGGATTCCAAGGTCAGGCATCTGATTTTGAAATTCACGCAAAAGAAATATTACATATGAAAAAAATTGTAAATGAAATTCTTGCAAAGCATACTGGTCACACAATCAAGAAAATTGAAAAAGACACAGACAGGGATAATTTCCTTGATGCTAATGCTGCAAAAGGATACGGAATTATTGATAAAATATTAGAACAAAGAGGATAGAATGAAAGTTGAATCACAATCAGATAAATTACATTGTTCATTTTGTGGCAAGTCTCAAGATGAAGTAAAAAAATTGATTGCTGGCCCAAGTGTTTATATTTGCAATGAGTGCGTAGATCTATGTAATGACATTATTGAAGAGGAAATAAAAAATGATGAAGAGTCACCATACGATCAATCACTTTCACCACTAGAAATATATAATCAACTTGACGAATATGTTATTGGTCAAGAAAAAGCTAAGAAAATTTTATCTGTAGCAGTTTACAACCATTACAAAAGACTTAAAAAAGTCAAATCTAAGGATGATGTTGAATTGCAAAAAAGTAATGTTTTATTGTTGGGACCAACTGGAAGCGGAAAAACTTTATTAGCTCAGACTTTAGCAAAAATTCTCAATGTTCCATTTACAATCGCTGATGCAACAACATTAACTGAAGCTGGCTATGTTGGAGAGGATGTTGAAAACATCATACAAAAACTCTTACAAAAAGCTGACTATGATCCTGAAAAAGCAGAATTAGGCATAGTTTATATTGATGAAATAGATAAGATTGCTAGAAAATCAGACAACCCATCCATCACTAGGGATGTCTCAGGAGAAGGAGTTCAGCAAGCACTTTTAAAGCTTATAGAAGGTACAGTAGCTTCTATTCCTCCGCAAGGTGGAAGAAAACATCCACAACAAGAATTTATTCAAATCGATACTTCTAATATACTTTTTATTTGTGGGGGTGCTTTTTCTGGTCTTGATAAAGTTATTGAGCAAAGAACAAATAATACTGGCATAGGTTTCAGTGCAGAAGTCGATAACACTTCGAACGTTAGTCAATTAAATAAAAATATTGATGATCTTCAACCAGAGGATCTTGTTAAATTTGGATTGATACCTGAATTTGTAGGTAGATTACCAGTTATATCAAACTTGCATGAGCTGGATGAAGAGGCTTTGGTTAGAATTTTAAAAGAGCCTAAGAATGCTCTAGTGAATCAATATAGTCATTTATTTGAAATAGATGATGTTGAATTATCATTTCGAGATGAAGCGCTTAAAGAAATTGCCAAACAAGCAATAAAAAGAAAAACTGGTGCAAGAGGTTTAAGATCTATAATGGAAGAAATTTTAATGGATACTATGTTTGATCTTCCTGATGACAATCTTGAAAAAGTAATAATTGATGAAAAAACTGTTTTGTCAAAAACAGAGCCAATCAGGCTGCTAAAGACTAAATCAAAAAAAACATCATCGGGTAATTGATATTTAATTAATAATCCCTATATTTACTTAATGAGTAAAATAAAATCTGATTTACCCTTAATACCCCTTAGAGATGTCGTAGTTTTTCCTGGAATAGTTACGACCTTATTTGTTGGCAGAGGCAAGTCTGTAGAAGCATTAAATATTGCCATGTCCTCAAATAAGAAACTCGTTTTGGTTAGTCAAAAAGATGCTGCTAAAGAAGATCCAGATGTATCTGACTTGTACGAATATGCATCCATTAGCAATCTTCTCCAACTGATTAAACTTCCAGATGGAACTATGAAAGTTTTAGTTGAGGGTCACAAAAGATGCTCTATTGAAAAGATAATTGAAAAAGATACATACACTGTAGCTAGAGTTACAGAAGAAGATGATTTGCCAATAAAAGAAAGTGAGTCTAAAAATTTAGTAAGACTTATAAAGGCTAAGTTTGAAGATTATATTAGCGTTACAAAAAGAATACCTCCAGAAATTGTTTCCACAGTAGATTCATTAGATGATCTTTCAAGATTAATGGATACCATCACAGGTCATTTGCCTATTGAAACATCCAAAAAGCAAGAAATTTTAGAAACGATTGATTTAAAAGATAGAACTGAGAAAGTATTAACATTTATCGAGTCCCAGTTAGATGTTGTTGATGTTGAGAAGAAAGTACGAGATAGAGTAAAAAAACAAATGGAGAAGTCTCAAAGAGAATATTATTTAAATGAACAAATAAAAGCAGCTCAAAAAGAACTTGGAGAAATAGGTGAAGAGGGCGATGAATTAGAAAATCTTGAAAAGAAAATTCATGAAGTTGGAATGACAAAAGAGGCATTAAAGAAAGCTACAAGCGAATTAGCAAAATTTAAACATATGGCTCCATCTTCTGCAGAAGCATCAGTTGTTAGAACATATCTCGATTGCTTAGTAGATGTCCCATGGAAAAAGAAATCAAAAGTTAAAACAGATATAGAAGCGTCAATGAAAATACTTGAAGAGGATCATTATGGTCTTGAAGAAGTTAAAGAAAGAATTGTTGAATACCTTGCTGTTCAAAAAAGAGTGAAAACAATGAAGGCTCCAGTATTATGCTTGGTAGGTCCACCAGGTGTTGGAAAAACTTCTCTTGGAGAATCAATTGCGAGAGCTACCAATCGTAAGTTTGTTAGGATGTCCCTTGGTGGAGTTAGGGATGAGTCAGAAATTAGAGGACATAGAAGAACTTACATAGGCTCAATGCCTGGAAAAATAATTCAAAAACTTTCTAAAGTTGGAGTTAAAAATCCTTTATTTCTTTTAGATGAAATTGACAAAATTGGAATGGATCATAGAGGAGATCCAGCCTCAGCATTATTAGAAGTTCTAGATCCAGAACAAAATAATACTTTTAGTGATCATTATCTAGAAGTGGATTATGACTTATCAGAAGTTATGTTTGTATGCACTGCTAACAGTTTAAATATTCCAACACCTTTGCTCGATAGAATGGAGATCATTCGAATACCTGGATATATCGAAGATGAAAAAATAAATATTGCTGAAAAATATCTACTACCAAAACAAATGATACGAAATGGACTAAAAGAAGCAGAGCTAAAATTTAATAAAAATGTTCTTCTATCTCTGATTAGATACTACACGCGAGAGGCCGGTGTAAGAGGTTTGGAGAGACAAATTGCAAAAATACTTCGAAAGGTTGTTAAAGAAAGATTAATTGAAAAAAAATCTACAACAACTCAACCAACTTCTATTTCATCTAAAAACATTGAAAAATATTCAGGAGTTAAGAAGTTTAAATATGGAGTAGCCGAGAAGGATAATGCTATTGGTCAAGTTACTGGCTTAGCTTGGACAGAAGTTGGTGGAGAGCTTTTAACTATTGAAGCTTCTAATATTGATGGGAAAGGACAAGTAATTAAGACAGGATCATTAGGCGACGTTATGCAGGAATCAATACAAGCTGCATTAACAGTAGTTCGATCAAGGGCTGAATCTTTAGGAATAAGTCCAAATTTCTATGAGAAATATGATGTACATATTCATGTTCCTGAGGGAGCAACACCAAAAGACGGACCAAGTGCCGGTGGCGCTATGGCAATTTCTTTGATATCAGTCTTCACTGGTATTCCTGTTAGAGCGGATACAGCTATGACAGGTGAAATAACTTTACGTGGCCAAATTCTCAAAATTGGTGGGTTAAAAGAAAAGCTTCTTGCAGCTAAGAGAGGAGGAATAAAAAATGTAATTATTCCTAAAGAAAACGAACCGGACCTTCAAGAAATTCCAAAGCAAATTACAAAATCATTAAATATTATTCCTGTTGAATGGATCGACGAAGTTATCTCATCCGCACTTGTGGAAGAACCAAGACCTTCTTCAAAAAAAATAAAAAGTGCAAAATCTAAAACTTCAACAAAAAACGAAAATAATCCAGCGCACTAAAAGCCCTTTATTTACTTGACTTTTAACCTCAAAAAGCTTTTGATAGAGGGGTATTTATTAAATAAATTATCACAGAGGAGTATTTAAATATGAATAAATCAGATTTAGTTGATGCAGTTGCAGGAAGCGCTGATATGTCAAAAGCTGAAGCAGGTAGAGCTGTTGATGCTGTTTTAGATGGAATTTCAGGTGCATTGGGAAATGGTGACTCAGTAGCACTAGTTGGTTTTGGAACTTTTTCAGTTAGACATAGAGCTGCTAGAGAAGGAAGAAACCCACAAACAGGTGCTGCTATGCATATAGCTGCAACAAAAGTACCAGGATTTAAAGCTGGTAAAGGCCTAAAAGATACGGTTAAAAATAGTTAAAATTATTTAACTGGTAAAAGGGTGCTTACGCACCCTTTTTTTTATTCTATAATATCGCCACTATGATGGAATCACTCAGAAATTTTCTTACAGGACCAAGGCTACTAATTGTTGTGTTGATCTGCGCACTACCTTTTGTTTTTTTAGGTACATCTTCATTAGGCTCTGCTTTCAATGCATCATTTGGCACTATAAATGGAGAAGAGGTCTCTGAGCTTGATGTGCAATTAGCTTCAAACTCAACAGTGCAAAGATTTCAAAGTCTATACGGTGCAGATTTCGAATTCGATCTGCTAGATGATGATTTCAAATCTCAATCTATTAAACAAGAATTGATTATTCAAAAAGTACTACTTGCCGGCGCACGTTCAATGGGGTTTATCAATGAGTCTACAAAACAAGAAATTAAAAAAGATATTATTCAAAGTCCCTTATTTCAAGTTGATGGTGTCTTCAGTGAAGATATCTATGGTGCTCAGGTTAATTCAAATGGATTTACAAAAGAGAGCTATATCGATGTAATGACAGACTTTGCAGCATCCGAACTTTTTAGAACATCTTTCAATTCAATTAATTTTATAACTAAAAATGAGTTATTTGAGTTGGCAAGCTTGTTAGAACAGTCATCAAATATTAATTTTATAAAAATTAATTTTGAAGAATTAAAATCAGAAATTGTTAACTCATCAGAAGAACTTTTAGATTTTTATAATGAAAACCCAAGTTTATTTTTTTCTGATGAAGAAAAGAGTTTCAAATATATTGTTCTAGATAAATCAGACTATGAAGATAAAGTACAAATCCCAGATTCCTATCTTGAAAACTCTTACGCACAATATCTATTAAGATTTGAAGATAGTGCGCAAATAAGAATTTCTCATATCATGGTTGAGAAAAATAACTATGACTCAACTGATCAAGCTCTTGAGTCAATAAAAAATATTGAAGATTTGCTCACTAGTGGGAATGATTTTTCTTCTATTGCAGCTGAATATAGTGAGGATATTGTTACTAAGGATATTGGAGGCGATTTAGATTATTTTGAGAAAGATATTTTTCCAGTAGAGTTTGATGATGCCATTCAAAGTTTAGAATTAAATGAATATAGCAAAATAATAGAGCTCGATGATACTTTCCATATTTTAAAAGTTACTGAAAAAAACATCCAAGAACCTCTTTCAGAAGATCAAGTTAAAGATGATTTGATTAAAGAGCTCATTGAAACCGAATCTTTAGCACTAATGCAGGATGATTTTGATGAATCAGAAAATATGATCTTAAATAATAATTCTTTGGAAGAAATTGCATCAGATTTATCCAAAGATATTAGTAATTCTCAACTTTATACAAGTTCTAATTATGATTTTGAATTAACTGAGTCAGAGATTAAGAATTATTTATTCTCACCTGACTCTTTAAAAAATGTACCTTATGCAATTGAACTTAGTGACAGAGTAATTGTTTTAGCGATTAATGAGGTGAATGAACCAGCTCTTCAAGATTTTGATGTTGTTGAAGAATCTATATCTGACATGCTTTCTCAGTCTAAGGCAGTTGAAAAAATTGTCTTAATGACAAATGAAATTAATGCAATAACAGATAAAGAAGAAATAATGAGTTTTATTGGGGCTTATAATTATGTTGCTGAAGAGTCATTTGTTGATGTAAAAAGATACTCATCTCTTTTACCGAGAGAGGTTCTAAATACTATTTTTAATGCAAGTGGAGGAAGCAGAATTAATACAGAGGCTTCAAACGGTGATAATTATATTATTGATGTTGTTGGTTTTAATTATCCTCCTGAGTCTGAAATTAATGAGATTATCGAAGAATATAATTCAATTGGGGAAGAAATAATTAATACTAAAATGTCCCAGATTGTTAATGAGGATGTATTTCAATCTGCTCGTGTAAATCTAAGTAATCTTATATTTTAAGGATTTCAAATTATGAAAAATAATTTATATAGCGTTGTTGTAATTTTATTTATTGTTGCAAGCTGCTCCGAAAGTATTAATCCAGTTGATTCAGGATTGGAAAATCAAATTTATCATCATGGAAATGGTTCTGAGCCTCAAGGCCTTGATCCGCATATTGTTACAGGTGTTCCAGAGCATCATATTCTTATTAGTTTATGTGAAGGTTTAACAATCCCAAATCCAAATCCAAATGATATGAATGGATACATGGCTGGTACTGCAGAATCATGGAGTATTAGTGATGACGGTAAAGAGTATGTTTTTAATATAAATAAAAATGCTAAATGGTCTAATGGGGAGTCCGTTACTGCGGATGATTTTGTTTGGTCATGGAAAAGAATATTAACTGCTAGCCTAGGTTCTCAATATCCAGATATGCTTTATTATCTTGAAGGTGCATATGAATATCATAATGGTTTAATTGATGATTTTGATCAAGTTGGAGTAAAGTCAATTGACGAACATACATTACAAGTTAATTTAAAGAATCCTACTCCATTTTTTTTAGGCCTTTTAAGTCATTACAGCACATGGCCTGTTCATAAAGAAACTGTTCTAAAGTTTGGTGATATTGATGACAGAAACGGAGAATGGACACGGCCTAGTAATTTTGTCTGTAATGGACCTTTTCAACTAAAAACATGGGAACTTAATAACAAAATTGTTGTTGAAAAAAATCCGCATTATTATGATGCCTCGATTGTCCAATTGAATGAAATTCATTATTATCCCGTATCAAATGTAATGACAGAAGATAGAATGTTTAGAGCAGGGCAACTTCATCTGACCAGTACTTTGCCTTCACAAAAATGTCCTATTTATATCGAAGAAAATCCAAATCTAAGAATCGATCCTTACATGGGAACATACTTTTATAGGATAAATACTGAGAATGAAGTTCTTAAAGATGTAAAAGTTAGAAAAGCATTAGCATACTCAATTGATAGACAGTTGCTTGTTGATAAAGTAACTAAGTGCGGACAAATTCCTGCATATTCTTTTACCCCTCCAGGAACTAATGGCTACCAACCAACTACCGAAATCCCATTTGATCCTGTTTTAGCTAAATCATTACTTGATGAAGCAGGTTTTTCTGAGGAGAATCCTTTTCCAAAATTAGAAATCTTGTTTAATACCAATGAAGACCATAGAAAATTAGCTTTAGCGATTCAGCAGATGTGGCAAATTAATTTAGGTATTGAGGTTGAGCTGGTAAATCAAGACTGGAAAGTTTATTTAAACAGAGAAATGATAGGAGATTTTCAAATTTCAAGAGCAGGCTGGATTGGTGATTACGAAGACCCAAATACTTTTCTTGATTTAATGAGACCTAATCGAGGTAATAATAAAACCGGTTGGGAAAATATGGAATATGATGCCTTGGTCGAAAAAGCCAACACAATAAATAATCAGGCTGAAAGATATGAGCTGCTTTATAAAGCAGAAGAAATACTTATAGAAAATATGCCAGTAATACCTTTATATACTTATGTAAGGGCTTATCAACTGTCGCCTGATGTTAAAGGATTCAGTCCACACATATTAGATCATCATCACCCTAAATTTATTTATTTAGAAAGAGATTGATCACAAATGTTAACAATCTTTTTTAAGAGAATTTTATTAGCAATTCCAGTATTATTTGCAGTTGCTAGTATTACATTTTTTCTTATTAAGATTGCACCTGGCGGTCCATTTGATGCTGATAGAGCTGTATCTCCTCAAGTTCTAAAAAACTTAAATGAAACATATAACCTAGATGCTTCTAATTGGGAGCAATATGTAGATTATATGTCAGGTTTGATTCAAGGAGATTTAGGTCCGTCATTTAGATTCCCAGGCAGGTCTGTCACAGAAATGATTGCTACTGGACTACCAGTTACTTTTGAATTAGCTTTCTATGCAATTTTAATTGCATTATTAATGGGTGTTTTTTCAGGTGTACTAGCGGCATTAAAAAGAAATACTTTTTTAGACTTTATCCCTATGGCAATAGCCATGATTGGAATATGTGTTCCAACTTTCTTGATGGGACCATTATTAGTTTTAATTTTTGGAATTAACCTAGAACTTTTACCAGTATCAGGATGGGGCCAATTATCTGGAGATAAACTCCTGCCATCAATAACTCTTGGCTTTGCATATGCTGCGTATATAGCAAGATTAAGCAGAGGCGGGATGCTAGAGGTTTTAAATCAGGACTTTATCAGAACTGCTAGAGCCAAGGGTCTGACCGAAAGAATGGTTGTGATAAAACATGCTATGCAAGGTGGTCTAATTCCTGTTGTTTCATTTTTAGGACCAGCAATTGCTGGCCTGCTTGCAGGCTCTTTTGTTGTTGAAACTATCTTTCAGATTCCAGGTCTAGGAAGATTCTATGTTGAAGCAGCATTCAATCGTGACTATACAATGATCCTAGGAACTACAATATTCTTTTCAGCAATGATAGTTTTCTTTAACTTATTATCTGATCTTGCAGCTTTATGGCTAAATCCAAGATCAAGAGATGCTTAATGAAAAATAATTCTCTTTGGTCTGATGCCTTATATAGATTAAGTAGAAATAGAGCTGCTATGTTGGGTGGCTTTGTTTTAATAATGCTAATAATTTGTGCAGCATTGGCTCCATGGATAGCTCCATATTCTTATTCATTCCAAGATTTAAATTTGGGTGCAAGTCCTCCATCGTCAGATCATCTTTTAGGAACGGATATTCTAGGAAGAGATTTGTTAAGTAGAATTTTGTATGGTGCTCGTATCTCATTGTTAGTTGGATTTGTTGCAACTGGTGTTGCTCTTGTTATTGGAGTTTCCTGGGGGATAGTTGCTGGATATATTGGTGGAAGAGTCGACTCAATTATGATGAGAATAGTTGATGTTCTATATGGACTCCCATTCATTATTTTTATAATCCTTTTGATGGTAATTTTTGGTAGGAATCTTTGGCTTTTATTTGGAGCAATTGGAGCAGTTGAATGGCTTACCATGGCAAGAATCGTTAGAGGCCAAGTAATGGGTTTAAAAAATCAAGAATTTGTTTTAGCAGCGCAAGCTATGGGAGTTTCAAATCTATCAATGTTTAGAAGGCATTTATTACCTAATATTTTAGGACCAATTGCTGTATACGCAACTTTAACAATTCCTCAAGTAATGCTTTTAGAGGGGTTCCTTAGTTTTCTTGGGTTAGGTATACAACCTCCAATGAGTAGCTGGGGTACTCTTATCAAAGATGGTGTTGAATCAATGGAGGAATATAGCTGGTTACTAATTTATCCAGGCATTACATTCACAATCACCTTGTTCGCATTGAACTTTTTTGGAGACGGGCTTAGAGATGCTTTAGATCCAAAAACTTCTGATAATTAAAAAGCTCTTATTGCCACTTTTATTATTTGACCTGGCATAAGAGTAGTATTCTTAAAATTATTTATTTCTTCAATACTTCTTATAGACACATCAAATAACTCAGATATTTTAAAAAGATTATCACCTTGTTTTACAGAATAAAGAATAGTTCTTTTTTTTGATTCCATGTTTCTATGGATATTTTTATTGCCAATAGATAATTGTTGACCAAGTTGTAGATATGAATTCTCATCTATTGAATTCATTCTTGATAAATCACGAATCTCAATATTATATTCTTTTGCAATACTCCATAAGGTATCGCCCTCTGAAACTATATACATCTCATATGGTATGAAGTTGTTTGATTTACTTTTGCTTAAAGGAATCAATAGAGTGTCATTTATAGAGAGTAAATCATTATTTAGATAATTAATTTTTTTTATAATTTTTACCTCAGTATCATATTTTGATGCAAGACTCCATAAACTATCACCGCTTTGCACTATATGAGATATCCAATTTATTTGATTGGAATTCTTAAATGGATTATCTTCATTCTCAAATAAGATATATTTTTCAGAGGGGATATAAAACACACTTTCATCTTCAGGAGCAGACGCCCATTTAGTGTAACCAGCATTTAGTTTGTATAAAAGCTCAGGTTTTATATCTAAATATTCACTTAAAGTTAAAACTTCTACCTGTCCTGGAATAGATATTTTTTTAACGACAGGCTCGTATGGTATTTGTGGTAATTTAATTCCATAATTATCAGAATTAAGAATTAGCTCTCTTAGAGCAATATATTTTGGAACATAATTTTTAGTTTGTACTGGAACATTCAAAGACCAGAAATCAGTTTCCATTCCTCTTCTTTTGTTTTGGTTTATTCTTCTGTCAAGAAGAGATGGCCCCGCATTATAAGCGGCGAGAGTATGATAAATATTTTGATCAAA
>CACDUZ010000014.1 GCA_902556105.1 uncultured SAR86 cluster bacterium
CAGCTGCCATTGAAGCTCTTGAGAATCAGAATTTTGATCAAGCATTAACATTATTTAGATATTTTGTAGAAAGTTTTAGTGATGAAGAGAAGACACCTCTTTCATTTTTTTGGCTAGCTGAAATCTCATTTATAAATGATGATCTAGAAAATTCAAGTGATTTATTTTTAGAATTAATTAATTCTTATCCAAATCATTACAGAGTTCCTCTAGCACATAAGAAACTGGGAGATATTTATTTAAAGTCTAATGATGTTCAGAATGCAAAAGATAAATATAATTTTGTTGTTCGAGAATATCCTAATAATACTGCATCATCCTTAGCCTTGCAGTTATTGAAAAATATGGAATAATCACCATCTTTTAGTATGTATTGCTGTGGGTCGCTAGCTCAGCTGGTAGAGCAGTTGGCTTTTAACCAATTGGTCACAGGTTCGAATCCTGTGCGACCCACCATTTTTGGAGAAGGTTTTGATTAATTCTATAAAGAATTCCTTTTCAAGAGACGCCTTGCTAGGCTCTTTCTTATTTTTCTTAGTGCTTTCTTCGTGGTATATCTTAAGACCGGTTCGCAATGAAATGGCTGTTGCAAATGTAGATGAATTGCCATATCTACTTGCAGCAGGGGCAATAGCAATGTTGCTTGTTAATCCTTTTTACTCTTGGATCGCATCAAGATCAAATCTTAAAAAAATTGTAATATTTAGTTATTCATTCCTGATCTTAAACTTAATTTTTTTCCTTTTTGCTTGGAGGATGCTTGGACTAGGTGACTCAATCTGGCTTGGAAGAATTTTTTATGTTTGGTGCAATATTTATTCCTTCTTTGTTGTTTCTATATTTTGGGTAGTGATAATTAATTTATATCGAGATTCCAAAAAAAGATCTTTTTATGGCGTCATAATGGCTGGAGGTTCATTAGGCGCATTGTTTGGATCTGAAATTTCAAAAAGATTTTCAGACTCTTTCAATGAATTTGGTATTGAACTTTTTGGTCTATCAGCATCTTTTTTTCTATTTTTAGCAATGATGCTTGCAGTATATATGCTCACAATTTCTAGAAAAGACACATCAATAGACTTAAATAATGTCGGTGGTGGAAGCTTTGATGCAATTAAAAATTCAATACAAAATAATGAGATTAGAAACATTTCAACTTATGTATGGATATGGACTGCACTTATGACAATTCAATGGATTACAGCAATTAACATTGTTGAAGACTGGTCTCAAGACTCAGAACAAAGACTGAGGTTCTTCGCAACAATAGAACAAGTCATATCACCTTTAACTTTAATAGTTCAGCTTTTTCTAACAAATATTATTATTAAAAGATTTGGTATTAAAAATATTATGCTTTCATACGGATTAATATTTTGTTTGGCATACATGTTATATGGGCTAGCTCCTTCTATAGTATCAGTCGGAGTAGTTACTGTTTTATTAAGAGTTTTTGAATATGGAGTCAACAAACCTACAAGAGAGACAATCTTTAGCACCTTCCAAAAAAATGATAGATATAAATCAACAGTCTTTATTGATACATTTGTTTCAAGATTTGGAGATTTATCCGGAAGTGGGTTTATTGCTTTATCCAAACTCACCGGACTTGCCGCAAATGCATTTCCATTAATGGCTATTCCAATTGCTGGTTACTTGTCTTTTTTAGGTATAAAAATATCTAAAAATGTTAAGACTAGAGACCTCTAGATTTATTTAATTCTTTTTTAATATCAATAATTTTTGTCATGATCGTTTCTGAGACTTGAAAGTTATTTTGTGTAAGTTTTAAAGCATATTCTAATTGATTTAATGCTCTTTGATTTTGACCAAGTAAAATAAAATACTCAGCTCTACTTTGATGATAACCAATTATGTTTTTGCTACTTCTTTGAATTTCAGACAAAAGGAACCACAAATCTGGATTATTATTTTTTCTAAGTAATTGATCTCTTATTATTTCCTCAGACTCAAAAAATTTAGACATTGAAAGCAGAATTTTTGATTTAGAGACAGATAGTGGATAATTTTTAGGTGAAATTTCAAGGAATTCGTTAACTAAGTTTAAGGCTTCCTCATATCTCTCTGCCTCTAAGAGAATATCTATTTTAGTATTATTGATAACTAAATTTTTTGGATAAGTTTTGATTAAGGAATCAATTAGGCTAAGGCTTTCTAAGTAGTTATTATTTTTTTCATAAGCTAGAGCTAAACCGTAAATGTTAGCATCAGAAGAATCTTTTTTAACTTTCGATTGAAACAATCTCAATGCATTGGATGGGATGCTCTCATAATATATTTCAAGCCTAGCTTTCATAAGAGAAAATTCAAGTGAATCTTGTTTTGTTCCATCTTTTGAGAGGTTTTCAGCTGCGTTGAATGCGTCACTAATTCTAGAAGATGATAATGGGTGAGTTAGCAAAAATTCAGGTGGTAAATCACCAGAAAGTCTTCTAATTTCATTCATATTTTCAAACATTTCACCCATGGAATTCGGGTTGTAGCCTGCATTCACAAGATTTGCAAAACCCACTCTGTCAGCCTCCTTTTCAAATAAACGACTGTATCTTAGGCTTTGTGATTGTAAAATTGCTGGTCCAACAGCCATTGCATTGGGGTTGTTACTAATTAGAGCAATTGCAATTGATGAAACCATAACAAGTGCGGAAGCAAGGTTACTATCCTGAGACTTTAAAACATTCCTAGCAAAGTGCCTTTGACTTAAATGAGCTAGTTCGTGAGCAAGCACTGAAGAAAACTGACCTTCATTATCCGAGTTTAAAAATAAACCTCCATTTATTCCTATTATTCCTCCTGGAGCTGCAAAAGCATTAAGCGAACTATCATCAATTAATAAGATAGTGAAATATCTATCTTTAACTTGGCTATATTCAGATAGTCTGTATATAAGATGTTCCGTATACTCAAATAAAATTGGATCAGATATTAAAGGAGCTTGCGAGTAGACCTGTTTTAAAAACATTTCACCAATAGCTTTTTCTTCCGAAGATGACACAGCTCCAGAAACTCTATCACCAAGCTCAGGCAAAGATAGCTCCGAAATTTGATCATCCTTTGCATTTAAGCTCAGAGATATAAATATCAGTGGAATATAAAAAAAATAGTTTTTCATTTTAAAATAATAACCAAGATATTAACTTAGAACATTAAACAAAGGAAAAGTTTAATATTTTTTAATTAAATCTTATATATAATGTATCAACATATATGATTGAGCATATTTCAAATATTTTCAAACGCATTTTCAATAATGAGGAGACAATTATATTCTCATTAATAATACTAACATTTCTGATTGTTTTTAGTTTTTTTATTGAGGTACTAACTCCATTTATAATTAGTATTATTGTTGCATATCTGCTTGTAGGCCTACAGAAGAAAATAGAGACTTATAATATCTCAGAATCTATGGCTAATGTTCTAGCTTTTTCAATTTTTATAGTTATTGGTGCAGCAATGTTTACTTGGCTTATTCCACTTTTATACGTTCAGCTTCAATCATTTGTATTAGATATTCCTAGATTATTTAATGACTTTATGAACTTTGTTTCAACAATACCAGCAGCTTTTCCAGATCTAGTTAATTCTGATCAAATATCAGTATTTTTTCAAGCTGTATCGTCTGAACTCTCATCCGTAACACAAAATTTAGTTAAATCCTCTATATCTGGTATTCAAAGTACAATTACAGTTCTTCTTTATATTATTTTATTCCCAATTCTTGTGTACTTTTTTATGTTTGATAGAAAAAATATTATTGAAGGCTGTCTTAAAATAATTCCTGGAAATAGAGCAATGCTCTCTCAGGTTTGGTCTGAAATGGATATCCAGTTAAGTAATTATGTAAGAGGAAAAGTTCTTGAAATTTTTATTGTTGGCGTGGCAGCAGCAATTTTATTTGCATCATTTGGCCTTAATTATGGTGCATTGTTAGCTGTATTAGTTGGCTTATCTGTTCTAATTCCTTTTGTTGGAGCATTTTCAGTAACTATACCAATAGTCATAATAGGATTATTACAATTTGGATTAGGCACACAATTTTATTTGCTTGTAGGACTTTATCTATTATTGCAATTTATAGATGGCAATTTGCTTGTTCCAATAATTTTTTCTGAAGCGGTAAAACTCCATCCAATCATAATAATACTCGCAGTCTTTATATTCGGCAGCATGTTTGGATTTTGGGGAGTATTCTTTTCAATTCCATTAGCAACTTTTATAAAAGCAGTTTGGAATGCTTGGCCAAGCATGAATTAGAGTTCTTATTAAAATAACAACTATATATTTTTAACTTCTTCAAGCACCTCATCAACGTGCCCCTTAACTTTTACAGATCTCCACTCTCTTATAACTTTACTTTCTGCAGAAATTAAGAATGTTGATCTATCAACGCCCATATATTCTCTTCCATACATTGACTTCATTTTCATTACATCAAATGACTTACACATTTTTTCATCTGGATCAGATAATAGCTCGAATGGAAATGACTGCTTAGATTTAAAATTTTCATGAGATTTAATGGTATCTCTTGAAACTCCAATTATTTCTGTATTAAGCTCTTGAAAATCTTTATAACTGTCTCTAAAGTTTTGTCCTTCGGTTGTACAGCCTGGAGTACTATCTTTAGGATAGAAAAATATTACTAAATTTTTTCCCGCGAAGTCCTTTTCAGATACAGTGACATTTCCTGTTGTCTCACCTTTAAAAGATGGACATTTTTTACCTTCTAATTTTTTTTGCATAGTTAGTCCTTATGAATAAATTTAAATAAATAGTGTATAGTCTTATTTTTACTGATTTTATAAATGATGCAAGCTTTAAAAGGTAGTTTAGTTGCTTTAGTTACACCAATGATTCCAAACGGTGATGTTGATTATGTAGCTTTAGAAAATCTAATAGATTGGCATATTGAAAAAGGAACAAATGGAATCGTTTCAGTTGGAACAACAGGAGAATCAGCTACTGTTAATATTAAAGAACACTTAGAGGTGATTAGTCATACAGTAAAATATGTTAATTCAAGAATTCCTGTTATTGCCGGCACTGGAGCAAATTCTACATCTGAAGCAATAGAGTTAACAATGGAATCAAAACAGATGGGCGCAGACTTTTCACTACTTGTTACACCATATTACAACAAACCTAATCAGAAAGGCCTTATTCAACATTACACTAAAGTTGCAAATGAAGTTGATCTCCCACAAATTTTATATAACGTGCCATCAAGGACAGCTTGTGATCTCAAGCCCTCTTCTGTAAAAATTTTATCAGAGCATAAAAATATTGTTGGTATAAAAGAAGCCGTAGGTGACCCTAAAAGAATAGATGATTTAATACAAATTTCATCAAACAATGAAGATTTTTTATTATATTCAGGGGATGATCCATCGTTTTTATCTATGCTTAAGAAGGGAGGGGATGGAGTAATATCTGTGGCAGCAAATGTAGTTCCCGAGTATATATCAGATATATGTTCAAGTGCTCTTGAAGAGAAATTTGATATTGCAGAGGAACTAGATAACAAGCTCTCAACTTTATACGAATTATTATTCATAGAATCTAATCCAATCCCAGTGAAATGGATGCTTTATAAAATGGAACTGATACAAAAATCTATCCGATTGCCTTTAATAGAATTAGATAAAAAATATCATGAAAATATATTATCTGAGATGTTAAAATTAAATTTATTATGACAAGACATTACAGTTATTTATTTTTAATTTTTTTGGTCTCCTCGTGTTCCATAATTGGAGGCCCAGATGGATATTTCCCCGAGAAAAAGTATGACTTCCTAAATGAAAAAGTTGAAGATGATATTACAGTACCTGATTCACTCAATGAGCTAGATATTGAAAATCATTATCCAGTGAATGATCTTTTAGACATTAAAGATGTTTCTGAGGTTCCAAAACCCAGACAGATTTTTGCATCATCTGGTGATAGTTCAGTGCAATTAAGAAGACTTGGAGAATTAATGTGGATATATATTGAAACTCTTCCTTCTACTTCATGGCCAATCTCAAAGAATTATTGGGATACTTCTATTTATGATGTCATGAATGCAGATCCAGTTTCAGGAGTTATAGATATTGATTTTGATCAAATTTCAAAATTACAGATGAGAGTTGAGCATGGTATTAAAGAAGCCTCAACAGAAATATTTTTATTTAAAATTAATAAGGTTAGTGGTGACCTAGAAAGTGATCCAGAGTTTGTTCGAACAGAAATGGAAAAAATGATAGATTATTATGCAGATTCATTATCAAATTTTTCTGGTACTTCTCTAGCAGCTCAAAATCTAAACGAGATGAAAAAAGCTAGTATTTATAGTGAAAATGGAAACACAGTAATAGCTTTAGATCTTAATTTTGATCGCGCTTGGTCATCAGTAAGCAAAGCCCTCAATGCAGCAGAAATAATTACAAATGATCGCGATCGAAGTAAAGGTATATTCTTTGTTAGTTATAGCAAAGAAGAAGAAAGAGGCCTTTTTAGAATATTTGGTGGAAGAAGTAACAAAAGTTCTGAAGGTATGAATTTTACTGAAGAATCACAATTTGAGATCACAATAACCCAAGAAAATAACAAAACTCTAGTTCGTGCAATATCAAAGGATGGTAATATCGAACAATCTGAAAAATTATTATCAAAAATAAACGAATCTTTAAGCTAATGAATAAAATTAATGAAATAACAAAAGGTAAAGCGAAGTCAATGTTCACTACTGATAACGATGATCATCTAATAATGCATTTCAGTGATGATACTTCTGCCTTTGATGGGAAGAAAAAAGAAGCTCTTTTAGGCAAAGGTGCTGTGAATAATCAGTTTAATGCTTTCATCATGGAGCATTTAAAAAATAATGGTGTTGAAAATCATATCATTGAAGTAATTGATAGCACTGACTCTCTTGTTTATAAATTAAATATGTTTCCAATAGAGTGTGTGATTAGAAATAGGGCCTCTGGATCAATATGTAAGAGACTTGGAACTGAGGATGGACTGATACTTGAAAGTCCATTATTTGAATTTTTTCTAAAAGATGATGATCTTGGAGATCCATTAATCAATGATGAGCATATCATTTCATTTGGATGGGCAAACAATGACCAGATAAAAGAAATGAAAAAACAAACTTACAAAGTTAATGAAATATTATCCAAATTATTTTTAGATTCTGGTCTTATTTTGGTTGATTTCAAAGTGGAATTTGGAGTGTATAAAGACAAAATATTACTTGCGGACGAATTTACACCAGACGGTTGTAGACTTTGGGATTCTAAAACAATGAAAAAAATGGATAAGGATAGATTTAGGCAGGGCTTAGGTGATGTAGTTGAATCTTACCATCAAGTAGCAGATAGATTAGGCATTAATATTGAAACTTGACTAAAATAGTCAAGTATTTATAATCCTCACGTGAGATTAACTACGAAAAGCAGATATGCTGTAAGTGCACTGACTGAATTAAGCTTTTTACAATCTTCTGGACCGGTTTCTTTAAGCGATATTTCAGCCAATCAAAATATTGAATTGACTTATCTTGAACAAATATTCAGAAAATTAAGAATTGCAGGAATAGTAAAGAGCATAAGAGGAAGAAATGGCGGATATTTATATGCCAAAAGCCCTGAGCGTATATCGATAAAAGATGTTATGAACGCGGTTGATGAGGTATTAGATGCAACAAAATGCAATGGAACCTCTGCCTGTCATAATGGTAAAAAATGTAGCACACACGATTTATGGCATGAGCTGAATGTTTTAGTTGAGGATTATTTAGAAAAAATAACAATTCATAGCCTTGTAGAAACAGACAATAGCCCATATATTAAGGTTAAAGAGGTAAATTAGATGAGCACACAATCTACAATATACTTAGACTATGCTTCAACAACACCAGTTGATCCTAGAGTTGCGTCTAAAATGATGGAGTTTCTGACTCCAGATGGAGAGTTTGGGAATCCAGCATCTCGATCACATAGATTTGGATGGAAGGCTGATGAAGCTGTCGAAGAGGCAAGATCTCATGTAGCTAATTTAGTAAATTGTGATCCAAGAGAAATTGTATGGACCTCTGGAGCAACAGAAGCAGATAATCTTGCTATTAAAGGTGTTGCAAGGTTTTATAAATCAAAAGGCAATCACATCATTACATCTAAGATAGAGCATAAAGCTGTTCTAGACCCTTGCAGGCAGTTAGAAAGAGAAGGTTTTGAAGTAACATATTTAGACCCAGATCAAAATGGAGTTATCAATCCGTCTGATGTTAAGGCAGCAATTAAAGATACGACTGTTCTTATTTCAATCATGCATATAAATAATGAGCTTGGTAGCGTTAATGACATATCAAAAATTGGTGAAATTGCGAGAAAGAATGGATCATTCTTTCATGTTGATGCTGCACAAAGTACTGGAAAGACTGAAATTGACTTAGAAAAAATGCCAATCGATTTAATGTCTTTCTCAGCTCATAAAACTTATGGCCCTAAGGGTATTGGGGCTTTGTATGTTAGAAGAAAACCTAGAGTAAGACTAGAAGCGCTTATTCATGGTGGTGGTCATGAAAGGGGAATGAGATCTGGGACATTGGCAACACATCAAATAGTTGGAATGGGCGAAGCATTTAGATTGGCAAATGAAGAAATGAAACAAGACAATGTAAAAATATCTAAATTCCATGAAAAATTTTTAAATAAAGTAAAAGAGATAGATCATGTATACCTCAATGGAGATATTGAAAATAAAGTTCCTAATATTTTAAATGTTAGTTTTAATTTTGTTGAAGGCGAATCCTTGATAATGGGATTGAAGGATATTGCAGTATCTTCAGGTTCTGCATGCACATCTGCAAGTTTGGAGCCTTCTTATGTTTTAAGAGCCTTGGGAAGAAAAGATGAATTGGCACACAGTTCAATAAGATTTTCATTTGGAAGATTTACAAATGATGATGACGTTGAAAATACCTTAGATATTCTAGGTAACGTAGTGCATAGATTAAGAGAGCTTTCGCCTTTATGGGAAATGCATCTTGATGGAATTGATCTTGATACAGTTGAATGGAAAATGCACTAGGAGATTAATATGGCGTATAGTAAAAAAGTTGTCGATAAGTTTGAAAATACCTTAAATAACCCAGAAGCATTTAAGGTAGGGAGATTTGATCCTAAAGAAACAAATGTTGGAACAGGTATGGTTGGAGCACCAGCCTGTGGAGATGTAATGAAGCTTCAGATTAAGTGTGAGCCTAAAGGAAATACCCACGTTATTAAAGATGTTAAATTTAAAACATATGGATGTGGTTCTGCAATTGCATCATCAAGCGAACTAGTTGAAATGTTGATTGGTAAAACTCTTGAAGAAGCAAAGGCTATTAAAAATATTGAAATTGTTGAAGCGTTAGAACTTCCGCCAATTAAGATTCATTGTTCAGTTTTAGCTGAAGATTCAATTAAACAGGCTATAGAGGATTACGAAACAAAACAGTAATATTTCTATGGACGTAATCAATTCAACAGAACTTAATTTCTCAAAAAGTGCTGTTACTCATTTTGTTAAAATGCTTGATGAAAGAGGTAAAGGCAAAGGAATTAAATTAGGTATTAAAAAAGCAGGATGCTCTGGTTATGAATATACCTTCGACTTTGTTGACGAAATTATTGATGACTATAAAAGTTTTAAAACCGAAGGGTGTACGATTTTCGTTGATTCAAATAGCTTTAATTTCCTTAAAGGTAGCTTAGTTGACTATCAAGAAGATGGTTTAAACAAGGGAATCAAATTTATAAATCCCAATGCTAAAGCTGTCTGCGGATGTGGCGAAAGTTTTACACTTTAAATCATGGCAAAAATAAAAATATGGCCTCATAAGGATTTATGTCCTAATGGCGCAGAAATAGAGTCACTTCCTGAAGAGACAATATGTGAGGCCGCACTAAGAAATAAAATTCAGATTGAGCATGCTTGTGAGATGTCAGCTGCTTGCACGACATGTCATTGTATTGTCAGAAAAGGGTTTGAAAAACTTGATGACGCAAGTGATATAGAAGAAGATCTTCTTGATAAGGCTTGGGGTCTAGAACAAACATCAAGACTTAGCTGTCAAGCAGTACCTCCGGAAAATGAAGAGATAGAAATAGAATTACCTAAATATAATATAAATATGGTTTCAGAAAATCACTAATGGAAAAACTTGATTGGTTAGATGTTCTTGAAATAGCTATAGAGCTTAATGATAGATTTCCTGAGATAGACCCTCAGTGGATTGGATTTCCCGATTTACATACAAAAGTATGCGAGCTTAGTAATTTTGTTGGAGATCCTCAAAAATCAAGTGAAAGAATACTTGAAGCAATTCAAATGCATTGGATAGAAGAATATCAATAACTCGAATATAATAACGAACAAATTTTAAGGACATAATAATGAATATCGAACGCACACTCTCTATCATCAAACCTGATGCTGTAGCCAAGAACATTATTGGCAAAATTATTACAAGATTTGAAGATAATGGTTTAAATCTGGTAGCTGGTAAATTGATACATTTAAGTGATGAAATGGCCTCGGGTTTCTATGCAGAACATGATGGAAAGCCTTTCTTCAATGACTTAAAAAGTTTTATGACTTCTGGACCAGTATTTGTACAGGTTCTTGAAGGAGAAAATGCTGTTCAAAAAAATAGAGACCTTATGGGTAGTACAAATCCACAAGAAGCAGCTCCCGGCACCATTCGCGCAGATTTTGCAAATAGCATTGATGCGAATGCTGTGCATGGATCTGATTCAATCAAAAGCGCCAAAAGGGAGATTGAATATTTTTTCAAATCAGAAGAAATATTGAATAAGTAAATTGCAAAAAAAAATAAATCTTTTAGGTTGCTCGTTAGAGTCACTTGAAGATTTTTTTATCGGTCTTAAAGAACCCAAATTTAGAGCAAAGCAAATATTTAAGTGGATTCATCAAAAGGGTGTCCTTGATTTTGACTTGATGACCGATTTTAATAAAACTTTAAGAGAAAAATTAAAATCTGTTGCAATAATTGAGCCACCAAAAATTCATGAAGAATTTGTATCCAATGAAGGAACAATTAAATACTTAATTGAGCTGAACTCTGGATCAATGATAGAAATGGTTGTAATACCAGAAAAAAATAGAAGGACGCTATGCGTTTCCTCTCAAGCAGGTTGCGCACTTCAATGTACTTTTTGCGCAACAGGCGCTCAAGGCTTTGAACAAAATCTTGATAGCTATGAAATTATTGGTCAATTATGGCTTGCAAATTTCTCAAATAAAAATAAACCAATTACAAATGTTGTGTTTATGGGCATGGGTGAACCACTTTTAAATTACGACGCAGTTATTGAATCCGCAAAAATAATGAAAGATCAGTTGGCTTATGGATTATCAAGAAAAAGAATCACCATAAGCACATCAGGCATAGTTCCAAATATAAATAAACTATCAAATGAAATTGATGTCTCATTAGCAATATCTCTTCATGCAGCAGATGACAAGTTAAGAGATGAAATTGTTCCAATAAATAATAAGTATCCTATCAAATCTCTTATAGCTGCTTGCAAAGATTACCTAGCGAGCTATGAAAATAAGCGCAGTATTACTATCGAATATATTCTGATAGAGGGTATAAATGACACCATTGATCATGCTAAAAAGCTCACTAAACTTTTATCAGATATTTCATGCAAAATTAATTTAATACCTTTTAATAGCTTTCCAGGATCCGACTATAAAAGACCAAGTAATAATAAAATTAATGCTTTCAAAAAATATCTTATGAGTAAGGGTTTTATAGCAACTTTAAGGATTACTAGAGGAGATGGAGTGGATGCGGCATGCGGTCAATTAGTAGGAAATTTATCTAACTCTATCAAAGGTAAAAAATTAATCACACATAAATCAATATAATGAATTCAGAACTTAAATCTGCAAGTTCAGTAAAAACTGGAAAAAATTTTTCCGCTAAAAGAATTGAATTAGGCTATTCAATAGATGAGGCCTGTAAAAAAGTCTTCATTAATAAAGATTATTTGATCGCAATTGAGAAAGGTAACTATAGTATTTTTCCTAGTGAGTCTTTTGCAAAGGCTTATTTTAATAAATATCAAAAATTTCTATCTATAGATCAAGAGTTTCCATTAGTTTTCAATCTTAAATCTGAAAAAAAACATAAAAAAATTTCAAACGAAATAAGTTTTAATAACAGCCTTGATAATTATCTTAAATATTCATTAATTGCCCTAGCATTATTAGCTATTGTCTCTATAGGAATATACTTTGTCCCTGACAAAGTTTTGCCACAGCAAATGAGTAATCCAAGTAAAACAATTAAAGCTAATGATGTTTTATCTTTAGTAAATATTATTGATAAAAGAAAAAAAAATCTCAATTTAACTCCTCAAATTATTAAAAATAACAACTTAGTTCTATATTTTGAAGATGAATGCTGGCTAGAGCTTTATGTTGAAAATGAGCTTTTAGAAACAAGGTTTTTTAACAATGGAGAAGAGTACAATAAAATTATTAAATCTCCTTTTAAGATAATAGTTGGAAATGGAGATTCTGTTAAAGGAACTTATAATGGAATTGAGATTGATTTTATTAGCAATGCTAATAGACTAACTAAAGTAAATACTATTAATTTATAAATGACTAAATGGATTAAACGAAAAAAAACCAAGGTTGTTAAGGTTGGGGACGTTGCTGTTGGGGGTGATAATCCAATCTCTATCCAGTCCATGACAAATACTGATACATGTGATGTTGTTTCTACTGTCAAACAAATTAATGATCTAGAATTTGCAGGAGCAGATATTGTAAGAGTTTCAGTTCCAGGGTTTGAAGAAGCAAAAGCATTTAAAGAAATTAAAAGCGCTGTAAATATCCCATTAGTAGCAGATATTCATTTTGATTATAAAATTGCATTAGAAGTAGCTGATTCAGCGGACTGTTTAAGAATTAATCCAGGAAATATTGGGAAAGAAGACAGGATTAAGGAAGTTATTAATGCAGCAAAAGATAATAATGTTCCAATCAGAGTTGGAGTGAATGCAGGTTCTTTAGAAAAAGATCTTCAAAAAAAATATGGTGAGCCAAATGCAGATGCTTTAGTTGAATCTGCTTTGAGACATGTTGAAATACTCGATAGATTTGATTTTGAAAACTATAAGATGAGTTTAAAAGCATCAAATATAGAGATGACTGTTGATGCTTATAGAAAAATTTCAAAAATAATTGATCAGCCTCTGCACCTTGGTATTACTGAGGCCGGAAGTTATAGAGCTGGAACAGTTAAATCATCAATCGGGGTAGGAATGTTATTATCTGAGGGTATTGGGGATACTGTTAGAATATCATTAGCATCTGATCCTGTAGATGAAATTAAGATCGGTTGGGATATTTTAAAAAGTTTAAATATAAGAAGTAGAGGGGTCAAAATAATTGCTTGTCCAAGTTGCTCACGTCAGAATTTTAATGTTATTAAAGTTGTTAATGAGCTTGAACAAAGATTAGAAGATATTGTTGATGATATAGAAGTAGCAATAATTGGATGTTATGTAAATGGCCCTGGTGAAAGTAAGGCAGCTAATATTGGCTTAACTGGAGGTCCAAGCAATCTCTTATATATTGATGGTGCGCCTAACAAAAAAATTACTAATGAAAATCTGGTTAACGAATTAGAAGATCAAGTTAGACTAAAAGTTGAAAAAAATAAAATTGAATCTGAAAAGATTATTTTAAGGGGTTGAGTTGGAAAAAATTCATTCTTTAACAGGTATGATGGATCTTATTAGCAGCAAGGCTGATAAAGAAGATTTATCTAATAAAGTTTTTTTAACTGAAAAGCTCCTCAAGAGTATATTTGAGAATTTTTCCATATCTGAAATTAGAACTCCCGCACTTGAAGATACAAATCTTTTTAAAAGATCGGTTGGAGATACCTCAGACATAGTAAATAAAGAGTTGTATTCTTTTTTAGACAAAAATAAAAAAAGTATTACCTTGAGACCTGAAGGAACAGCAAGTGTTATAAGATCTCTAATTGAAAAGAAAATTGATGGTGATACACATAAGCTTTGGTATTTAGGTCCAATGTGGAGATATGAAAGACCTCAAAAGGGTAGGTATAGACAGTTTTATCAAGCAGGAGTCGAAATGCTTGGATATGAAGAGGGGATATCTGAGTTCGAAATGATTTCTATAATATGTGAAATTAATAGAGAATTAAGAATTGAAAATCCAGTCATCAAAATAAATCACTTAGGCAGCAATGAAACAAAGAAAAATTTTTGTGATGCCTTGATTAAATACTTAAAACCTATGAAATCCGATCTAGGTGAAAAAGATATAGCAAGACTTGAAAAAAATCCATTAAGAATACTAGATACAAAAGATCCAAATACTCAAAAAATACTTGAAAAAGCACCCAAGATATCAAATTTTTTACCTGAAAGCTCAATAAAAATGTTGAACGTAATTAAAGATACGTTCTCAAAAGACTGTGAAATAAATATTGATTACAGTCTCGTCCGGGGTTTGGATTACTATACGGGTTTTGTTTTTGAGGCGGTTTCTTCAAATCTAGGTGCTCAAGATGCATATCTCGGAGGTGGAAGATATGATGGACTTTGCAAGCAACTCGGAGGTAAAGAACTTCCAGCTATTGGAATGGCAATGGGAATTGAAAGACTTGCATTACTATCAAATGCAGTTGAAGAAACCAAAAGCTCTATTTCATTCATTATTATTTCTTCCACAATTGCAGCAAATGCATATAAAATAGCGCACGACTTAAGATCTTTAAATAAAAAAATTAGTATTGATGTTCAGTTATCAGAAGGTAGCTTAAAATCTAAGTTGAGAAGGGCAAATAAAGATAATGCGGATTATGCAGTTATCATTGGTGAAGACGAACTAGAATCAGGTGATGTAATAGTTAAGTCCTTGTCAGATCAAAACTCAGAACAGTCAAATATGAAATTAAATGATTTAAGAGACTTTATTAGTAACCTTAAATAGGGATAGCTTATGAATGATGTTTATGAAAATGATATGAAGTTTTTACCTTTTTTAAAATTTTTGGATAAATATAAAAAAGTGCTAGTCATTTTGATTATATTAATTATTTTTACATTATCTTTTTTTGTAATCTCTAACCAGCTTCAAAAAGATGCAAATGAGAAAGCATCATTAATTTATAATGATTGGAATAAAGAAATTTCTCTAGAAGCACCGAGCAAACAGAACCTAGATGCTATCCTAAGTATGCTTTTAAAGGAATATCCAAAAACTGGTTATACACAATTAGCACTCTTAAACATGGCCAATTTTGATGCTAACTTAAATAATTTAGAAGATTCATTAAAGAATTTTGAAAAACTTATTGATCTAACTGATGGGTTTAATGGAAATAAAATCCTTAACAAAATCAGCAGAGTCAGCTCAGCAAGATTACTCCTGTCTTTGGAAAGGCATGATGAAGCTATAGAAATGATTGAAGCATTTTCATCTTCTAATACGAATGGATATATTCATGAACTGACTGGCGATATTTTAGTCAAACAAGAAAAGAATGATCTTGCAAAAGCTCAGTATGAAATGGCAGTTAAAAAATATTCTGATGAAACATCAAAATCTATCATATCTATGAAGATTGCAAATATGAGTAAATAAGTTGAGACTTTTTAAATTACATTATTTAATCCTTTTTCAGTTAATGATAGTTATAAGCTCATGCTCATCTCTTGATAATTTAAGGTTCTGGAAGAGTGACGAGGTCGATATCGATGAGCCCAAAAAGCTAATGTCATTTTCTGATGAAAAAGCTTTATCCATTAAGTGGAAAAATGCTTATAAGGGCGAAAATAATATGGGCAGTTTTATTCCTGATTTTAGCTCTCAGAATTTATTCTTTAGTGATGCATCAGGGAAGGTTTTATCATTAAATGCTAATACAGGTAATGAAAACTGGTCTGCTGAACTGAGTTTTCTTGCTTCTGGGACTGCAGCAGGCTTTGGTATTGTTGCAGTTTCTGATATTGAAGGAAATGTTATCGCCTTAGATCAAAAAGATGGATCTAAATTATGGTCTTCTAATGTTAAAGGAGAAGTTTTAAGCAAAGTTGCAATAGATGCACAAATAGTAGTAGTTAAAACTGGCTCAGGTGAATTATTAGGTTTAAATAAAGAGAATGGCGATATTGAATGGTCATATAGATCTACATTACCCCTGTTAACTGTAAGAGGAAGTAGCAGCCCCGTTATTGTTGATGACAAGGTTTATGTTTCTTTTGATAATGGAAGGCTTGGAGTTTTTCAAATTAATTCAGGATTCCCAATTTGGGATGGCGCAATATCTTATGTAAGCGGAGTATCAGAACTAGAAAATCTTATAGACTCTGATTCAGATCCTGTCGTTGATGGGGGCCTAATTTATACTACTAATTATCAAGGTAACCTTAATATTTTTGATACCACCCAAAAAAGATCAGTTTGGTCATATGAAACGTCCTCATTTTATTCTCCAGTAATTACAAGAGGAATGCTTATGGTTGTTGAAGCTGATTCTGGGATAAGATCTTTTTCATTAAAAACATTGCAAGAGTCATGGGTTAATGATGATTATAAAAATAGAGACTTATCTAATGCAGTTAACTTCAAAGGCAATATGATTATTGGAGACTTTGAAGGTTATTTGCATGTAATAGACACACTTAACGGTAGGACTATTGGAAGAAAGAAGATTTCGAGAAAGCCAATAAAAACAGTTTTTAGTAGAAGTGATAGCTTATATGTTATTGATGAAGCATTTAACCTATTTTCAATTAACATATAAGATGAAATATAGAAATGTTTACTTCAATAGCAATTATAGGGCGTCCGAACGTAGGTAAATCCACCTTATTCAATAAATTAACCAAATCAAGAGATGCAATTGTCTCAGATTTACCTGGTCTTACAAAAGATAGAAACCATGGTTTTATGGACTTTAAAAGTAAGAAAACTTTGTTAGTAGATACTGGTGGGATTGTAAACGATAAAGAAGAACTAAAAGAAGCCATATCTAATCAAGCATGGATAGCAGTAATGGAGTCCAGCCTTGTAATACTTTTATTTGATGGCTCTGAAGAACTCACCAAAGAGGACTTGGATATAATTTATAAACTTCGAAAGCTTAGCAAAGAATTTATTACCGTATTAAATAAAGTTGATAAAAAATCAAAATCATCAATTAAAGAGGATTTACAAATAAATGGAATTAAAGAATTTTTAGAGGTCAGCGCTGAGCACTCTATAAATATAAGTATTTTGAAATCCATTCTTGAAAAAAAATTACCGGATCTGTCTATAGATATTCCTGAAGGAAAAAAAGTTGCAGTTCTTGGGCGTCCAAATGCAGGCAAATCAACTTTTATAAATAAATTAATTAATGAAGATAGATTAATAGTTAGCGAAATTGCAGGAACAACAATAGATTCTATTAGTATTCCCTTTGAGTTTAATGAAGAAAAATTTATTCTCATAGATACCGCAGGGATAAGAAAAGGTTATAAATATAATCATAAAGTTGAATATTTTTCTTTTGTGAGGGCTATGCATGCCATCGAACAAAGCGATATTGTAATTTTTATGTGTGATGCAGAGGAAAGTCTTGTTGATCAAGATATGAAAATATTAAATATGATAATTCAAAATGGTAAACCTATACTTTTTGCTTTAAATAAAACTGACCTAGTTTCAAAAAATGCAATAGATAAAATTTACAATTCGAAAAGAATGCAATCTGACTTTATAAAAAAGATAGAGCAAGTAGAAATTTCTGCATTAAAAAAGAAAGGCTTTAAAAAGGTTTTCAATCTTACAAATAGAATAATAGATAAATCACAAAAAAAATTCCCAACTTCAATGCTTAATAGGCTTCTAGAGAATTTTGTAAATAAAAATGCTCCTCCGTCTGTTTCTGGCAGACCAATCAAATTTAAACATGTTCATTTCGGCGGAACATATCCTACGACGTTGATTGTGCATTCCAATCAAGATAAAAAAATACCTAGCAACTATAAAAAATATTTAGAAAATTCTTTTAGGTCTGAGCTAGGTTTAAAAAGTGTCCAACTTAAAATAATATTTAGAAAATCTGAAAATCCATTTGAAGGAAAAAAGAATAAACTTTCAGATAGGCAAGTTAAAAAAAGACAGCGCCTCATTAAGCATATAAAAAAAACTAAGAACTAGAAGCTAATAATTAATATTAGCTAATTTCATTGAAAAATCTGCTGTATAATTCAAACTAATAACAATAAATTATTGATATTTATAATTAAGCACACAATGCAAGAAAGACCAGTATATCTTGACTTAACTAAAATTAGACTTCCAATGTCTGCGTTTTCATCAATTACGCATAGACTATCAGGAATGTATATTTTTTTTGTTACCTTACCTTTAATATTGTATGTAATTGACCAATCACTTTCGTCGAAATCAAGCTTTGATAAATTAGCAGACGACATCGTCTCAATATCATTTTTTTTCTTTTTTTCTTTTTATTAGCATTTCAATATTTTGGTATCACATACTGACTGGAGTAAGACATCTTATTATGGATTTTTTCCATATAGGGGAGTCACTTAATGGCTCGCACTACTCGTCAATATTAACCCTTTTTATTTGGTTACTGACATCGATAGTTTTTTGTGGGTATCTTTTTATATGAAAGGTTCTTTAATATGGAATACTCAAAGGTATAGCTCTATTTTTATCCTTTGTTATTTAATTTATATTGTTAGTTTTTTTATCTCAGAAAATAATATCAATTTCTTTACCTGGTCTAATTTCTTTCTTTCTTTTGAAACAAGGTTTATAACGTCTATCACTTTTATTTTAATTCTTGTTCATTCTTTTATTGGGCTTTGGACTGTTGGCACTGATTATTTAACAAAAAGAACACTAGGATTTTTAAATAAACCACTTGCTAGATATGCAAATATTTTTAGAAATATGTATTCTTTTGCATTTTCATTGCTTGGAGTTGTTTATTTATTAACAATTTTATATATAATATGGTTATAAATTGTAATGATATATAGATATAAATAATATGAATAATATATTTACTAATAACATTAAGACAGTAGAGTTTGATGCTTTAATAATTGGTGGGGGTGGCTCTGGCATGAGGGCCTCACTAGAATTAGCTAAATCAGGCTTAAATACGGCAGTTGTTTCTAAGGTTTTTCCAACAAGATCTCATACTGTATCTGCTCAAGGAGGAATAACATGCGCAATTGCTAGCCATGACCCTGAGGATGATTGGAGATGGCATATGTATGATACGGTTAAAGGGGCCGACTTTATCGGTGATCAAGACGCAATTGAATACTTATGCTCAGAAGGTCCAAAAGCTGTTTTTGAATTAGAGCATATGGGTCTTCCTTTTTCTAGGTTTGAAAATGGAAGAATCTATCAAAGACCGTTTGGAGGTCAATCGAAAGATTTTGGTAAAGGCGGCCAGGCTGCAAGAACTTGTGCGGCTGCAGATAGAACAGGCCATGCACTTCTTCATACTCTTTATCAAAATAATGTTAAAGAAGGAACTAATTTTTTAAATGAGTGGTTTGCAGTAGATCTAGTTAAAAATTCCAAAGATGAGGTAACAGGGGTTATTGCTTTTTCAATTGAAAATGGAGAAGTTGCATACCTAAAAGCACAGGCAACAGTTCTTGCAACAGGTGGAGCAGGAAGAATATATGCCTCAACAACAAATGCACTTATTAATACAGGCGATGGTCTGGCTATGGCATTGAGAGCAGGATTTCCTGCACAGGATATGGAGATGTGGCAATTTCATCCTACAGGAATTTATGGAGCAGGATCGCTTGTTACTGAGGGCTGCAGAGGTGAGGGCGGTTATCTAATTAACAAAGATGGTGAAAGATTTATGGAGAGATATGCACCAAATGTAAAAGATTTGGCTGGTAGAGATGTGGTTGCACGATCTATGGTTCTAGAAATTCTTGAAGGTCGAGGATGTGGAGAAAAAAATGATCATATCTTTTTAAAACTTGACCATTTGGGTGCTGACGTTTTGAATTCAAAACTTCCGGGAATATGCGAACTATCAAGAACTTTTGCACATGTTGATCCAATATATGAGCCAATACCAGTTGTTCCAACATGCCATTATATGATGGGAGGAACGCCCACCAATGTAAATGGCCAAGCATTTAAAAGATTAAATGAAGAAGACTATTTAATTCCTGGTTTATTTTCTGCAGGAGAGGCTGCTTGTGTTTCAGTTCATGGCGCCAATAGACTGGGAGGCAATTCTTTGCTTGATTTAGTTGTTTTTGGAAGAGCCACAGGATTGCATATTCAAGATGAACTAAAGTCTGGTGGGGGTGTAGATTCTGCAACAAAAAGTGATATCGATGATGCTCTTGAAAGATTGAACAAACTAAATGAATCAGATAAAGGCTTTGACACAGCAGAGGTTAAAAAAGAACTACAGGAATGTATGCAAAATTATTTTGGTGTTTTTAGAAGAGGCGAATTTATGGAGAAAGGTTTAGAACAACTTTCTGAAATAAAAGAGAAGGTTGATAATTTACATCTAAAAGATAAAAGTGATGCCTTTAACACTAGCAGGGTAGAAGCCATAGAACTTCAAAATTTATTCGAAGTGGCAGAATCCACTGCGATATCTGCATTTCAGAGGAATGAAAGCAGAGGAGCTCATGCAAGGGATGATTTTCCTGACAGAGATGATGAAAATTGGTTATGCCACACAATATTTGATCCTATTTCTAAAGAAGTTTCTAAAAGAGATGTGAATTTTAAACCTCACAAAGTTGATGCTTTTCCACCAAAGGTTAGGACGTATTAATGTTTGGTAATAAATTACAAGTTAGTCTTTATAGGTACAATCCTGAAGAGGATAAATTCCCTTACATGAAAAAATATACAATTGAAAAACCTGAAAGAGATATCATGGTTCTTGATCTGCTTCATTTGCTTAAAGAAGATGATCAATCAATTTCTTATCGAAGATCATGCAGGGAAGGTGTTTGTGGCTCAGATGGAATGAATATCAATGGCAAGAATGGATTAGCCTGCATAACTCCAATTTCGTCAGTTATAAAGAGAAATAAAATTGAGTTAAGACCACTACCTGGATTGCCAGTTATTAGAGACTTAGTTGTAGATATGACCGAATTTTATGCTCAATATGAAAAGATTAAACCATTTTTACAAAATGAAACAACTGCACCTGAACAAGAAAGACTTCAATCTCCTGAAGATAGAGATAAATTAGATGGATTATACGAATGTATTCTATGCGCATGTTGTTCAACAAGTTGCCCCTCTTTTTGGTGGAATCCTGATAAATTTGTTGGACCTGCTGCTCTTCTTCAGGCATATAGATTCCTTGCAGATTCAAGAGATAATAAGACTGAAGAGAGGTTAAACGCCTTGTCTGATCCATTCAGTGTTTACAGATGTCATGGAATAATGAATTGTGTAAGTGTTTGTCCTAAAGGCCTTAACCCTAACAAGGCAATTGGTGAAATAAAATCAATGTTACATAAAAATAAAAAGGATATAATTGTCTCCGACGGGGTGTAATAAATAAGATAAAAAATGAATGAATCTATGAAAGAGCTTTGGGGAAGCTCACATATCTCAGCAGGACACGCTGCCTACCTAGAAGATCTCTACGAAACATTTATTAATAATCCTGAAGATTTATCATCTGAGTGGTTAGACTTTTTTACAAGCCTCCCTAAAAATCCAAATTCTAATGGCGAAATATCACATAAAAAAATAATAAAAGAGTTTAAAAATCTTTCAAGAAGCAAAGTTATAAGCAAAACCAGAAGTTCAGTAGACGAAAGACAAGGCAAAGTAATTAGATTAATACAATCTTATCGAAATAGAGGACACCTCAAAGCAAAATTAGATCCACTGGGGATGATGGAAAGAAGAGTTATTGAAGATCTAGGAATCGAATTTCACGGCCTATCTCATGAAGACTTAGATCAAGAATTTTTTACAGATACCTTTACTGAGCATAATAAATTAACTCTGAGGGAGATATTAAATCGATTAGAAGAAATTTATTGTGGAAATATTGGGATTGAATGTAATCATATTTTAGATTCAAACGAAAGAAGATGGTTTCAGAAAAAATTTGAATCTAAATTAAAAGATTATAATTTTAATAAAAAACAACAACTCAATATTTACGAGAGACTTAATTCTGCTGAAGGTTTAGCAAAATATTTATCAGCTAAATATCCAGGAATGAAGCGCTTTGGAATTGATGGAGCAGAAGCATTAGTTCCATTAATCGAAAGCGTTATTCAAGATTGTGGATCAATGGGGGCATCTCAAATATGTTTTGGTATGGCTCATAGAGGCAGATTAAATTTACTAGTAAATGTCTTGGGCAAACTTCCATCTGAATTATTTTCAGCTTTTGATGAAGATTTTGAATTAGAAGGAGCCAGTACAGGAGATGTAAAATATCATTTAGGATTTTCTTCAAATTTTGAAACACCTGGAGGCGAAGTCCATGTATCACTTTTTAATAAT
>CACDUZ010000015.1 GCA_902556105.1 uncultured SAR86 cluster bacterium
ATCAACAAGATTAGAAAATTAAAAGGCTTCATGCCTGATCATGAAGGTGATGCACTTATGAAGTGGTCAGAAAAATTTTCAAAGCTTGGTCCAGTCATGGAAATAGGAACATATTGTGGTAAATCAACTATGTACCTTAGTAAGGGTGCATATATAAATAATCAAAATGTTTTCACAATTGATCATCATTTAGGTTCTGAAGAACATCAAATAAATGAGGAGTATTTTGATGAAGAAATATACGATTATACTAAGAAGAGAGTGAATACCCTTCCTTTGCTTATCAAGAATATAAATGATTTAGGCGGTGTAAATATTATTCCAATTATCTCAGATTCAGTAAAAGTTTCTAAAAGTTGGTTTACAGATTTAGGAATGGTATTCATTGATGGAGGTCATTCATTTGAATCTGCTAATAATGACTTCTCAAGTTGGGAGTCTAAAATTTTAACCGGTGGATCTCTGGTAATCCATGATATCTATGAGAATCCTCATGAAGGTGGCCAGGCGCCCTTCGAGGTTTATAAAAAAGCTCTTCAAAAAAATTATAAAGAATATGAAAGAGTTGATACTATCGTTTGTTTAATAAAGGGATGATTGATTTACTAAAAATAAATCTGAGGCATTTGAAAAATTCATTACAGAATCAGCAGAAATAATTAGCGCTGCTGAAGTCCAGCTTGGTCTTTCATTTGGCCAAAAAATTTTTTCTTTATATTGCCAACCCATATATGGTATTTGATTCTCATCTGAGATGCTAAGAATATCTAAGAGGAGATTTTTTGCATCTTTGGATCTACCAGACATCATCAAAGCAATTATAAATTCGCTTGTTTCAGCTACAGTAACCCAAGGCTCCTCAATTACACATTTTATTCCTAAATCTTTTGTATAGAAATCTTTAAAAACCTTATCGATATAAAAGTTTTTTTTATCATCATCTAAGCAACCAGATAATATTGGATAGTACCAGTCCATAGAAAAGCGTTTCCTATCTTTTAATAAATCAAATTTACCTGACGGTTCTCTTATCGCTTGTGATAATAAGTCATAAGACTTGGACCAATTAGTTATATTATTTTGCTTATTTAGAATATTTGAAATTGCAATGCCGCACTCAATACTCTTTAAAATTGATGAGGAGCCAGTAAGTAAGAAATCTCCCTCAGCTTCACCATTTTTATCAACTGACCAAGGGATGGTTCCATTCTTAGTTTGAAGTTTTAATGTGAAATTTATAGCCAATTCTATTGACGGCCATAGAGTTTCTAAAAATTCTTTATTTGAAAAAGTCTTATAGAAATGTAATGCCGCAACAGCTATGTAAGGTCCAAAATGTGAAGGTTTATTAAATTCTATTGGAACTTCATCATGGTATTTAGAAAACCAGCTTCCATCATGATTTTGATTTTTTATTAACCAATTAAATGCTAATTTTGATGCTTCAATTTCATCAGCAAAATTTAATCCCATAATAGATTCAATATGATCCCATGGATCATGAGACCCATCTTCGTTGGATGGTATTGAACCCGATTCTAATTGAAGTGATTTTATATATCTGCCGGTATTAACAAAAATACTTTTTTGAGGAACTTTTCTTATTTCAGAGTTATCTTTTGGGAGATGCATTTTTTAAAGTTTTTCAAAATACATTGAAAAACTTTTACCTAAAATAGGATTTAATAATTTATCAATTTGATTAAGTATTATTGGTTTTTTAAGTATATGCCTTTCAAGTAATTTCTTATAAAGCTTAACAAGAAAGTTTGTATCTTGAGAATTCCAAAAAAAACATCTCAGCCACCAATACGGACTATGAATTGAATGAAACCTTTCAGATGATAGAAATTTAAAACCTTCGCCTTCAATCTCATCAACAAGGTTATTTTGGTTAAATATTCTAAGATGTCCGCCGGGCTGATTTTGATATTCCTTAGAAAGATGCCAACAGATTTTTTCAGGCCAAGAAGCTGGAACACTCGCATAGAATTTTCCTCCAGGCTTTAATACTCTGTGAATTTCTTTAATTGCATCATTATATTCATGCAGATGCTCTAAAACTTCAGAGCATACAATTAGATCAAAACTATCACTTTCAAAAGGAAGTGAATAGGCTGAGCCTATAAAAAACTCAGCGCCAGCATTAGATATTGATTTAAAATATTCATATCCCTCTTCAGCTCTGTTGAGTGAGGCTTTGTCCATATCTATTCCAATACATTTCATCATTGGATGGTCTTGCATGACCCCAAATATATGACGCCCCTCTCCACATCCAACATCCAGCATCAATCCATCATCTTTAAGATTATATTTTTTTAAATTAAACGTTAGCATCTCTAAATTTTTTTATTGTTTTGAATATAACATCTTCATACTCATTGGTGATTTTAGCCCAATTGAAGTTTTTAATTACATGCGTTCTTCCATTAATTGCGATTTGCTTAAATTCATCATAATCAGAAAGTATATTTTTTACACTTTTATATATCATTTCTTCATTTTTTGGCTCAATTAATGTTGCGAATTCAGAGGTTAATTCTGGAATAGAAGATACATTTGTTGCAATCAAAGGCACTTCACAACTCATTGCTTCAATTACTGGATATCCAAAACCTTCATATAAAGAACTCACAATTGCTACAGAGCTTGTTGAATAAAGGTCTCTAATTTCTTCTTTGGTTATATTTGATTTAAATATGACGTCTTGCTCTAATTCAAGCTCTCTGATCAATCTTTCTGTATGACCACCTTTTTTTGGGCTACCAATTACTACTAGATGTAGTTCAGGGTAATCATCTTTAAGCATTTTCATAGCCTTTAAAGAATAATCTAGCCCTTTTAAAGGAACGTCTGCACTTGCAGTAGTAATTAATCTATTTTTATTTATACTTGTTTTATCAATTGGTGAGAACTCATTAGTATCTAAGCCATTGTTAATAACATTAATATTTTCTTTTGCGCAATTAAATTCATTTACTATGCCTTCTTTAGAACTTTTTGAGGGAGTAATGATTTGCTTAATAAGAGGTGCAACCTTTTTTTGCATTTTCAAAAATGAATACCATCGATATCTGGAAAGTTTATATTTAATTCTTTTTGATGAGGCTAGCTCAAACTTGTAATCAAATGTAATTGGATGATGAATTATTTCAATAAAGGGAAATCTTTTTTGAATATCAATCATTCCATAACTCAAAGATTGATTGTCTATTATCAAATCATAATTATTATTTGAACTTAAATAAATATTGACTCTATCTCCAAAAGTCTTAGGTTCAGGAAAGCCACCAAATAGAACAGAAATAAACTCATAGTAATGATTGAAATTTTTATTTTTCTTTTTAAAAAGTTTCTTTAGTCTATCTTTAAAAGAAAAGGTTTCGAAGAGATTTAATCCAGGTAATTTTATTAGGTTTACTTTTTTATGTAGATCTGGATAAGGCGGTCCTGAAATAACATCAACATTATGACCCATCAAACTCAATGCAAAAGAAATGTCTCTAATATACACACCTTGACCTCCACCGAATTGAGCGCTTCTATAACTAAGTATTGCTATATTTAATTTATGCAAAAGGGATTATGCTTTATACGTAAGCCAGTTTTTATATTGTTCGTCATTACCTGAGATAATTTTCTGGAATTTATCTTGCAAATTTTCAGTAATTTCACCTCTTCCACCAATATTGATTATATTATTATCAAATCTTGATATTGGAGTTATTTCAACAGCGGTACCAGTGAAAAAAGCTTCATCGGCATTCAATAAATCATCGTAACCAAGATCCTTTTCTTCAACATTATATTTTTGATCTTTTGCAATCTGAATAACTGATTGGCGAGTGATGCCGTTTAGACAATGTTCAGTTGTTGGTGTGAAAATAGTGCCATCTTTTACAATAAAAATATTCTCACCACTCCCCTCTGAAATAAATCCATTTTTATCAAACATAATCGCTTCATCAGCTCCATTATCAAGCGCTTCATGAAGAGCCATTGTGTTGCTAAAATAAGTGCCAATAATTTTATTGCCTGAATGAAGAGGATTTTCATATTGTTGATAAGAAGACTTCATAACTGAAATTCCATTTTGCTTAGCCTTGGGATCCATGTATGAAGGCCATTCCCATGCAGCAATAGAAACATTCACACTGAGATCTTTTGCACGTAAGCCCAAACCCTCATTACCTAAATATACTATTGGTCTAATATAGCCTTCATCCAACTTATTTTTTATTAAAGCTTCATATTGCGCCTTGTTTATTTCTTCTTCAGAAAATGGAATTTTAATATTTATCTTTGCTGCAGCATTAAAAAGTCTTTTTGTATGTTCTTTTAATCTAAAAATAGCTGGTCCGCAATCGGTCTTATAAGCTCTTACTCCTTCAAATACACCAGTTCCATAATGTAGAGTATGTGAGAGAACATGAACCTTGGAATCATCCCATTTTTCAAATGATCCATTTTTCCATATCAATTTTTTTTCAGTATTTACAAACACGTTTCAAGCTATAATTGTGATTAGCTATTATTGCAAAATCATACGTATAACAAAAGAAAAAAATGGAAATAACAAAATCAATCTTTAGAGAGTATGACATAAGGGGTATTTATCCCGATGAAATAAATGAAGTTGTGGTTGATCAAATAGCAAAAGCTATATCTATCAAATGTGACAAAGAAAATGTATCTCAAATATGTATTGGGAGAGATGGTAGACTTTCTGGCGAAAGCTTACTTTCTGTTTTATCAAAGTCACTATCTTCTTATGGTATCGAAGTTCAAAATATTGGCCTGGTAACAACACCAATTTTATATTTTGCGGCCAAGAAAAGTAAAAATAAAAGCGGTGTGATGATTACGGGAAGTCATAATCCTAAGAACTATAATGGCATTAAACTCGTTATCAATGATAAACCTGTGTCTGGAAGTGAAATTTTTGACTTAATTAATCAAGAAAGGGATTTAGCTCCCAAAACAAGTCATGTAAAAATAGTTGATATTAAAGATCATTACATTTCTGAAGTTGCAGAAAATATTGAAGTAGATAAAAAAATTAAAGTTGTAATTGACTGTGGCAATGGAGCTGCTGGTTGTATTGCACCTAAGTTATATAAACAATTAGGATGTGAAGTTATCGAGCTCTATACAGAAGTTGACGGAAATTTCCCAAACCATCACCCTGATCCAGGTAAAGTTGAAAACTTAGAAGAGTTAGTATCAAAAGTTGAAGAAACAAATGCCGATCTTGGTCTGGCATTTGATGGGGATGGAGATAGAGTTGGTTTAGTCACAAATAAAGGTGAGATAGTTTATCCAGACAAAATACTTATGATGTTCGCCAAAGACATACTGAGCTCTCAAAAGGGCTCTATTATATTTGACGTAAAGTGCTCCAATGTTTTACCAGAAATTATTAAAAGCTGTGATGGAGAGCCCATAATGTCTCCAACTGGGCATTTTCATATAAAAAATGGCATTAAAAAGCACAATCCATTGCTTGCAGGAGAAATGAGTGGCCATATTTTTTTTAATGATAAATGGTATGGGTTTGATGATGGTCATTATTCAGGAGCTAGAATTATTGAACTTGTATGCAAAAAAGATATGAGTATTTCTTCTATAAATGATGATCTGCCTAAGCTCTTTTCTACTCCAGAACTTAATATTAATGTTGCTGAGGATAATAAATTTAAAATAATTGAAGATTTTGCATCTGAGTGTTCTTTAGAAGGAGAAAAGATCACAATAGATGGATTAAGAATAAACTTTGATAATGGATGGGGTTTGATTAGGGCATCTAATACTACTCCAAAGTTGGTTCTTAGATTCGAAGGGAATACAGAAAGCGACTTGCATGCAATAAAAGATATGTTTTTAAATGAACTTTCTCGCATTTGTCCTGATATTGATATAAATTTAGATTAACTAATGAAGAAGGATAGAAAAAACATAATTTTACAATCTCTTGCAAGCATGCTTGAAGAAAGGAATTTATCTAAAATAACTACCGCCTCTCTTGCTGAAAAATCAAAAATTACTGAAGCAGCCTTATATAGACACTTTCCAAGCAAAAGATCAATTTATGCAGAATTATTTTCGTTTTGCGATGATTCTATCTTTTCAAAATGTAATGAGATTAAAAAAAGTAAGTTATCTTCAAAAGAGAAAGTTAAAAATGCTTTTATGTTTTTTATGTTTTTTATTGAAAAAAATAAAGGTTTTGCAAGGTTATTATCTAGAGAGGCTTTGTCTTCAGATGAACAAAATGTAAGCGATAGTGTAAACCAATTTTATGAAAGATTTGAATTAGTGCTTAGGCAGATCTTAAAAGAAGATGATTCTAATTTAAGAACACAACCCGGGATTTCTGCACAATTAATCATCACATCACTAGAAGGAAATATTGGTAGGTACATCAGATCTAAATTCAAAGACGCGCCCTCAAATTATATTGAAAATGTATGGGATCTTTTATCAATAAGTGTATTTAAAAATTAATTAACATTTTCTTCCAAAAATAATTCAAAATAAAAATCATCTTTTGAATCATTATCTATCTCACCAGTTGATTTATTGACTCTTACAAAAGAAATATCTTCCGGAATCACTTCCTTTGAAATCTCAAGTGTTCTTAATTTGTAATCCATATAGTTCAACCAAATTGGCAAGGCAATTGTCGAACCAAATTCATCTTTACCTAGTGATGAGAAATCATCTGTTCCTACCCAAACAGTCGTAACCAAATCATCATGGAACCCAGAAAACCAAGTGCTAACGGAATCATTCGTAGTTCCAGTTTTTCCACCAATATCATCTCTATTTAAAAATTCAGATTTTCTTCCTGCCACGCCATTTTTCATAAATCCCTTGAGAACATCTTTCATTAAGTAAGATATTCTTTCGTCAATAACTCTCTCTTTTTTATTAAGAGGTTTGAGAATGTTATACGGTCTCTTAATATTCATCTCCAATGTATCAAGCCATGGAAAAGCATTTAATTCATTGTTATTCTTTTGTATGTTGTAATCATTATGTGAAAAAATAATATCCCCAAATCTATCTTGAATAGTATCTACAAAATGCATGTCAGATATAAAACCGTCATTTGCGATTACGCTATAACCTCTTACCATTTCAGCCGGAGAAAAGTTTCCTGAACCTAGAGCAAGAGATAGATCTTTTGGAAGTCGAGACTGGTCATAACCAAATTTTTGAATATATTCATGTGCTTTATCTATACTAAGTTCTCTTAAGAGCTTTATCGAAACTATATTTACAGATTTGGTGAGGGCCTCTCTTAAAGATAAAGGCCCATAAAATTCTCCAGTATAATTTTGAGGTCTCCATGCGCTTTCTAGATTTTCATCAGCGAATACGATAGGTGCGTCATTAATAAGTGAGGATAAATTGTATCCATTTGCAAATGCAGATGAATAAATAAATGGTTTAAAACTTGAGCCAGACTGTGGAAATGAAAGTCTTATGCGATCAAAATTACTTTCATTAAAATTCTTTCCACCTATGTATGCAATAATTTCACCTGAATCAGGATTAATAGATATTAATGATCCCTCTGCTTCCGGTATCTGGTCTAAACTATAGAAATCATTATTTAACTTTAAATAAACAAAATCTCCAAAACTAACAATATCATTGAACCCTTGAGGTCTAATATCAAGCTGATCTATAGATATTTTTTTTCTTGCCCAAGAATACTCATTACTCCATTGAACAATCTTAAATTCAAAATTTTCATCAAGTAATATAATTTCATAATCTGAAACTCTTAATACTAATGCTTTTAAATGTGTTCTGACATATGGATATAAATCAAATAAACTACTAACTTTATTAGCAATATTATTCTCATCCAAATAATCATCACCAAAATAAGTATCATTCAAAATAATATCTAATTCTTGATTTTTTAATGACTCAGCCTCCTGGTTATTAAACATATCCTCATAATTATCAGGTTCTCTCCAGCCATGTCTTTTATCATAAATATACATTTCATCTAACATGCTTTGATTTGCAATATTTTGTGAACTTGAATCGATGGTTGTATATACAGACCATCCTTCTTTGTATGCTCTTAATCCATATCTATCTATTACTTCTTGTCTTACCAGTTCTGCTAAGTGTTGCGCATCTACCTCATACAAATTGATATTCTTTGCGATTTTTATCTCTTGTGAGATGGCGTTTTCGTAGTCATCTTGATTAATATATCCAAGTAATAACATTCTTGATAATATCCAATTTCTTCTCAGCTCCGTCCTTCTTGGATTCTTTACTGGGTTAACCTTTGATGGCAGCTGAGCTAATGCTGCGATTGTTGCAGATTCACTAACATCCAGATCAGCTAATCCTTTGTCGAAATATGTATTTGCAGCAGCTTCAATGCCATATGATCTGTTACCTAAGAAAATTTTGTTTACATATAGTTCAAATATTTCTTGTTTGCCAATATTGCTTTCAAGCTCTAATGCTAAATAGATTTCTTTTATTTTGCGAATAACAGTTTGTTCTCTAGTTAATAAGTATCCTCTTACAACTTGCATTGTTATTGTTCCACCTCCGCCCTGGCAACCAGATGATTGCAAACATCTAATAAATGATCTTATTAGGCCTGTATAACTTATACCCTGATGATTGAAAAAGTTGTCATCCTCTGCTGCGAGGAAAGCATTTTTTATATCCTTTGGAATTTTATCAAAAGTAATTGACCTCCTTTTAATTTCTCCAAATTCACCAATTAGTACCCCGTCTTTTGTATAAACCTTTAAGGGCATTTGCAACTCAGACTCATCAACATACTTAATCTCTGGTAAGTTCGGCTTTAATGCAAAATAGGTACCTAGAATTGTTAAAATTCCTAAAATGCATATAAAAATGCCTGAAAAAAAAGAAATTCTTGCCAAGGTTTGCATATCTTATTTTAAATCTTTAATTTTAGAGAATACATCATTTGTAATTTAAAAAGTGTAATTATTATTCAAGATGTTAAAATCTCGGCTTAATTATTAGTTAAATATGAATATTTTTATTGTTGGTCCAATGGGCTCGGGTAAGTCAACCGTAGGTAAGATTATATCTGATGAACTTTTTTTAAATTTTTTCGATACTGATGAAGAAATTGAATCTAGGACTGGGGCATCCATTGATTGGATTTTTGATCTTGAGGGTGAGAATGGCTTTAGAAAAAGAGAAAGTGATATTCTTCAAGAAATGGTTCAAAAAAACTCAATAGTCCTCTCTACAGGTGGTGGAATCATTTTATCTGATGAAAACAGAGAGCTTTTATCTTCGCGAGGAACAGTCTTTTATTTATCTACGCCAATATCAGTGCAAATTGAAAGAACATCCAAAGACAAGGATAGGCCATTACTTAAAAATGGAGATCCAGGAGAAATCCTTACAAAACTTCACGAAGAAAGAAAAGATTTGTATGAATCTGTTTCTGACCATTATGTTCAAACTGAAAATAAATCAAGTCAGGAAGTCGCATCAGAAATAATCAATTTGATTAAGGAATAGTTTTGACAATAATATCTGCAGGTAAAGGTGCTTCAAAATATAACATACACATAACTGGTAAAAATCTACCTAAAAGTGTTTTAAACAGTAATCTTGGTAAGAAAAATAAGATACTAATAATTACTGATAGTGGTGTTCCAAAAAAACATATTAAAAAATTAAAGGAATTAATTAATAGTAAAAGTGTTCATACTCTCGTGCTAGATAATGGCGAAAGATCAAAATCTTTTTCTTCATTCAAAAAAATCATAGATAAACTTTTCGAATTAAGATTTGATCGATCCGATGTTTTAATTGCTTTTGGTGGTGGAGTTGTTGGTGATATAACTGGATTTAGTGCTTCAACCTTTTTAAGAGGCATTAAGTATATACAAATTCCTACCACTCTCTTGGCTCAAGTTGACTCATCAGTAGGAGGTAAGACTGCAATTAATGTACCTCAGGGCAAGAATCTTGTTGGAGCGTTTTATAATCCAAGTCTTGTTCTTATATCTACAGAATTTTTAAATACTTTGCCGGAAAGTGAGTATAAATCAGGCTTAGGTGAGGTAATAAAATATGCTTTTATTGGTAATAAGAAATTAAAAAATATAATAGAAAAAAATCCTGAGAAGATAATTAAAAGAAAGTCCTCAATTCTTCAAACCATAATTGAAGAATCTATAAAAACAAAATCAAAGATCGTAACTAAAGACGAAAAGGAAAGTGGTATTAGAGCGATATTAAATTTCGGTCATACTTTTGGTCATGCAATAGAGGCAAAAAATAACTATAAAAACATAACTCATGGTGCTGCAATAACACTAGGAATGATTATTGCTTCAAAAATTTCATTTTTTGAAGGACATATTAGTAAATATCAATTAGACAATATTATTAATATGATCAGCTCCCTAGATCTTGATATAAATCATGAAAAATATAAGTATTCGGATCTTAAAAAATTTATGTCTACGGATAAAAAGATTTCAGATGGTAAATTAAATTTAATTTTAATAAATGAAAAATTTGAGGCTTTTAAAACTGCAAAATTTAATTATAAAAATATATCTAAAGCCTTGTCTTAAGCTGCATTCGCAGTTGTAGCTTTAAGAAGATCCTGTATATTTGATGCTGCTGGGATCACAAGCCAAAAGTTTGCTTCATATTTCTCAAAATCATTTAACAACTCTTTTGCTTTATTGCTTTTAGTGTATTTGTAATGTTTTTCAAGTATCTCTTTGAGGTGTTTTCTATGAGGTTGCATTTCTTCAGTTGTTATTCTCTCTAAATTTACTAAGCCCCTATTGCATTTATCAAAGAATGTTCTATCTTCATCCAATACATAAGCGAAACCACCAGTCATGCCGGCACCAAAATTGCCTCCTACTGGCCCAAGTATTGTTACATGTCCACCTGTCATGTATTCACAGCAGTGATCTCCAACACCTTCTATAACTGCATTTGCTCCGGAGTTTCTAACAGCAAATCTTTCACCTCCTGATCCTGAAACATAAAGCTCACCTCCAGTCGCACCATACAAGCATGTATTTCCAACAAGAACAGTTTCTATATTTTCTTTTGAATAGTCAGACTCATTTTTTACAACGATCCTTCCTCCATTCATTCCCTTGCCAACATAGTCATTAGCATCACCATCAACAGTAAGGTTTAAATTATTTGCATTCCAGCATCCAAAACTTTGACCAGCTGATCCCTTGAAATTTAAGGATAAGGTATTTTTAAGGCCATTTTCACCATACTTTTCTGCAATATATCCAGAAACGCTTGCTCCTATTGATCTATCTCTGTTGGAGATATTAAAATTAAGTGAGCCTTTCTTTTCTTTATCTATAAATTTTACAGCCTTAACCATAATTTTTTTAGACAGCTTTCCTTTATCCCAAGGTTTATTTTTTTTAACAGTGCAAAAATGAGATTCATTTGAATTTAAATTTGTTTCTAAAAGTCCAGATAAGTCTATCTTTTTATAATGATCCTCAATATCGGATATCTGTTCTAAATAATGAGTTTGTCCAATAATATCTTCTAATTTCGAAACGCCAATCTCTCTTAAGTGTTACCTCACATCGTTAGCAATAAACTCAAAATAATTAATTACTTTTTGTTTTTCACCAATAAAATGTTGATTTATTAGGTCCTCTCTTTGAGTGGCAACTCCGGTTGCACAATTATTTAGGTGACATATTCGGAGATATTTACAACCCATTGCTATCATAGGACCTGTTCCAAATCCAAATGATTCTGCTCCTAAAATTGCTGCTTTAACAACATCTAAGCCAGTTTTCATTCCTCCATCTGTTTGAAGGCGAACTTTATGCCTAAGTCCTGAATCTCTTAAACTTTGATGCGCTTCTGCTAAGCCCAACTCCCATGGAGATCCAGCATATCTAATTGAAGTCAACGGACTTGCTCCTGTTCCTCCATCATGACCTGAAATAGTAATTAGGTCTGCATATGCCTTTGCAACTCCTGAAGCAATAGTACCAACACCTGGTTCTGAAACTAATTTTACAGAAACCAATGCTTTTGAATTAACTTGTTTTAGATCATAAATAAGCTGAGCAAGATCTTCTATTGAATAAATATCATGATGTGGAGGTGGAGAAATTAAAGTAACTCCTGGTGTTGAATATCTTAATTCAGCAATTAATTTATTCACTTTACCACCTGGGAGTTGTCCTCCCTCTCCAGGCTTTGCACCTTGAGCAATTTTAATTTGAAGCACTTCTGCATTTACAAGATAGTGAGGTGTTACACCAAATCTTCCTGACGCAATTTGTTTAATCTTTGACATCTTATTTGTGCCATATCTATGTTTACCTTCTCCTCCCTCTCCAGAATTAGATCTTGCTCCTAAAGTATTCATTGCTTCTGCAAGTGTTTCATGCGCCTTTGGTGATAAAGAACCTAAACTCATACCTGCAGAGTCAAATCTTTTGATTATTTTTTCTAATTTCTCTGGTTCTTTAGCAATTTTTTTCTTTGAATGTTTTAATTTTAATAGATCTCTTAACATTGCTGGGGGTCTATTATCCACCAAAGATTTATACTCTTTATAAGAATCATTTGAGCCGGTAGATACTGCCTCTTGCAATTTTTTAACAATCTCAGGATTATAAGTATGGTATTCGCCTCCATGAACGTACTTGAGCAACCCTCCTACACTCATGTCAGTTAGATTAGATCTTGCGTAATCATTAAGTACTCTTATGTCTTCATCTAAATCATTAAAATTTTTGCCTTGGATTCTGCTTACGCTATTAGTAAAGCATAAATCTACAATTTCATTGTTTAGGCCAACAATTTCAAATAATTGTGATCCTCTATAACTAGAAATAGTTGATATCCCCATTTTTGAAATAATTTTTAGTAGTCCTTTATTGATACCCTTTCTGTATCGAGCGCAATTTTCATGGGCATCACCCTTCAATTCATTCCTCTCGGTTAAGTCTAATATCGTTTGATACGCCAAAGATGGATAAACTGCAGTTGCTCCAAAGCCGATTAAGCATGCAATTTGATGTGTGTCTCTTGCAGAAGACGAAGTTATTACCAGATTAACTTTTGATCTCAAACCTAGTTTTACTAATTGTTGGTGAACACATCCAACAGCCAATAAAGCATTGATTGGCAATAAATTTTTATTGGGCAAAGATTCTTTTAAATGAATAATAGTATTACCGTTTTTTGCACTTTGGATAACTTTCTTTTGTAAGGTTTCAAGTGCAATTTTTAAATTTATTTGTTTTTTGTATTCAAGTTTAATTTCCTCGCACTTGAAATATGGGTTAGCGATTATTGATTGAAGTTTCTTATGTGATAATACTGGTGAAGTTGTGACTAATCTTTTTGCATGTTCAGGAGTCTCATCAAAAATATTAAGCTCAGGCCCATAACAGGTTTCGAGAGACATGACGCTTGCTTCTCTTAAAGAGTCAATTGGAGGATTGGTAACTTGGGCAAATTGTTGACGAAAATAATCATATATCTGTCTATGCATTTTACTCATTACCGCTAGAGCAGTATCATCTCCCATAGAGCCAGTTCCCTCTTGGGAATCTATAGCAAGTGGTTTAATTACAGATGTTCTCTCTTCTTTAAATAATAAAAACAGTTTTGACGATACATTAAATTGCTCTGAATCAATTTTCTTTAATCCAGGCCCTTCATATTTATCTAAACTTGATTCGACATAAATAGTATTTTCTTTTAACCATTCTCTGTAAGGAGCTCGGTTTTTTAACCTGTCATCAATTTGTTTTTCAGAAAATATTTCTCCAGTTTTTGTGTTAACTGCAATCATTCCTCCTGGAGATACCCTTCCTTTAAATGTTACATTTTTTTTCATCAAGCGGCCTAACTCCAGTTTCAGATGCAATTGTTATGACTTTGTTATTGTCTATTTGGAATCTTGCTGGCCTAAGTCCATTTCTATCAAGAACACATATTGCCCATTCACCATCAGACATAACTATTCCTGCTGGTCCGTCCCATGGCTCCATATGCATAGAATTAAACTCATGAAATCCTCTCACATCAGGATCGAGCAGTTGAGTATTCTGCCATGCTGGAGGAAGAACCATTCTTATTGATTTAAAAATATCAACGCCACCTTTAACAAGAACCTCAATCATATTATCAAGCGCCGAAGAGTCAGACCCATCTTCATTAACGACCTGTTTAAACTTTTGTATCTTAGGTATAAGTGGTGTTTTAAAGAGGTTGGATCTGGCCTTAACCCAGTTTCTATTTCCTCGAATCGCATTAATCTCACCGTTATGTGCAAGCAACCTAAAAGGTTGCGCCAAATGCCATCTAGGGCTTGTATTGGTTGAAAACCTTTGATGAAAAACACATATTGATGATTTGAAATGCTTTGATTTTAAATCTAGATAAAAATTCTTTATGTCACTTGGCAGCATAAGCCCTTTGTAGATAATTGTTTTAGATGACATGCTACAAAAATATAATTTTTCATCATCTAGATATATTTCTTCTATGAATTTTCTTGCCTGAAGAATGGCTGTTTGAAATTTGTCTTCTGATAAATTTTTATCATTAGATTCAATAAATAGCTGATAAATATTTGGCAAGCATTCTAGAGCTATATTACCTAATATACTTTTGTCAGTTGGCACTTCTCTATGAGTAATTAGAGTTAGACCCTCTTTTGATAAAATATGATCTATCTGAGGTATAAGTTTGTTAATACTTTGGAAATAAAAAAGTTGGCCCACTGCAAATCTATTTTGCAGCTTTATTTTTTGTTCTTTTTGAATTGTTTTTATATAAAAATCTGAATTGACATCGACTAATAAACCGCAGCCATCTCCTGTTTTTCCGTCAGATCCTATACCCCCTCTATGAGTCATACTCACCAAGGCATCTATTGAATCTTGTACTATTTTTCTAGATTGAACACCATCTATTGAGGCTATAAGACCAAAGCCACAGTTATCGCGAAAATCATTTTCTTTGTATAGTTTTGTCATATTTAGAATTGTGCGGATTATATTCTAACAAAAATAATGTCATTTTCAAACAAAAAGTGTCATACTATGTCATACTCGCACTTTGAAAATGACTAATAAAAATAAGCAATATAGAATTGAGAAAGGTCTTCTGTTGTTCACTCAGCCAAGATCACCCTACTTTTATGGAAAAATTCGTGTCAATGGAAAATATATAACTCAGTCATTCTCGCCTATATCAAATCTTGATGATGCAAAAAAAAGGCTTTATGAGTGGAAAGAGGAAATATTGAGTACTAAAAATTCGTTTGGAAATAAAAAAAATATATCAGAGAGAAATGAGTATATTTCTTTTGAAAAACTTGATAATAATTTTCAATTTCTAGACGTAGGCAGATTTGATCCAACAAAAAAAGCACCTGAGGAAAGAAAAATTAATTTTGTAGAAATTTATGGCGAGTACAACCAAGTCCAAGCTTCAAATCAAGCCCATAGATGTCTTGATTGCGGCAATCCTTATTGCGAATGGAAATGTCCAGTCCACAATTACATACCAGATTGGCTAAAACTTGTTAATGAAGGAAATATTCTAGAGGCTGCTGATTTATGTCACTCTACTAACGCCCTTCCAGAAGTATGTGGAAGAGTTTGTCCACAAGATCGTTTATGTGAAGGCGCCTGTACACTAAATGACGGATTTGGGGCAGTAACAATAGGTTCAATTGAAAAATATATTACTGAGAAGGCTTTTGAGATGGGTTGGAAGCCAGACTTATCTCATAGAAAATGGATTAATAAAAAGGTTGCTATTGTTGGTTCAGGACCAGCTGGTATAGCATGCGCAGATATCTTAACTCGATCAGGAATTCACAGTCATGTTTATGATAAGAATAATGAAATTGGAGGGTTGCTTACCTTTGGTATCCCAGAATTTAAACTAGAAAAATCTGTGGTTCAGAGAAGACGAAAAATTCTTGAAGAAATGGGCATTAAATTTCATTTAGGTAAAGAAGTTGGAAAGGATGTTCCTTTTAAAAAATTATATAACGACTATGATGCTGTATTCCTTGCAATGGGAACCTATACGTCTCTTGAAGGTGGTTTTAAGGGCGAAAAACTACCCGGGGTATATAAAGCAATTGACTATTTAATATCTAATACAAAAAAGTTGCTAAATATGGATACTGGCAAAGCAGAACATATTAATTTTAAAGGAAAAAAAGTAGTCATCCTTGGGGGTGGTGATACTGCCATGGATTGCAATAGAACTGCTATTAGGCAGGGCGCTAAATCTGTAACATGTTTATATAGAAGAGATGAAAAAAATATGCCTGGCTCTAGAAGAGAGGTTAAAAATGCTAAAGAGGAAGGAGTTATTTTTGAATTTAATATTCAACCTATTGATATTTTAGGTAATGAAAAGGTGGAAGGAGTTAAAACTGTAACAACTGAATTGGGTGATATTGATCAAAACGGAAGAAGAGTACCAATACCAATTCCAGGTTCAGAAAAAATTTATGATGCTGATGTTGTAATCGTTGCTTTTGGTTTTAGAGCTAGCCCTGCTTCATGGTTTAATGATTTTAATATTGAAACTAAGAAAAATGGCTTAGTGATTGCCGAAGAGGAACAAGAGTATAAATTTCAAACTTCAAATAATAAAATCTTCTCAGGCGGTGATATGGTGCGTGGATCTGATTTAGTTGTTACTGCTATTTGGGAAGGCAGAGAAGCTGGAAAAAGTATTATAAAATACGTTTCATGAATGATTCTGATTCATTATTTCTTAAGGCATTGAAAAAAGAAATTCTTGACGTTCCTCCAATATGGTATATGCGGCAGGCTGGAAGATATATGCCTGAATACAGAAATGTAAGAAAAAATTTTAAGAACTTTCTTGATATGTGCAAAAATCCAGAAGTTTGTTGTGAGCTGGCACTTCAACCTATTAATGCATTTCAGCTTGATGCAGCAATTTTATTTTCAGATATTTTAACAATACCAGATGCTCTAGGATTGGGTGTAAATTTCGTTGAGGGTAAAGGACCAGTTTTTCATAATCCAATTAAAACATCTTCAGATATAAATAATCTAAATACTTTTGATCCAAACGATTTAAATTATGTATATGAAGCCGTATCTAATATAAAAAACTCATTGCCAGAGGATATACCTTTAATTGGATTCTGTGGAAGTCCATGGACTTTGGCTGCATACTCAATTGAAGGCAGGTCTTCAAAGGATTTTAAGAAAACTACTGAGTTCATAAAATCAAATAAAGATGAAACTCATTTTTTTCTTTCAAGACTTACAGATGCATGTTTTTTATATTTAAGAAAACAGGTTTTAGCAGGCGCAGATGTTATACAGATATTTGATTCTTGGGCAAATTTATTAGAGAGCGATGATCTAAAAGATTTTTCAATGCAATATATAGAATCTTTGATTTTAGCTTTAAAACAAGACCCAGTAACTTCAAAGACTCCAATTATTCTTTTTTCAAGAGATCCAAAGTGTGACACAGAAACTCTTATTAATACGTCAGCTGATTGTATTAGCTTGTATTGGAATATGCAGAACTTTAACATCAATGCTGCGAACGGAAGAGTAGCGATTCAAGGAAATCTTAATCCTAAGGTTTTATTGGAATCTAGAGATTTCATTAAGCAAGAAACTTATAAAATATTAGATAGCTTCAATAAATTTCCAGGTTATATTTTTAATCTTGGGCATGGCATCACTCCTGATATAAATCCTGACAGCGTAAAATATTTAACTGATCTTGTCAGAGAGTATTAATCTTTCCAAAGCCTAATAAGACCCTCTTGGGTGCAAGAGGCTATCAATTTTCCATCTCTTGAAAATATAGATCCTCTTGAAAAACCTCGAGCATTTCTAGTAATTGGACTCTCCATTGTGTATAAAAACCAACCTTCTAATTCAACCTTTCTATGAAACCACATAGCATGATCTAAGCTAGCATTTTGGAAGTTCTTAGTTAAGAAATTTACTCCTACAGAATTATTTGCGGCTCCTAATAGACCCATATCAGATATATATAAAAGGAATGCCTGTTGAGAGATTTGATCATCTGGAATGGTTCCCTCTGCTCTAATCCATGTATTTTTATATGGAGGCATTCTTTTAGGATTAAAATAACTCTGCTCTTCAACTGGCCTCATTTCAATTTCTTTTTGCCTTATAAACATCGGCATATCTTTTATATCCATATTTAATTCTTTAAGGGCTTCTGCTCTCATTTCTAATTCGCTTTTCAATGTCTCAGGCTCCGGTACATCTGGCATATCAATTTGATGCTCTAATCCTTTTTCTCTTTTTTGAAATGATATAGAACAATTGAATATGGCCTCTCCTTCTTGTAGAGCTTTTACAGTCCTTGTTGTGAAGCTTCTTCCATCTCTTATCCTGTCAACGATAAAAGTAATAGGTTTTTTCATATCTCCAGGCCTTAAGAAGTATGAATGAAAAGAATGAGCAAAGTGCTGAACATCCACAGTTTTATATGCAGCTACTAATGTTTGTGCCATAACCTGACCGCCAAATATTCTTTTAAAGCCAACGTTTTTTCCAGTCCAGCTGAAGATGTCCCTATCAACTTGATCTAAATTAAATAAACCAAGAGTTCTCTTTAGTTCGGGTTTAGCTTTCATTGTTATGTTGCACTTAATCCGCCATCAATAACTAGCTCAGTGCCAGTTATAAACGAAGATTCATCAGAGGCTAAAAAAAGTGCAGCATTTGCAATATCTATGGGTTCGGCTAGTTTTCTAAGTGGAATTTGTTGAACTAATTTTTCTTCAATATTTCTTTCAGGTGCCGCATCAATCATACTTTGAACCATTGCTGTTCTAGTGAAAACAGGATGAATTGAATTACATCTAACAAGATTTGTAGATTTTGCGCAGTGTAGAGCAATAGACTTAGATAAATGTCTAACCGCTGCTTTTGAAGAGTTGTATGCTGACATATTATGAGAAGCTACTATGCCAGACATAGAAGAGATGTTAATAATAGAGCCATTTCCAGATTTTCTCATAAGAGGTAATGAAAATTTACATCCTAAAAAAACTGAATCTAAATTTACACTGTGAACTAAATGCCAAGATTCTAAATCAGTAGATTCAACATCGCCACCTCCGCCAATTCCAGCATTGTTTACTAATATATTTAATGATCCTATATCTTTTTCAATATTTGAAATAACATTTTTCCACTGATCTTCTTTAGTCACATCCATGACCATATGTTTACATGATAGTTCTTCTGCTGTTTCAACAAGTGATTTTTCATTAATATCTGTAATTACTATTGTTGCTCCTTGAGAAATCATGATTTTAGCCATTTCTTTTCCCAATCCTTGAGCTGCACCTGTAATTAATCCAACTTTATTCTTCAGTCTCTCTGACATTGTCTTATCTAATAGTTAAAATAACATCTTACATTGTTTAGAAAAAAACTAGAACTTTAAACGCTCAAAAGGTAGGATATGCAGTCCAAAATCATGTTTTAAAAAAATGACTATAAATAAGGAAATAAATTTGCCAAAAAAACCTGAAAACAAAGTTAATGTCTCAGAAGTTTTTAATGTTGATTCAAAACTAAGTGTAAAAGCATTTAAAGATAAGACAGATTGGGTTCCAGAGATAGATAATTCCTATGTATTTGATAAAGATACTACGCTCTCTATATTAGCTGGTTTTGAACACAACAGAAGAGTGATGATTCAAGGTTTTCATGGAACAGGTAAATCTACACATATTGAACAAATAGCAGCCAGATTAAACTGGCCGTGTGTAAGAATTAATCTTGATAGTCATATAAGTAGAATCGATCTTCTTGGTAAAGATGCAATAAAATTAAATGATGGTAAACAAATTACTGAATTTCAAGAGGGATTACTTCCGTGGTCTATTCAAAATCCTGTCGCTTTAGTTTTTGATGAGTATGATGCTGGCCGCCCTGATGTTATGTTCGTTATTCAAAGAATACTAGAAGTTGAAGGTAAACTAACTCTCTTAGATCAAAATAAAATTATAAACCCACATCCATCGTTTAGGTTATTTGCGACAACTAATACAGTTGGCTTAGGTGATATGACGGGTTTGTATCACGGAACGCAACAAATTAATCAAGGGCAAATGGATAGATGGCATATATTATCGACGTTAAACTATTTAGATCCAGCTCAGGAATTTAGAGTAGTCAGTTCAAAATTAACCAATCTTAAAGGCTCTAAAAATAATGAAATCATAAAGAATATGATCAAACTTGCTAACCTTACTAGAGCAGGATTTGCAAATGGTGATATTTCTACTCTCATGTCACCAAGAACTGTAATATCTTGGGGTCAAAACTATAAAATTTTTAAGGACCTTGTTTCATCTTTCAGACTAACATTTCTAAATAAGTGTGATGACATCGAAAAATCTATTATTTCAGAATACTTTCAAAGATGTTTTGATATAGAAATAGAAAATACTTCGATAGATAAATAAATTTAAATGGGTTGGACAAAGAACAGGGAAAGATTGCATGAAGCAGCAGTATCAACTGTAAAAGCAATTTCAAAAAACAAAAAAATCACTTCTAATACAGGTCTCTCGCAAAGACCTCCAATTGGAAATCATATTATTGTGCCTGCTGCACCAAGATCTACAAAAGATATAAATAAATGGAGAGGAGAGTCTGACTTTCAGGCATTTTGGCATTTATTTCATAAAGATATTGGTCAAGCTCAACTAACTCTTCCTGCCAGAATGATATTTAACGAATTAGAAATATCCAGAGTTGAGTTACTTGGATGTAATGAATACAAAGGTTCAATTAAAAATATATCGCATCATACCGATGCAAGAAGTAATAGCCTTGAAGACGAAAAATCTCTTAATTTTTTATCATATGGAGCGAAT
>CACDUZ010000016.1 GCA_902556105.1 uncultured SAR86 cluster bacterium
ATATATGAAATCAAATAAAAACAATTTTTTATCAATTTGCATAAAAGCTTGTAGTGATGACATATATGACGATAGTAAGCACAAACTATTAATTAATCATGACATAGAAAAAATGATTAACGAAAGACCGATTGACTATAGCTGGGAATATAAGAGATTTAAGAAGAGTCAAGTGGGAATATTAGATCCATATAAAACAGTCTAATTACTTTGCCCAAAACATTGGAGTGATTATTACCAATAGGGTAAAAATTTCCAATCTTCCAAGTAACATTGCAAATGCTAATATGCCCTTTGAGGCTGAATTAATATTTGCATAATTTTCAGATACACTTCCCAAACCTGGTCCAAGGTTGTTCAAGCATGCACCAACTGCAGAAAAAGCTGATTCAAGATCAAGTCCAGTTGTTAGCACCGCAACCAAAAGCAGAACAAATGATATTACATATATCGAAAAGAAACCCCAAACAGATGTTGCTACATCGTCCCCAACATTTCTACTTCCTATTTTTAAGGATATTACAGAATTTGGATGAATTAGTAGCTTTATGTAAGCGAAGAGGCTTTATTTTTCAATCTAGTGAAATATATGGAGGTCTACAGGGTATGTATGACTTTGGACCTCTTGGTGTAGAGCTTAAAAATAACCTAAAAGCCTCATGGTGGGAGTCTATGATATATGAGAATGATAATATTGAAGGCTTAGACTCTGCCATTCTTACCAACCCCTTAGTATTAAAATATTCTGGACATGAAGATACTTTTTCAGATCCTATGGTAGATTGTAAGTCCTGTAATTTAAGGTTTAGAGTTGATCAAGTACCCGATAGCTGCAAAAAAGAAGATTTAACTGAACCTCGACAGTTTAATCTAATGTTTAAGACAAACGTTGGGCCTCTTGAAGATGGAGAGTCATTTGCATATCTTAGACCAGAAACTGCTCAGCAAATATTTACGAATTTTAAAAATGTAATTGATTCTACCTCAAAGTCATTACCATTTGGCATAGCTCAAATAGGTAAAGCTTTTAGAAATGAGATTACTCCAAGGAATTTTATTTTCAGAGTGCGTGAATTTGAACAGATGGAGTTAGAGTACTTTGTAATGCCTGGCATGGATGATAAAAGTCATGATTCATGGGTACAAAAGAGATTAGACTGGTGGGTTGCTCAAGGTGTACCCATGGATAGCATTGAGCTTTATGATGTGCCAAAGAGTGAATTAGCTCATTATTCAAAAAAAACTATAGATATCATGTATAAGTTTCCCCATGGGCTTGAAGAGCTTGAGGGCATTGCAAACAGAACTGACTTTGATCTTGGTTCTCATTCTAAAAAACAAGAGGAATTGAATATTAAGTCTAATGTTACAGCCAATAAAGATTCTAACAGCAAGCTTGCAGTTCAAGATGAGGAAGGAAATTGGGTGGTTCCGTTCGTGATTGAACCTTCTGCAGGTGTTGAACGAGGTTTTTTTGGCTATTCTAAATGAAGCCTATAATGTAGAAAATTTAGATGATGGTAACAGCAGAGTAGTTCTTAAGTTAAAGCCACACCTTGCTCCAGTAAAGGTAGCTGTAATACCTCTCAAAAAAAATAATGAAGACATAGTTAATCTCGCGAATGAGGTTAAAGTAAAAATTCAGAGGCTAGGACTTGGAAGAATTATCTTTGAGAATACTGGTAATATTGGAAAGAGCTATAGAAAACATGATGAAATTGGAACTCCAATGTGTATAACAGTAGACTTTGAAAGTTTAGAAAATAAAACAGTAACTATAAGAGATAGGGATTCTATGGCTCAATCTAGGATAGATATTAGTGAAATTCCAAGCTTTGTGGAAAGCAAAATAAAGTCTTAAATTGAGAACTCTGCGAAGTTTTTTATTTAATTTAATTCTTTATATTTCTGTTATCCCAATATCAATAACAATAATAATTCTTTTTCCATTTTTTAAAACTTCAGCATTACAAAAGATTGCATCCAAATGGATATTCTTCATTCTTTATTCATTAAAGTTAATTTGTGGAGTTTCCTGGACGATAAAAGGTGCTGAAAATTTACCTGATGAGCCATGTATTTTAGTCTCTAACCACCAGGGAGCTTGGGAATCATTTTTCTTACAGACATTGTATTTTCCTTCTTCTAGTATCATCAAAAAAGAGCTGCTTTATATTCCTTTCTTTGGATGGGCGTTAGCTTGTCTTAAGCCAATACATTTAAAAAGATCAAAAAAGCTTGTAAGTCTTAAAAAGGTTATAAAAGATGGTTCAAAAAAGCTTGCTAATGGTGTTTCATTAATAATTTTTCCTGAAGGAACAAGAGCACGGCCACATAAAGGCCTTAAAACATTTTCAAATAGCTGTGGTCTTTTATCTGTTAAAAATAATGTACCAATAATACCTATTTGTCATAATTCAGGCTTATTTTGGAAGAATAGGGCCTTCAATAAGCATAGTGGTGAAATAAAAGTATTAATCGGCGCCCCTTTATACGGTGAAAATGCTAAGGATGCTACAAATAAAGCTTTTAATTGGATTGAAAAGAATTTTAAAGAAATTAACTAAATATCTAGCTCTTTCACTGATAATGCATTTGCATCAATGAATTCTCTTCTTGGCTCAACATCATCTCCCATTAAAACTTCAAATGACTCATTTGCGTCCTGTACATCCTTTATATCAACTCGCATCATTCTTCTGTTTTCTGGATCCATTGTTGTTGTCCATAGCTGTTCTGGATTCATTTCTCCGAGGCCTTTATACCTTTGAACCTCTAACCCTCTTGTTCCAGTTTTGGAGAAACTCTTAATGGCTTCGTCTTTCTGTGACTCATCTGAGGCATAGATAAACTCTTTACCCTTAGTTATTTTATAAAGAGGCGGAAGTGCTATGTAAATATGTCCCCTATCGACGATTTCATACATTTGTCTAAAAAAGAAAGTTAATAAAAGAGTTCTTATATGCGATCCATCAACATCAGCGTCAGTCATAATGATTATTCTATGGTATCTTAAGTTATCTATATCAAAGTCTTCTTTACCAATGCCGCAACCAAGGGCCTTTATTAATGTTCCAACCTCTGCAGACCCAAGGACTTTATCTATTCTAGCTTTTTCAACATTTATAATTTTACCCTTGAGCGGAAGTATTGCTTGATTCTTTCTATTTCTTCCTTGTTTTGCTGATCCTCCAGCAGAATCTCCCTCAACTATATATATTTCAGACTGAGTAGGATCTTTTTCCTGACAGTCTGCCAGCTTTCCTGGCAATCCAGCAATTTCTAGCACTCCTTTTCTTCTTGTCATTTCTCTTGCTTTTCTAGCAGCCTCCCTTGCAAGCGCTGCCTCAGAAACTTTAGAAACGATTGACATTGCATCTTTAGGGTTTTCAAGCAAGAAATCATTAAAATACTTACTAAATAGAGTACTTACAACACTTTCTACTTCGGATGAAACTAGTTTTTCTTTTGTTTGTGATGAAAACTTGGGATCTGGCACTTTGACAGATATTATTGCAATCAAGCCCTCTCTTACATCCTCTCCAAGAAGGTCTGTAGGTGTTTTTTTAGCATTTTCTTTCTTTATAAAAGCTTTCAAAACTCTTGTGAGACTGCCTCTAAAGCCTGCAAGGTGGGTTCCGCCATCCTTTTGTGGAATATTATTTGTATAACAGAGAACGTTTTCACTATATGAATCTGTCCACTGCATTGCTATTTCTACTCCAACCTCATTATCAACCGCAGAACACTCAAATATCTCGGAAAGTCCTTGTTTTCTTCCTCGAAGGTGTGTCACATAGCTTGAAAGTCCCCCGTTATTCTTAAATTTCTTTGATTTTCCAGTTCTTTTATCCTCAACATTTATAGAAACACCTGCATTTAAGAATGAAAGCTCTTGGATTCTTTTATGAATCCTATCAGTTTCAAATTCAATTGATGTAAAAATTGTTTCTGATGGGTAGAAGGTTATCTTTGTTCCCGTCTGATCTGATTTTTTTATTTTCTTTAATTTGGCTTTTGGTTTGCCCTCTATATATTCTTGAAAATATTCACCACCATCTCTGTAAACTTCTAAGATTAATTTTTTTGAAAGAGCGTTAACGACTGACACCCCAACACCATGTAATCCTCCAGAAACCTTATAGGAATTATCATCAAATTTTCCACCTGAGTGAAGAGTGGTTAAGATTAGTTGTGCTGCCGATACACCTTCTTTTTTATGAACATCAACAGGGATACCGCGGCCATTATCTGTAACAGTGACAGAGCCATCCTTATTAATAATTACCTGTATGTCAGAACAGTGTCCAGCCATTGCTTCATCAATACAGTTATCGAGAACTTCAAAAACCATATGATGCAATCCAGATCCATCATCGGTATCACCTATATACATACCTGGTCTTTTCTTTACGGCCTCTAAACCTTTTAGTACTTGAATATTAGAAGAATCATACTTGGCGTCTTTGGATTTTTTTGCCATTTGTTATCTCAATTGTTCCACGTGGAACTTTTTAAAGTCTTTATAATTACTAGATATTTTACTACTAAAACAATCATCTATACAGGAAAAGATAACCTGGTTTTCATTGTGTTCAAGTAGCTTTTTAAATAGATTGAAAACCCGATCATCTAGCTCAGATCTTATGTCGTCTATTATTAGTGTTGCATCAATTCTGTAATGCTTTTTCAAGACTTCATGTTGTGCACACGACCATAAGATTGAAAAAAATTTTTGTTCGCCTCGAGATAAAATTTGTTTCGCATCAATATCTTTTATTAAAAATTTAATGTCAGATTTATGCGGGCCACTCGTTGTGGTTTTTCTTCTAATATCTGTTTGTTTGTTTTCTTCAAGTATTTTTAAAAGAGATTTCTCATTATCCCATCCTTGAAAAAAGCTAATATTAATTACATCAAAAAAGTCAAAAACATTATATGGTTTTAATATTTCCAAAAGAGTATGAAACTCTTTCAAGGTTTTATCAAAAAAATCTTTTCTATAATTGTCCAGCTTGGTTCCTTCTTCAACAAGCATTTCATTCCAAGCATAAATATCTGATATGCGGTGATTTTTTAACACACTGTTTCTTTGTTTTAGAGCCCTATAATATGAAAACCAATTGGATGAAAAATTATCCTCTGCTATAAAAATCGATCTATCGAGAAGCTTTCTTCTAAAATCTGGCGAAGCATTTGTAAAAGAAAAAGTATTATTATGAATTGGTGTGCATGGAAACTCTTTAATCAGTTTGCTTGTAACTGTCTTCTTGTTGTTTAGTAAAATAGATATAGGCTTTTCTTTAGTTTTCTCGACCTCAACTATATAACCCTTCTTGGCATCAAACCCTTTAAGAAGAAATTTTTCACTATTTTGATTTATGAGTGAAACAAGATTTGAGCTCTTGAATGACTTTCCACTTGAAAAAATAAATACTGATTCTAGGATGCTTGTTTTCCCAGATCCATTAGCCCCATAAAAAAAATTAACTCCTGGCGAAAGAGAAATTTCTATGCTCTCAAAACACCTAAAATTTTTGATGGAAATATTTGTTAATGGCACATCAAATAAGGAGTGGCATCACTACATATTTAAGGTCATCAGAATTTGGATCAGTGATTAGGCAGCTTTTTTCTGATCCGAAAAAGTTTATCTCAATTTTTTCTGAATCAATTGTTGATAATATTTCTTGTAAATAATTTACGTTGAATGCTATGTCAATTTCATCGCCTGAATATTCGCAAGGAACATTTTCTTCGCCTTGTTCTTTTTCAGGGTTGTTTGCAGAAATATTTAAGATATTTTCTTTAGTCAATATTCTTACGCCTTTATATTTTTCACTTGATAAAACACTTACCCGGCTTAGACTGTCAGAAAATATTTTTCTATCAACAACCAACAATGAACTTTCTCCAGAAGGAATTACCTGTTCATAGTCTGGAAATTTTCCCTCAATAAGCTTGCTTACAAATGTTGTTCCAGCAACATTGGCAGCAATAGATGTAGGACCTAATTTAATTACAATATTTTCAGACTCATCACCAACCAATTTGCCGATTTCATTGATGGACTTTCTAGGAATAATTCCATTTGAGTTTTCTGATGCTGCTTCGTTTAAAAGAGATTTTGAGAGAGCTAGTCTATGAGCATCTGTAGCAACGGCTGTCATTGTTTTGTCATCAATTAATAAATATAGTCCATTTAAATAATGTCTCCAATCTTGGTTTCCCATTGCAAAAGATGTTTTAGATATAAGAAACTTAAGATTTTGGGGTGATATGTTGATTTGTGATTGAGCTTCTTCGAGTTCAAAAATAGGAAAATCTTCGCTAGGAAGGGTTGAAAGGTTGTATTTTCCTGAATCTGTCTCAATTTTAAGGTTATCACCATCAAGAAAGAAGTGAATTTCAGTCATATCAGGCAGCAATCTACATAAATCGCTTAACTTTCTTGCTGGAGCAGTTGTTTTTCCTCCGCTTTTAAAATTAGATATTGTTGATGTTGTTGATATTTCACTCTCAAGGTCTGTAGCTGTTAGTTTTAAGGATGATTCATCAACCTCAAATAAGACATTTGAAAGTATTGGAAGTGTTTGTCTTTTCTCGACAACCCCTAACGTAAGGTTAAGCGATTTAACAACTTCTTCTTTAGATATATAAAAATCCATTAATTTGTAAGCGCTCTATTGAGGTTCCTATAGTCTTCTTCATGGGAAGGGTTTTCTTTTCTTAATTCGGCAATTTTTTTACAGGCATGCAAAACAGTGGTGTGATCCCTGCCATTAAAAGACTCTCCAATCTCCGGCAGGCTGTGGTTTGTAAGTTCTTTTGTAAGCGCCATCGCCATTTGTCTTGGTCTTGTTATTGATCTGCTTCTTCTTTTGGACAGTAAGTCAGAAAGCTTGATATTGTAGTATTCTGCAACAGTTTTTTGAATGTTTTCAACACTTACCATTTTTGCAGAAATTACAAAAAGGTCTTTAAGGGCTTCTTTTACAAGAGCTAAATCAATGTCTTGATTGGTAAACCTTGCGTTTGCAACCACTCTTTTTAGCGCTCCCTCAAGCTCTCTTATGTTGGACCTAATCCTTTGTGCTATGTAGATTGCACAATCATTAGGCAGCGACACCCCCATAGAAGATGCTTTGCTCAAAAGAACTGCAGCCCTTGTTTCTAGCTCTGGTGGATCTATAACAACTGGAAGACCCCAACCAAGCCTCGATTTTAGCCTCTCCTCAAGGCCATCAATTTCTTTTGGGTATTTATCACATGTCAGTATCATTTGATTGTTTCTGTCTAAAAGAGCATTAAAAGTATGGAAAAATTCCTCTTGTGATTGTTCTTTTCCAGCAAAAAATTGGATATCATCAATTAAAAGAGCGTCTGCATTCCTATAGAAAGATTTAAATTCATTCATTGCGCCAAGCTGAAGGGCTTTTACCATATCAGAAACAAATTTTTCTGAATGAACATAAACAATTCTTTTTTTAGGCTCATTTTTAAGAATTTGGTTCCCAACAGCATGCATTAAATGGGTTTTCCCCAGGCCTACTCCGCCATAGATAAAAAGCGGGTTATAGTCTCCTTTGGGGTTTGCTGCCACCTGCTTAGAAGCCGCAAGAGCCAAATGATTAGATTTTCCTTCGACAAAAGTATCAAAAGTGTAATTTTCAACAAGCTTGATCTGTGAGTTTTTATTATTCTTGTACTTGTCGACAAATGTTTCTTTTGTATGTGTCTTGAACACCAGGTTTATGCTCTTTTTCGACTGTGATTTTAGGACTTGTTTTATGTCTTCGGTATAGTTTTTCTCGATATAATCTAAAATAAAGTCATTTGGAGCAACAAGCTCTAGCGTATTCTTTTCTATAGATGCCTTGAGAGGCCTGATCCAGGTGTTAAAGTCCTCTTGAGATAGTTTGTTCTCAAGTTTTTCAGAACACTTATTCCAAAGTTCCAATTAAATCTCCTATTAAGTTTGATAGTCTATTAAAAAATCCACAAGATATCTACAGGATAAATATAAGAATTTGCTGTGGATAAGTTGTATATAAAAAAAACAATATTTTTTGTGGTTTTAAAAAAATATTAAGCTATAATTCTCATCACTTTTTGACCTTTAAACATTATGAAGAGAACTTTTCAACCAAGCAACCTTAAAAGAAAAAGAACACATGGGTTTCGAGCAAGAATGGCCACCAAGGCTGGTAGAGCTGTTTTATCTAATAGAAGAAAAAAAGGTAGAAAGGTTCTTAGCGCCTAGTTTGTCCAAACAAAAAAATCAATTTGAATCTCATGAGCGCTTATACTCCTGCAAGTATTTTAGGATATTTCACAAAACATCGAATAAAAATCAAATACAAATTTCTATCTCTAAAAAGTTTTTTAAGTTGGCTGTTGAAAGAAACAAAATCAAAAGGCAAATAAAAGAGATATATAGAGCTCTTCCAGACGAGGTTCTTTTAGAGGGTGTTTTAGTTTTTTCTGTATTTAGGCCTTTTGGAGAGTTATCATATGGCGTAGCCTCAAGTGAGATTGCGGCTGCGTTTGAAAATATTTTAAAAAAAAGTTTGGATAAGGTATGAATTTAAGAGGTGTTTATTTAGCTGCGATTGTTTTTCTCTCTCTTGCTTTGTTGTTTGAGTGGAACTCAGAAAAAAAAGCCGAGTCTGTTGAGAAACATCTTGAGAGCGCTTCGTCATCTTCTATGACGCCTGAAAATGGTTTTGTATCAATAGAAAGCGATGATATGTCGTTGGTTATTTCGATATCTAACGGCTCTATAGTCGAATCAAGGTTCAAGAATTATGGTGTTGAGAATGTAGAGGGTTCTTTGGGTTACAGGGTCTTTGGCTCTTCGGATACCTCCTCTTTTAGTTATTATTTTAAAAGTGGTTTTACTGGTGTAACTCCGGAGTTCAAGCTTGTTAACAGTGGCAAGGGTTATGTTGAGTTGGAAGACTCAAGCCTTGGTGTTTCAAAAAGAATTTCTTTTTTGCCAAACACCTATGAGGTTTCTGTATATGATTCTTCTCTTGATGGGGTTGAGGGGAAGGCGTTCGCTGGACTTTATAGGTCTGAGGGCAAATCTCTAGACCTTAAAAGGGGTGCGCTTGAAGGCGGGATGATGAATAACAGCTCATATGAGGGTGTTGCCATAAGCTCTGAGTCTGATCCATATTCTACGGTTCGGTTGAACAAAATAGATGAGCCTATTGAGGTTTTGTCTAGGTCTGGTTGGGTTGGGTTTATTCAAAAATATTTCTTTGCGGCGGTGTTGGGTTCGGATGATTATATTTATAACTATTATGCGCTGCCCAAAGAGTCGGGTATGTTTAGGATGGGCTATACGGTGGAGGGCTCCTCAACTAGTAATGTTGTTTATGGGCATGAACACAGGCTTTTTATTGGCCCTAAGATTAGAAAAGATTTGATGGGTCGGGCTGACAACTTGGAGCTTTCTATTGATATGGGCTGGTTTTGGTTTTTAGCACAGCCAATGGTCTTGGTTATGGATTTGATAAATGGATATCTTAATAACTGGGGTTTGACCATCGTGGTGTTTACTATTTTCATTAAGTTGCTTTTTTGGCCTGTTACTGCAAAAAGCTTTAGATCTATGGCAGCCTTAAGAAAGATAACACCAGAGTTAAATGAGATTAAGGAAAGGTTTAAAAACGACCGTCAAACCCAAGGCACTGAGACTATGCGCCTAATGAAAAAACATGGAGCTAACCCGCTTGGTGGTTGTTTGCCTTTGTTAATTCAGATGCCGTTTTTTATCGGTTTCTTTTTTGCTTTAAGGGAAATGGTTGAGCTTAGGCATAGCTCTCTAGGTTTTTGGGCCGACCTTTCTGCGCCTGATCCTTATTTTGTTTTGCCTGCTCTTTTTGGATTGCTTATGGTTTTAACACAAAGATTAAATCCTCAGCCGGCTGGCATGGATCCAACACAAGCTCAGGTAATGAAGTATATGCCTGTTATGTTTTCGGTTTTCTTTTTGTTTTTTCCCGCGGCCTTGTGTTTGTACACGGTTGTGAACACCGGCGTTCAGCTTGGTCAACAAACATACCTATATAAGCAGCAGGGCGCTCTTAATTCAAGCTAGCCATGTCAGTGGTTTTTGCTTTAGCTACCCCTCCTGCAAAATCAGCCATTTGTATCTTTAGGGTTTCTGGGCCCGGCTGTCACAAAGGCTTAAAGCTTTTAACTAATAAGAGCAGTTTTGAGCACGGTAGGTTTTTTTTATCAAGTATTTTTGACAGGGGTTCTTTGGTTGATCGTGCAGGGCTGGTTGTTTTTGAGGGGCCAAACAGTTATACGGGCGAGGATTCTTTTGAGGTTTATGCCCATGGCGGTCTTGGTGTTATGGCTTCTATTGTTGGTGCTTTTAAGGGGGTTGGTTTCGATGAGGCTGCTCCTGGTGAGTTTACAAAACGAGCTTTTTTAAATAATAAAATTACCCTGAACGAGGCGGAGTCGGTTGCTGATCTTATTGATGCCACCGATGAGAGGGGTGTTGTTTTGTCAAACAGATCGCTTTACGGAGATATGTCTAAAACCGTTGTCGGTTTTGCCGAGGATATAGACAGAATCAGGGTTCGAGTTGAAGCTGAAATTGATTTTTCAGATGAGGGCAATGAATATATGGATAGTTCTGTTATTTCAGACCTTGATCGTCTTATTGGAGTTTTTGAGCTTTTTGTTGGGGGTTGTGTTAATAAAAAAATGTTTTCTCAAAAAAACAATATTCTTTTAGCGGGTCCTGTCAATTCTGGCAAGTCTTCTGTCTTTAATAGGCTGCTTGGATTTGAAAGGGCTATTGTTTCTGATGTGCCTGGAACTACAAGAGATTTGATTGGTAGTGAGATTTTTTATGAGTCTAGTTCATTTTCTGTTTTTGATTCTGCTGGTGTGAGAGATACGAGTGATGTAATTGAGCAAACTGGTGTGGCGCTATCTTTGGCTGAAATTAAAAAAGCTGATTTGGTGCTTGGTGTTTTTGAGAAATTTGATGGTGTTTTTATAGATAGGCTAAAACAGCTTTGTGAGAGTGGTGTTTTTATAAGTGTGCAAAATAAAACCGATATATTTGAGGTTGATAGTAAAAATTTTGATTGTTGTGTATCTGCAAAAACTGGTTCTGGTTTTAACGCTTTAAAAAATTTAATTAGTGATTCGTTTGATAATAATGTTAAGCATGACGACTATAAATACCTTATAAGAGAAAGGCATGAGGTTTTGTTTAAAGGAGTCGTCAAATCTCTTGGTATTGCTTTGAGTGGTTTAAAACAATCAGAGGCTTTAGAACTTGTTGCTGAGGAGCTAAAAAATGCCAGGTCTGGTTTAGACGAGGTAGTTGGTAAGAAGTTTTCAGATGATCTGCTTGGTGATATTTTTAGGGGTTATTGTATTGGTAAATAGGGTGTTGATATCCTGTGTTTTGTTTTCGGGTGTTTTTTTTATTAACAGGTTGTTTGCTTGGTTTTATAAAGCTTTATCACAGCGCTTGGCTGTGTTTATAAAAGACCCAAACCCTTTGTTAAACCGGTTGTATTTGGGTTATTAACAAAAAACAACCTCTCTTATAGTAATAACAAAAAGTATATAATATAGATATTATTGTTTGAATATATATGTATAAATTTGATGTAGTAGTTGTTGGTGGTGGCCATGCTGGGGTTGAGGCAGCTTATGCTGTTTCAAGAATAGGCCTATCATGCGCTCTTGTAACTTTTAGTTATAAAACAATAGGCCAAATGTCATGCAATCCAGCCATCGGGGGTTTAGGCAAATCACACATAGTTAGAGAAATCGATGCAATGGGAGGCTTGATGCCACAAGCCACAGATATGTCCGGAATTCAGTATAGAACTCTAAACACAAGAAAGGGGGACGCCGTTCAAGCACTAAGAGTTCAATGTGATAGAGATTTGTACAAAAAAGCAATTCAAAAGATTCTAAAGAAAACTAACATACAGGTGTTTGAAGAAGAGGTTGAAGATTTGATTATAAAAAAAGACTCTGTTTATGGTGTTATAACAAATAAAAACACAATAAAAGCCAAGAAAACCATTTTAACAACAGGAACATTTTTAAATGGAAAAATGTACATAGGAACAAAGATCACTCTCGGGGGAAGGGTTGGAGATGGATCTTCAATTCCGCTATCCGATAAGCTTTACGGAATGAAGATTCCAATGGGAAGACTGAAAACAGGAACGCCAGCACGAATAAGAACCTCAAGCATTAACCTTAAAAAATTAGAGGAGCAACCAGGTGAAAGGCCAACACCGTGGATGTCTTTATACAACAGACCAAAAAAACATCAAAAACAACTTTCTTGTTATGTGGCAAGAACAAATCAGGAAACACATAAAATAATAAAAGACAACACACACCTATCAGCAATGTACTCAGGGAATATTATTGGAATAGGGCCGAGGTACTGCCCGTCAATTGAAGACAAAGTTAATAGGTTTAAAGATAAAGAAAGCCATCAAATTTTTATTGAGCCAGAAGGAATAAATAAAGACCTTGTATACCCAAACGGAATATCTACAAGCCTACCCGAAGAAACCCAACTAAAATTTATTCAATCTATAGAGGGCCTTGAAAGATCAGTTGTTGAAGAGTTTGGATATGCGGTTGAGTATGACTTTGTAGACCCAAGGAGCCTTAACAAAACCCTTGAAACAAAATTTTTAAAAAACTTTTACCTTGCAGGGCAAATTAACGGAACCACAGGCTATGAAGAGGCAGCTGCACAAGGGTTGATGGCAGGTATAAACGCAGCAAGAAAACTTTTAAAAAAAACCAACATTGTTCTTGAAAGAAGCGAGGCATATATAGGAGTTTTGATCGACGATCTAACCAATCACGGAATAACAGAACCTTATAGAATGTTTACAAGCAGAGCGGAACATAGACTCCTGTTATCCCAAAACAATGCGGAACAAAGACTCCTGCTGAAAGCATATGACATAGGTTTGGTGGGCTCAAAAAGAAAAGAAGATTTTTTAAGAAAAGAAAAAAACTACAAAGAATTTATCAAAAAACTAAAAAAAATAAAAATTACTAGATTTAAGGACAACAACAAAAACAACATAGAGCTTCAAGAGAAAAAAACAGCCTTCAGCCTTCTATCAAGAACAGACGTAGACAAAAAAAGCTTATTTAAAACAACAAAAGAGAACAAGTCCCTTTATCACAGAGCCACCATAGAATCTAAATACAGCGGCTATATTAAAAAACAACTAAGAGAGGTTGAAAAAACAAAAAAACAGAACAAGAAAAAAATACCAAACAATTTTGAATATTCAAACATAGCAGGACTTTCAAACGAGGTTAAAGAAAAACTAAACAACAACAAGCCAGATACAATTGGGTCTGCATCCAGAATGGAGGGCGTAACACCAGCAGCAGTTAACTTAATATTAATACAAATCAAAAAAAACGAATTGCTAAAGCAGAATGCATAATCCCTTCAAAGAAGAAGAAAAAAATAAAATAAACATATTTATAAACCTAGCACTAGAATTTAACAAAACCCACAATATATTTTCTAGAAAGGAGCATGATGAAGTTTATAAAAAAGACATACTGGACTGCGAACCCTTAGTTAAAAGAATAAAAAATAATACCAAGATATTAGACCTCGGATCTGGGGGCGGCTTTCCTGGAATTCTTTTAGCGATAACAAAACCAAAAAGCCAGATAAGCCTTATAGAAAGCAGCTCAAAGAAATGTTTTTTCTTAAGGTCCGTGGCTGACAAGCTAGCCCTAAAAAACACAACAATAATAAATAAAAAAATAGAACCAAATAATAACATTGGAGTATTTGACATAATTACAGCAAGAGCATTTGCGTCAATTGATAGAATTACAAAACTAACCAAAACAAACTGCAACAAAGATACAGAATATCTCTTGCTAAAAGGCAAAAACAAAACAATTCAAGAAGAACTAACAGATATAGACAAAAACCTGTATTTATATGAAATAATCAAACTAGATACAAAAACACATGAAAGGAATATGGTTCTTATAAAAAACAATGAATAAAATAATTGCCATAGCCAATCAAAAGGGCGGTGTTGGCAAAACAACAACCGCAGTAAATTTGGCAGCAAGCCTTGCGGCCACCAATAGAAAGGTTTTATTGATTGACTTAGACCCACAAGGCAACGCAACAACAGCTGCAGGAATTTCCAACACTGACACAAAAACGCTTTATGACCATTATTTTGACAGCAAGCAAATTCAAGATTGTATATATAGTTGCGAAGATGGATACGATCTTATTCCTGGGGGGGAAGAGTTAATAGCTCTTGAGGTGGCGATAAGAAATGATGAAAAACAAGGGTTTTTATCAAAAAGCCTAAACCCCTTCAACGAGACCTATGATTACACAATAATTGACACGCCTCCCACACTAAACCAGCTAACAATTGAGGGGCTCTTCTGCGCCTCAGGAACATTAATACCACTTCAATGCGAATATTATTCATTAGAGGGTGTTGCGGGGCTAATGAGCACCATACAAACCCTATCTGAAAAAGATATGACATCAAATAGGGTTTTGGGAATAGTTAGAACTATGGTTGATATGAGAAACAACTTAGCTAAAGAGGTTTCAGATGAGCTAGAGAAGCATTTCAAAAGCTTGGTCTTCAACACCCTAATTCCAAGAAATGTGAAATTAGCCGAAGCTCCAAGCCATGGAACATCTGGTATAAAATATATGCCAAGCTCATATGGCGCTAAAGCATATTTAGCTTTGGCTGGCGAGCTAATTAGAAAGGTAGAGTATGTCTGAAGAAAAAAAAATATTAAATAAAGGACTTGATGCATTATTGGGTCAATCAAACTCCAACCAGAGATCTGTTAAAGAAATAGGCTTAGATAAAATAAAACCTGGTAGATTTCAACCCAGGTCAAATTTTGACGATGAAAAACTTCAAGAATTAACAGCATCAATTAAAAATCAGGGAGTCCTTTCACCAATTCTAGTTCGAGAGCTGGGCCTTAATGAATACGAGGTAATTGCTGGCGAGAGAAGATTAAGAGCCTCAAAAATGGCCAAACTTACAACAATCCCATGCTTAATAGACCAAAAACAAGATCAAGATGCTTTAATATCTGCTCTTATAGAGAACCTTCAAAGAGAGGACCTAAACCCAGTTGAAGAGGCCAGGGGCCTTGATAGGCTCAAAAGAGAGTTTGGATTAACTCAGGACGAGGTTGCAACATCGACTGGTAAAGCAAGAAGTACAATCGCAAACTCATTAAGGCTTTTATCTCTTCCAACAAAGGTTTTAGATATGCTGTCAGCCGGCCAAATCGAAAAAGGCCATGCGAAACTCCTTGCCTCTCTCGACCCAGACGAGGCTGAGGCAGCGGCCGCAAATATTGTAAAAAATAAATTAAGCGTAAAAGACTTAAGCAACCTTTCAGGACCTAAAAAAAACCTCAAGACTAATCTTAAAAGAAACAAAGACACGGATGTATTAAATATTGAGCAAGAAATGTCAGAAGCCTTTGGACATAAAATTGAAATAGAGGCTAAAAACAAGAAAAAAGGTAAGGTAAATATTTTCTATACAACATCGGATGAACTCGAAACTATCATATCTAAAATAAAGAGTTAATTTTCTAAATTAAAACAAAAACAACTTGTTTAAAACACTATAAATTTTTATAATTCCGCAGGCAAAATTACTAAATATCTTATTTCTTGAAAAAATCTCAAAATAACTCTCATAGCAATAAAGCAATAATTGGAATTATTTCAATTAGCTTAGTAATAATGGGCACAACTCAACAACCATTTTTTATCTTACTCCCAATGACCTATCTGCTCGCCATTGGCGCAGCATACAAGTTAGGCTCTAGAATTGAGGATTACGCAGTAAACGCAGCATACAACTGGTCTGCAAAATGGATGCTCTTTATCGGATTTCTTTATTTGTCTGGAAAGCATATGAATAGCGCTTTTGTGTTTGCAATGTTTCTATATATCTTGATTAATACTACTTTAAGCCCAACATTTTTCTTTTCTAAAGATAGGGTAAATACATAATGGCAAAAGAGCTAACAACCGAATCTTACATACAACACCATTTAACAAATCTTACTTGTGGAAAAACACCCGATGGATGGACTTGCGATCCTTATAAAGTGGATCAAATGGGTTTCTGGGCTTTTCATGTTGACTCTCTCTTTTGGTCTATTGCGCTTGGGGCTCTTTTCATTGTTTTTTTTAAAGCAGCAATGCCAAAAAAAATTGACTCAAATTCTGCTCCAACTGGGGCACAAAATTTTGTTGAAATGTCGATAGAGTTTGTTGAAGATAATGTTCAATCATTATTTGGATCTGTTAAGAATACGCTAATAGCCCCTCTGGCTTTAACTGTTTTTGTTTGGATATTATTAATGAATTTAATGGATCTTGTGCCTGTAGATTTCTTACCTGTTCTTGCTGGACATATAGCTTATGCTGTTGCTGGAGAGGGTGTTGAATGGATCAGTAGCCCAGAATCTTTTTATTTTAAAGTTGTACCAACAACAGACCCTAATATTACTTTAGGAATGGCTTTCGCAGTATTTATATTAACAATTTACTACAGCATAACTGTTAAGGGCCTAAAGGCTTTTGTAGCAGAACTCACACTCCATCCTTTTGGAAAATGGTTGATGCCTGTAAATTTTGTTTTAGAGATGGTTAACTTTATTGCAAAACCTATTTCACTTGGCTTAAGACTATTTGGAAATCTCTACGCTGGTGAGATGATCTTTATCTTAATTGCATTAATGTTATTTTTTAGTAGCATACCAATAGGCATGCTTGGCTTTGGTTTGCATTTGGTTTGGGCGCTTTTCCACATATTAATTGTGGCATTGCAAGCATTTATTTTTATGGCGCTAACAATCGCATATTTGGCGATGGCGCATGAAACAGAGGAGCATTAATCCTCAACTTATAGGAGAAAAAAATGGAATATAGTATTTTGGCAGCGGGAATTACAATGGGCCTTTCAGCGATCGGAGCTGGCATTGGCGTTGGGATTTTAGGAAGTAAATTTATTGAAGGTATAGCTAGACAACCAGAATTAGCACCCTTTCTTCAAGGCAGATTCTTTTTAATGATGGGGTTAACTGATGCGGTTCCTATGATTGGAGTTGGTCTTGGAATGTATATGTTGTTCGCTATATAAACAAAGATAAAAAGATATGAATATAAACGCAACCTTACTTGCTCAAGCAGTCGTTATGATTGTATTTGTAGCTATATGTTGGAGATATATTTATCCTCCAATACTATCAGTCATGCAAGAAAGAGAGAAAAAAATATCTGATGGACTTGAGGCTGCAAAAAAGGCAGATGATTCTCTAGAGGAGGCAAAGCTAGCCTTCGATAAAGAGCTAAATCAAGCAAAAGCAGAGGCTGCAGAGATTCTTGAAAAGGCTAATGCAAGAGCCTCTTCAATTGTTGGCGATGCTTCAGCTAAGGCAGAAGCAGAAGCAGAAAAAATTATGGCTTCAGCATCAACAGCTATAGAAAACGAAACCAATAAAGCCAAAGAAGAACTTAGACAGCAAATGTCGGATATTATTATTGATA
>CACDUZ010000017.1 GCA_902556105.1 uncultured SAR86 cluster bacterium
CTTTGCGCAGTTTATAGCTTGGCTTAATTCTTGAAGAGTTTATTCTTACTTCGCCCTTTCTAATAATGCTATAAATTTTACTTTTAGGGACTGATTTGTAGATAGAGATTAAATAATTATCCAACCTTCTCCCACTATTATCATGATCTATAAGTAATTTTTTGACAGTCATGAGACAAATCTATAGGATATACACATAAATAACTAGGTAATCCTAGTATTAATATAAAGAAAGATAAATACAACAGTTAAATAAAACAACTCTGAAAAGGGTTAATCATTAAGCAAAATTTGTAAGACTTATTGATAGAAGCTTAAAGTAAAGCGTACTGCTGAATTATCTTCCTAATTTTAGGGAGAAATAATGAAAAGAATACTTATAAATTCATCTTATGGAGATGAACTTCGTGTGGCACTTGTTGATGGTGCTAAATTATATGATTTTGATACTGAATCACCAGAAAAAATACTTCTAAAAGGAAGTATCTACAAAGCAACTGTCTCAAGGATTGAATCAAGTTTAGATGCAGCATTCATAAATTTTGGCTCCGAGAGGCATGGATTTCTTCCATTAAAAGATCTATCTAAAGAATATTTTAAAAAAGATAAAAACGGTAAATTTGTTTGCATCCTTGAAGAAGGTCAAGAAATTATAGTTCAAGTTACAAAAGAGGAAAGAGGCACAAAAGGTGCTGCGTTAACAACACAGATTGGACTTGCTGGAAGATTTTTAGTGTTAATACCCAATTCATCAAGATCAGGTGGAATATCTAGAAGAATAAGTGGAGAGGAAAGAGATCAGATAAAGGATGCTCTAAATAAACTTAACATTCCTGAAAATATGAGCGCTATTGTTAGAACAAATGGTCTAGGAAGAACTGCAGAAGAACTAAGTCTAGATTTAGCTTATCTCCTAGCTCTATGGGATGAGATTAACAATACTCTTCCAAATGCTGTTTCACCATCATTAATATTTAGAGATGATAAATTAATAGTTAGAGTTGTTAGGGATTATTTCAAAGAAGATATCGAAGAAATACTAATTGATGATAAAGATATTTTTGATGAAGCAAAAGAATTTATTGATGCTGTCATACCAGATCATTCTGAAAAAGTTAAATATTATAATGAAGAAATTCCTTTATTTAATCGATATCAAATTGAATCTCAGATTGAGGTAGCCTTTCAAAGAGAGATCTCTCTTAACTCAGGTGGTTCAATTGTAATAGATCCAACCGAAGCAATGACGGCCATTGATGTTAATTCTGCTAGATCAACAAAAGGAAAAGATATAGAAGAAACAGCCTTTAAAACAAATTTGGAAGCAGCTGTTGAAATTGCGAGACAATTAAAGCTAAGAGATGTTGGCGGACTTGTTGTAATAGATTTTATAGACATGTTGAAAGAAGAAAATCAGACCAAGGTTGAATCAGCATTTAGAAAAGCAGTTTATTCAGATAGAGCAAGAGTACAAATATCAAATATATCTAGATTTGGTTTATTAGAAATATCTAGACAAAGACTACGCCCCTCATTAAATGAGTCATATGACATAGAACATGTTCTTGTAAGAGGTCCTAGATCTCTTGGCCAATCAATTTTAAGGATTGTTGGTGAAGATGCAGCTAAAGATAATACTGGTGAGATTCATGTATTTGTACCTGCTGATGTTGCAAGTTATTTATTAAATGAAAAAAGATACGACATCATAAGTATTGAAAAAACAAATAATATTAAAATACTTGTTGTTGCTGATCCATATAAATCTCGTCCATATTACAAAGTTATAAGAATAAAGAGTTCAGATGTCAAAGTAACCGATTCATACAATTTAACGCCTGATAGTCCTGAACCAGATGTCAATTGGAGAGACGTTAACAATAAAACTAATAATAAAAAACCACTTGTTAATGGTGTTAAACCACCAAAGATGCCTAAAAAGAAAAAAGATGGAATTGTTAAATGGTTAAAATCAATCACTGGAATTGATTCTGAAGAGACTATTAAAACTCCAAAGAAGCCACAAAGACGTTATAAAAAGAATAAAAATTATAATAAAGGTAAGAATAAACCAGCTGGTACTTCAAATAAAAAATTTCCTAATAAAAAGAATCTAAATCAGCAAAATAATGTTAAAAATCAGAACTCTAATAAATCAAAGCCTCATAATAAGAATGATGCTAATAAAAAAGATTTAAAAAAAGTTTCTCCAAAGAATGATATTCCAAAGAAGAAAGACGATTCTCTGATGAAAAAAACCCCAGTGAAAAAAGACATTTCTTTGAAGAAAGAATCTACTCAAAATAAGGAAGCTCCAAAAAAGAAAGAACCAGCAATAAAGGAAATTGTAAGAGAAAAGAAAATTAAGAAAGATATTCCTTTAAGAGCTAAGAATGATCCACGACAAAAGAGTTAATTAGCTGGCCTGATAAACTCGTTTTTGGTGGGACATACGGTAGCTTGTCATATCTATACCAGTTCGCCTCAGCTATTTCATTTTTATCCAAAACTATCTCACCTGAATCATATTCACATGAAAAACCAAGCATAAGTTGAGACGGGAATGGCCACGGCTGACTACCGTGATACTTAATGTTCTTTACATTAACACCAACCTCTTCTAATACCTCTCTTTGAACTGTCTCTTCTGCAGATTCAGAAACTTCAACAAATCCAGCTAGAACACTAAATAATCCTTCTGGAAACATATTATTTCTTGCAAGAAGAATTTCATTACCATTAGTAACCATAGCTAAAACACATGGTGCAATTGATGGATAAATAATTGAAGAGGTACTTGGGCAAATAAGAGCCTCCTCTTTTTTATTAAATTTATTTAAATTCCCACTGTAACCAGAATATTTATTACTTTTAACCCAATGTAATAATTGATTTGCCCTGCCCATAAGAACAATGTCTTCAGGACTAGAAATTGCAAGTAAATGCCGAATATCATATTCAACTAAAGATTTATACCCTATGTTTATCTCATCAATAGAACTATTGATATCAATTGCATAAATTTTATGACAGTCTTCTGCTATACCTACATAAGTTGAGTTTTCCAAGTCTATATTTAAATAGTTGCTATCTAAAATAAAGGTATTTAATTCAGGCTCATATATTATTTTATTATCTTTAAAAACAATATAATGATTAGTATCAGTACCCTTTATGTCCAAAAATCTTTTAAAATGCATAATTAATTAAATAAATTTATAAATAATGTTAAACGAATTACAAAAGTTATTTTTAGGCAACGCGCCAATTTGGTACAAGTCTACCATAATAGGTTTTTTAATAATTAATCCAATATTGTTGTTAATTCTTAATTCATTTGAATTGAATGGAAATTTTATTATAGGTTGGGTTTTTCTCCTTGAATTTATATTTACATTAGCTCTAGCACTTAAATGCTACCCTCTTCAACCAGGAGGTTTATTGGCCTTACAAGCTATCGTATTAGGCTTAACAACTACAAAGCATGTATTTCACGAAATTGAAAATAATTTAGAAGTTATCTTGTTACTTGTATTCATGGTAGCAGGAATATATTTTATGAAAAATTTAATGTTAACTATTTTTACAAAATTATTATTAAACGTAAGATCTAAAACATTATTGTCTTTATTATTTTGTATATCTGCAGCAGTTCTATCTGCTTTCTTAGATGCCTTGACTGTCACAGCTGTTTTAATAGGAGTGACAATTGGTTTTTACAGAATTTATCATTCTGTTGCATCAGGTAATACATTTTCAGATACAGGTCATGATTTTCACAATGATGGTGCAATTAATTCTTTGAAATTAAGTGAACTTGAAGAATTTAAAGCTTTCCTGAGAGATCTTGTAATGCATGGTGCTGTAGGAACAGCACTTGGTGGTGTTTGCACGTTGGTAGGTGAACCACAAAATCTTTTAATTGCTACAATTGCCGGATGGGAGTTTGTTGAATTCTTTTTAAGAATGGCTCCAATTACTATGCCAGTATTTTTAGCTGGAATTATCACATGTGTTGTCATTGAGAGATTTTCAATAGCTGGTTTTGGTAATCAACTACCTAATAATATAAGAGATATATTTAACGAATACTCTACATACAGGAATGATAACATTACTTCAAAAGATAAAGCTGAGCTTCTAATAGAGTCACTTGTAGCAGTCTTCTTAGTTATTGCCCTAGCCTTTCACTTAGCTGCAGTTGGTTTAATAGGATTGAGTGTGATAATCCTTCTTACAGCATTTAAGGGTATTACTGAGGAGCACAAGCTTGGTGAGGCATTTCATGAGGCACTCCCTTTCACTGCATTATTGGCAGTTTTTTTTGCAATTGTGAGTGTTATACATGATCAGCAATTATTTTCACCAGTTATAGATTATGTTTTAGCACAAGACCCGGCATCTCAACCTTCATTATTTTTTATTGCAAATGGATTCTTATCTGCTATTAGTGATAATGTCTTTGTTGCAACAATATATATAAATGAAGTAAAAAATGCGTTTGATAATGGAGTAATTACATTAGAGCAATTTAATAATCTTGCAATTGCAATTAATACTGGAACAAATATTCCAAGTGTTGCAACACCAAATGGACAAGCGGCATTCTTGTTTTTATTGACATCATCGCTGGCACCGCTAATAAACTTATCTTATATGAGAATGGTATATATGGCATTGCCTTATACAATAGTTTTATCAATTGTTGGTTATGTTTCAATAAATTTATTTCTTTAGGTGAAATCCATAGATCATAAATTCTGTGTTGCACCAATGATGCAATATACAGATATGCATGATAGATACCTGCTTCGATTAATATCTAAAAAAATATTTTTATATACTGAAATGATTGCAACAGGCTCACTAATTTATGGAAAATGCCTAGATCAATTAGATTTTAATAAAGAAGAGCATCCAGTTGGAATTCAGCTAGGGGGTAGCGATATTAATGACCTTGTTGAGTGTTCTAAGATGAGCGAACAGCGTGGCTATGATGAAATAAATTTGAATGTTGGATGTCCCTCTGACCGGGTTCAAAAAGGAAAATTTGGTGCATGTCTTATGTTAGAGCCAAACCTTGTAGGGGATTGTCTTAAGAATATGCAGGACGCAGTTAATATACCAGTTTCGATAAAATGCAGACTTGGAATAGATGAAAATATTTCTTACGAATTTCTATATAATTTTATATCAATTGTAAAAGAATCTGGAATTAATATATTTATTATTCATGCAAGAAATGGCATCCTAAGTGGTCTAAGTCCGAGACAAAATCGTAATGTACCTCCTCTAAAGTATGATTATGTCTACAAGCTAAAAGAAGATTTCCCAGAGCTAGAAATTATTATAAATGGCGGAATAAAATCACTTGAGGAATCAAAGACTCATCTTAAGAAGGTTGATGGTGTAATGATAGGAAGAGCTGCATATGATAATCCTTTTATGCTAAAAGACATTGAATCGAATTTTTATAATATTGATTCATGTACTGAGTCTAAGAAAGAGATTCTTAATAAGTATCTAGAATACGTTGAGATGCAATTAAAAAATGGACATAATTTAAGCAAAATGATGAAACATTTATTTGGGCTATCGAGAGGAGATAAATACGCCAAGACATTTCGAATTAAGATAATTGAGATCATGAAGAATAATTCACTCAAAGGTCATAAAGAAGATTTAGAAAAACTACTAGTCTATTAAAAAATCATCCATATCATCAATAAACTTATCCTCAACATCAATACCATCTTTTATTTCATAACTCATTGATTGAATGTAAGCATCTTTAACAAATGCATATCTATCCCCTGACAATAATGACTCTACGTCAAGAAGCCTTTCTCTTGTTTCAATTGCATCAATTGATTTTAAAGCTATATTTACATCAGCATCAGTCATATGAAATGTAATTGATGAAAAGGATGAGACAGGACGGCTAAGTGTATCCCTTAAAGTCGATGGACCAAATGCTGGTAGCATAATATAAGGACCTGGACCAACCCCCCAAACAGCTAATGTTTGTCCAAAGTCTTCTTCGTGTCTATCAAGACCAATTTTTGATGCTACGTCAACAAACCCAGCCAATCCAATTGTAGAATTAATAATGAAACGGGTTATATCATTCAATGATTTTTTAGGCTTACCTTGAAGAAATTGATTTAAAGAAGTTTCTACATCCTCAAGATTATTAAAAAAGTTTGTAACACCTAATTTAATTTTTGGAGGAAATTTAGAATAAGTTTTGGCTATAGGTTTGAGAAGTTTTTCATCTAACTTTTCATTAAATTCAAATGATACTCTATTAAGATCTTCAAATGGATCGCTTACGTCCTCAGCAATAACTATTGGCACTAAAAGAAATACAGAAACTAAAAAAAATTTATTCATTTGGTTTTAATATAAATTATCTTAGATATTTGATTTGAAACATCCGAGTTATATTCACAATCGAAATTATAAATCTTTTTATCAAATAAAAATGTGCCTAAATGGGTTATATCATTAGATTTAAAAAAAGTATCATCGAATTTATCTTGCATATTTAATATATTATTACGTATATAACCAAGTATGTTTATATTCAACTTATTTAACATTGTAATTGTTTTTTTTAGGTCTGATAATGCTAATCTATTTTCAGTTGTAACTAATATAAAGTGGTCAACATTAAGTTCATTAAATATAGTTAAGTATGCATCTCCAGTTCCAGGTGGCATATCAATTAAAAGATAATCTAAGTCATCCCATTTTGTTGAATGAATTAATTTTTTTATAGCCCCACTTAGCATTGGGCCACGCCATATTGCTGCTTCTTCAGAATTTAAAATATTACCAATAGATATAATTTGTATTCCTTGTTTAGATATTGGGATAATTGATTTATTTTCAAATTTTGGCTTGGTGTCTGTATTGAATAAAAGATGTTGATTTGGTCCATATATATCAGCGTCGAGAATACCAACTTTATTATTTTTGGATAAACTAATGGCTATTGAAGCTGTCATCGAGCTTTTTCCAACACCACCTTTAGCTGAACCAATCGCAATAATTTTTTTAATGGCCATATAAATTAATATTTTTCACATATAATACAGATATTGCATGAACATACCTACAAAAAAAGCTAGAAAAATACTAGTAACGCAGGCATTACCCTATGCTAACGCACCATTACATCTTGGTCATATTTTAGAAGCTGTTCAGACTGATATTTGGACAAGGTTCCAAAATTTAAATGGTAATGAGTGCTTATTTTTTTGCGCAGACGACACTCACGGAACCCCAGTAATGTTAAAAGCAAAAGAAATGAGCATTTCCCCAGAAGAATTAATAAAAAAGGTTTATGAAGATCACAAATCTACTTATAGTTTATACGGAATTAATTTTACAAACTTTTATACAACCCACAGTGATGAAAATAAAAAATATTCAGAAAAGATTTATTTAGAAGCTAAAAAAAATAATCTGATATCAAAAAAGATAGTTGAGCAACTTTATGACGAAAAAGAAGGGATGTTTTTATCAGACAGATTTGTTAAGGGTACTTGTCCTAAATGCGGAGAACCAGATCAGTACGGAGATAATTGCAGTAAATGCGGTGCTAGTTATGACGTTCTTGAAATTAAAGATCCTATTTCGACGCTGTCTAATTCATCTCCAATAAGAAAAAAAAGTGAACACATTTTTTTTGATCTACCTCAAAAAATTGAAATATTAAGGAAATTTCTTGAAGAATCAAATCTTCAGATGCCAATTAAGAATAAACTAAGTGAATGGCTTTCGGATGATCTTAAGCAATGGGATATCTCAAGAGATGCACCCTATTTTGGATTTAAAATTCCAGAAGAAGATAATAAGTACTTCTATGTTTGGGTTGATGCACCTATTGGATATATAGCTTCTATGGATAATTGGTTTAAAGATAAAGATTTAGATACTGAAGTGATTTGGTCAGATGATTCTGATCATGAGATATATCATTTTATAGGTAAAGATATTGCTTATTTTCATGGATTATTTTGGCCAGCATTATTAAGTTCAGCTAATTTTAAACTACCTAATGGAATTTTCGTTCATGGATTCTTAACTATAAATGGTGAGAAAATGTCAAAATCAAAAGGAACAGGAATACTTGCAAAGAATTTTGCAGAAACTTGTGATCCTGAAACATTGAGATATTATTTTGCAGCTAAATTGAACGATAAAGTAGAAGACATAGATTTGAATTTTGAAGATTTCATTCAGCGTATTAATTCAGATTTAGTTGGCAAATACTTAAATATAGCTTCAAGGTCTGCATCATTCCTTAAAAAAAATGACAATAAATTATCAGAAAATATTAACAAAGATCTAATTAAAATATTAGTTGATGAAAAACAAAATATCATTAATTTATATGAAGAAAGAAAATATTCTAAATTAGTAAGATTAATCATGGATTTAGCAGATCAAGTAAATAAGTATATTAACGATGAAACACCATGGAAAAAAGAAACCAATGAAGCAGTGGATATATGTTCTACAGCAATAAATGCATTCAAAATTATTACAATTTATTTGAGTCCAGTCATACCAAATTTAACCAATAATGCATTTAAATTTTTGAATCTAAAAAAAGATATTTCATTTAATGATGTTGATCATCTTTTGTCTGGTCAAATAAATGACTATAAAGCATTGCTAAATAGACTTGAACCATTAATAATTTCTGAGGAAGATGATATGGAAAACCAAAACTTAATTAATATAAAACAATTCTCTGAAGTAGATCTAAGGGTTGCAAAAATTATTAAAGCGCAAGATGTTAAAGAGGCTGATAAATTATTACAGCTAACCTTAGATGTTGGAGAATTAGGTACAAGAAATGTTTTTGCTGGTATAAAAGGTTCCTATAACCCAAGTGATCTAGAAAATAGGATGGTTGTTTTGGTTAATAATCTTGCACCAAGAGAAATGAAATTTGGTCTTTCAGAAGGCATGGTTCTTGCCTCAAGTAATGATGATGGGGTTTATTTAATATCACCTGATGAAGGTGCTAAACCAGGAATGAAAGTAACATAATGAAGAAAAAAGATATCATTGTTATAGGTGCTGGACCTGTAGGATTGTTCACAGTCTTTGAAGCTGGTCTTCTAGGTCTAAATTGTGTACTTATAGATAATTTAGATAAGCCAGGTGGCCAGTGCGCAGAGTTGTATCCAGAAAAACCTATATATGACATACCAGGCGTGCCCTTTCAAACAGGTCAAGAACATGTTGATGCGCTATTAAAACAAATAGAACCATTTGATTATGAGTTATTTCTTAGTCAGCGGGTAGATTCACTAAGTGAAATTAATGATGGTGATGAAAGATTTTGGGAAGTTGTTACAACAGAAAATGAGAAGTTTATATCAAAAAATATATTTATTGCAGCTGGCGCTGGATCATTTGAAGCAAGAAGACCGCCTAATATAGAAGATCCAGACAAGTTTATAAATAATGGTGTGACATATGCCGTAAGATCTATTGCTCAATATAAAGATAAAAATATATTTATATTTGGTGGTGGTGATTCTGCTTTGGATTGGACTGTTGAATTATCAAAGGTTGCAAAATCAGTTTCATTGGTTCACCGAAGAGATGCATTTAGAGGGGCTCAACACACAGAAGAAATGATGCGTGACCTTGTAAAAAAAGGAGATGTTAACCTACTTACTCCTTATTTAATTGATTCCATTATAGGTGAACAAAAAGTAACTGAAGTAACTCTCAAAAATTTTGAAACTAATGAAATTAATTCATATGAAGCTGATGAATTAATCTTCCTATTTGGTTTAAATAAAAAACTTGGGCCAATTTTAGAATGGGATATTGAATTAAGTGGTAAGAAAATTACCGTAAATACTGAAAATTTTCAAACCAATAAAGAAGGTATATTTGCAGTTGGCGACATAAATGATTATCCGGGAAAACTAGATTTAATTTTATCGGGATTTCATGAAACAACTCTTGCTGTTCAAGAGGCCTATAAAAGGATTCATCCTGGTGAACGTGTGCCATTTGGTTACACTACTTCAAATTCTAAATTACAAGAAAAACTAGGTGTTAAAAAATAGATTCCGAAAATACCTACCCGTTGTTGTAGATGTCGAAACTGGTGGATTTGATCCTGAAACTAATGCAATCTTAGAAATTGCTATTACTTTAATTGAACAAGAAGATGATAATTTTATAGTTGGAGAAACTTTTAGACATCACATAACACCCTTTAAAGGTTTAATTGTTGAAGATGAATCTCTAGAATTTACAAAAATAAAATTAGATCATCCATTGAGAAATGCAGTAAGTGAGATTGATGCATTACAAGATTTATTTAAAATAATAAATAAAACTAGAAATAAATATGAATGTTCGAGAGCTATCTTAGTCGGTCATAATGCACACTTTGATCATTCTTTTTTGACTGCTTCTTATAAAAGAAACAATATCAAAAAAACTCCTTTCCATAAATTCTCACTAATAGACACAGTATCATTAGGAGTTCTTGCTACAGGTCAGACCGTATTAGCAAGAATATGTGATGAATTAGACATTGACTATGATAATGAGGAAGCGCATTCAGCCGCTTACGACACAATTGTTACTGCAAAAGTATTTTGCTCAATAGTGAATAAATTTGATAATTAAGACTCTACTGAGTCAACAAGCTTTTTAAGTTCTCCACTTTCATGCATCTGAGCAATGATGTCTGCTCCACCAACTAATTCGCCCTTAATAAAGACCTGTGGAAATGTAGGCCAATCAGAGACCTTGGGAAGAGCCATTCTTACATCATTATTTTCAAGAATATCAACATAACTAAACTGAGACTCACATTCTATCAGTGCTTGAATAGTTCTTGCTGAAAAACCACATCTTGGTTCATAAGGGGTTCCCTTCATATAAATTAATATACTATTCTCTTTGATCTGCTCTTTTAACTTGTTTTCAATATCCATTTCTATTTCCTGATAATATCTAAATATTTTAAAACTGTATCTTTAAAACCATAATTTAATGAGTCTATTATAATCGCATGGCCAATAGATACTTCATTAATGTTACCCATTTCTACTAAATAATGTAAATTATTTAAATTTAAATCATGACCTGCATTAATTAATAGATTTTTAGTAAGTGCAAAGTCAATCATTTTTTGAATATCTTCTATTACTGACATATCGTTTTTTTGAATCCCATTTGAAAACTTACCAGTGTGAATCTCAATTAAATCAGCTTGCATATCGTAGGCATACTCAACACCATCAACGTCATCAACAAATAGACTTATTTTAGAGTCTAATGATTTTTCTCTTAGAAGTTCAATAGAGTATCTTAGTTTATTATCATGCGATCCTGGCATCCAGCCATGATCTGATGTTATTTGATCAACTGTATCTGGAACGAGTGTTATCTGATCAGGTTGTATCTTTTCTACTAATTCACAAAAACCTAAAAAGTCTTTATTGGGTTGTGAGAATGGATTTCCTTCAATATTAAATTCTACTTCTCTTTCTTTAGAGATTTTAGCTAGCCTTATAACATCTTCGCTTGTTGCGTGTCGATGATCTGGCCTTGGATGTAAAGTTAAACCATTAACACCTAGATCAATTGCCATATTTGCAAAATATTCTAAATCTGGATAATTTTCGCCTCTAGCATTTCTTAAAAGTGCTATTTTATTTAGATTTACACTAAGTTTCATATCACAATTATATATTTGAATGATTATCTGTATAGGTCTTCATTCTCATTCATAATTAAATCAAATGCATTGTTAACTTCATATGTACTTTTATTAAATCCTTTTATTAATACAATTGGTTTTTTTTCATCACTTTGACCCATTAATAGGCCAGCTGCAGATGATAACTCATCAGCTACTGCAATCTCAGTTCCTTTTAGTTTATTACCATACATGTCATTTTCACCTTTTAAGTCAATCAAACTTTGAATATTACTGCTAGCTAGTGCAAAGTTGATAACTCCTGACCTGTATGGTCTAGTCATAGAGTCAGATATTATTACAGAGAGTTTTTTATTTAGCTGATTAGATAAATTTGTTTGAATGACTTCGGCACTTTTTGAAGGATTTTCTGGTAATAATAAAGCCAAATTATCAGCTTGAGGAATATTAGATTGATCTATGCCTGCATTAATATTTATAAACCCTAACTTATGCTCAACTATGATTACGTTTTTTTCAGTTGAAATAATTTTATTGGATTCATTTATGATTGCCTGAACCAGACCCTTATCTTTTTTTAATTTAAGGGCTAGTTTTTTTGCTTGATCAGAGATATTAATATTGTCTAAATCTATATATCTGTTCTCTGCCTTAGAAATAACTTTCTGTGCTATGACAATAACATCAAAGTCATCAATTGGAACATTATTTGTGTTTATGTTGTTAATAATTAATTCAACAATATTATGTCCAGGTTCAACATCTGGAAAATCTTTAAGTGCTATTAATTCAAGTGAATTCATTATTACAGAAAGGTATAAAGCAATAAGATAACATATATAAACAAAATTTAATTCATCATGTATACTTTCTGCCTATGACGACAATGGATAAACAACTGCTTGATATATTAGTATGTCCTGTATCTAAAAAACCTTTATCATTAAATGATGAAACAAATGAGTTAATCTGTGAAGAATCTGGTTTAGCCTATCAAATTAGAGATGGAATTCCAGTAATGTTACCTGAAGAAGCTCGAAAACTTTAATAATCGCGCCCGTAGCTCAGTTGGATTAGAGTGCTTGGCTACGAACCAAGAGGTCGGGAGTTCGAATCTCTCCGGGCGCGCCATCCGTAAAAATAAATATTTGGCATGACAATTGCAATAATCAGGTATACATATGGAGACATTATGAGTAATTACATAGAAAGATTAATATATTTTTGTAAAAAAGAGCCTCTATGGGCACTAGCATTTTTTTTCTGCGGATATGTAATAGGTGAAACCTATTTTATTTTATAAAAACTAAATAGACTTAAGTTTTTGTAATGGGATTTTATTCTTTATATCCTTAATATTATTATTTTTATCAAAATAAACTAAAGTCGGTTGATGATTTTTTGACTCATCCTCATTATATGATCCATATGTACAAATTATAACGATATCATTAAGAGACACTTTATGAGCTGCCGCTCCGTTAACAGAAAGCGTCTTAGAGCCTGCTTCAGCAAAAATTAAATAAGTTGAGAACCTTTCACCATTAGTTACGTTATAAACCTCAATTTTTTCATATTCTTGCATGCCAGCAGCTTCTATAAAGTTTTTATCTATAGCACAAGAGCCCTCATAGTCTAGTTCTACTTGAGTAACATTTATACGATGCAGCTTGGATTTAAGTAAAGTTTTCCTCATAGAAACGAAAGTATAGATAAATATTAGATAATATTAAAGTTTAGTCATTACAATATTATCTATGAGTCTAACGTTATTAAGCTTTGCTGCAATTGCAACTAATAGATCTTTTTTAAAGATATCTAATGATTGTTCAAGAGATTCTGTATCACAAACAGCTAAGTAATCTAATTCAAAGCCATTAGATGTTAAATATTTAATCTGAGAATTAAGTAAATCATTGGATAAGCTGCCCTTATTTAATTCGATATCCTTTAATACCTTATATAACTTTGATGCAATGGATTTATTATTATTAGATAGCAAAGTATTTCTAGAGGAATAAGCCAATCCATTTCTTTCTCTTATTGTTTCAACTCCAACAGTTTTAATATTTAAGTTTTTTTCTTTAATGAAATCTTTTACTAAAACAAATTGTTGATAATCTTTTTTGCCTAGTATTAATATACTTGGATTTATAATACTAAAAAATTTATTCAATATCGTTAATACTCCATCAAAATGTCCTGGTCTATTTAATCCACATAGTTTATTTGCTTTTGATGGGGCTTTTATATTCTTAATATTATCTAATATAGAATCATCAGGTAAAATTAAATGGTCACAGCCATATTGTTTTAATAACTCCAAATCTTTGTCCAATGTTTTGGGATAATTTAAATAATCATTTTTATCATTGAACTGGAGTTTGTTTATATAAATTGTTGCGATGACCTCTTGATCAAATTGCTTTGCTTTATCTATAAGTGAAGTATGACCATAATGCAGATTTCCCATTGTTGGAACATAAACCAGATTAGAAAGATTTTCTTTTATCTGATTAAATTCATCGATTGAATTGTAAATTTTCAAATTTATTTAAATGTATGATTGGATGATGGAAATTTTAAATCCTTTACATCTTTTACATAATTCTTGATTGCATCTTGTATTGATGCAGAGTTTTCCATAAAGTTTTTTACAAATTTTGGAGGCTTTTCAAGACATGAAATACCCAACAAATCATGAACAACCATTATCTGACCATCTGTATGAACACCAGCACCAATCCCAATAACTGGTATTTTTAATTCATCAGTAATAATTTTTGCTAAATCTCCAGGCACACATTCTAAAAGTAACATTGCAGCGCCAGCTTTTTCTAAAGTCTTAGCTTCGTTAATAATTTTTTCTTTTTGAGAAGGGTCTCTTCCTTGAACATTGTGACCCCCTATTCTATTTATAGTTTGAGGAGTTAATCCCATATGTGCACATACCGGAATACCTCGATCAGATAAAACTTTTGCCATTGTAGATATCCATTCTCCACCTTCAACCTTTACAGAATTTGCACCAGCTTGCATTAATCTTTTTGCATTTTCTAATCCTAAATCATCAGTCGAATAGCTCATAAAAGGCATATCAGCCATAATATGTGATCTTTGATTCCCTTTTACGACACACTCAAGATGATATATAAGTTGATCCATAGTAACTGGAAGTGTGCTGTCATGTCCCTGAATAACCATACCCAAACTATCACCTACTAAAATAACATCAACACCACAATCACTTATAACAGATGCCATAGTAGATTCGTAAGCAGTTAAACAAGTAAATTTTTCAGAATTCTCCTTGAATTTATTTAGGGTTGTTAGATTGACCGACTTAATATCCGATGGCGTAGACATAATTATTTGTTAGTATTGTTAGCGATTATTTTAAGTATTTCACGTGCTATTCTAATCTTTTTATCTTTTTTAAGAAAAATTTTTTCATCACAAGTTATAACAGTAACTTCATTATCATCTACATTAAATCCTATTGATTTATCAGAGACGTCATTGGAAATAATCATATCTAAATTTTTAGATTTTAATTTTTGCATTGCATTGTTATTAATATCTGAAGTTTCTGCTGCAAATCCAACTACATATGATGAAGAAAAGTTAGTTGCTACATTTTTTAATATATCTTCATTTTTTTTAAGCTCTATTTCTAAATGAGGCATTTCATTCTTTTTAATTTTATTTTCAGAGTAGTCTGCAGGTTTGTAATCTGAAACAGCGGCACAGCCAATAAAAATATCTGAACTGTCCATGCACTCCATGACTACATTCATCATTTCACTAGCTGAATTAATCTTATATAAATTTATAGATTTATCAGCCTCAAGTGAAACAGGTCCACTAACTAAATTGACAGATGCTCCTGCTTCAATTGCGGCATCAGCTAGAGAATATCCCATTTTTCCAGAACTATTATTTGAAATAAATCTAACAGGATCAATTTGTTCCCTAGTTGGACCAGCAGTAATAGTTATTGTTTTACCACTAAGAGGGCCTGTTTTATATGAAGATCTTATTAACTCAATGATGTTTTCAGGTTCTACCATTCGACCAGGGCCAATATCACCACATGCTTGCTCACCTTCTGCAGGACCTATAAAAGTTATGCCTCTTGATGAAAGAGTTTTATAATTTTGTTGCGTACTATCGTCCAACCACATATTCATATTCATAGCAGGAGCAATAAAAATATCCGCTTTTGAAGCAAGTATTAAAGCTCCCATTAAATCATCTGCTCTTCCATGGGTAATTTTTGAAATAGTTTCAGCTGTACAAGGTGCAATCAATATAATATCAGCCCATTTAGCTAATTCAATATGACCCATAGCTGCTTCAGCCTCAGTATTCAAAAGCGAATCATGAATCTCGTTACCAGAAATAGCTTGAAGTGTTAGAGGTGTAATAAACTCCTTTGCTGATTCAGTCATAACAACCCTTACATCAGCTCCAAGTTTTTTAAAAAGACGGATTATTTCTGCAGATTTATATGCTGCAATTCCTCCAGTCACGCCTAATAATATATTTTTTTTTGAAAAACTTAGCATTAATATATTAAGTAATTATTATTTAAAGAATAATACCAATTACTCGGTCTATAAACCAATAGAAACCAAAACCACCTATTACTAAACTGGCTACTGATTTTAATTTTTCAAAGTAATTATATTTTTCTGATAAATATATTAATAATAAAGGAATTGGTATTAACGCTATTTGTGCTAACTCTATTCCGATATTAAAAAATAGTAACGATAGAAGCATCTTATTATTATCAATACCAATATCAATTAATGCACTTGCAAAACCAAGTCCATGCAATAGACCGAAACTAAATGCCATGATCCAAGGAGATTTAATTTTTTCTTTCGTGCGCGATATTTCTAGGGCAAGATATACAATTGTTAATGCAATAAGTGCCTCTACAGTACCTTGTGGAAGAGTAATAATCTGAAATACAGTTAAACCTAAGGTTATGCTATGAGCTATAGTAAAAGCAGTAATAGTTTTAATAATATTTAGTAAACCTGAGAGACAAAAAAGCAATCCAAATATAAAAAGAATATGATCTAGTCCATCAAATAAATGTGAAGTACCAAGACTTAAATATGATAATGGATAATATTTATTTTTTTGGGGAATATCTATAACGTTTTTTTGAACATTTACTATGCCTTCAAATGAATCATCGTTAAAATTTATGGTGATCAATGCATCAGTTAAAACGCTTAGATTTAATATTTCTATTGATAGGCCTTTTAAAGAAGATGAGCATTCTAGGTATATTTTTTCATTTATGTACTTCCCCTGGTAATACAATTCTCCGTATTCTGTTGAGCATTCTTTGGGAAATACAACCTCAGCTCTTCTTCCAATATTCTTATATGGATACATCCAAGTTGCTTCATAGCTGAATTCTTTATTTTCTAATTTATTAATTACAAGATGCGCTGGAT
>CACDUZ010000018.1 GCA_902556105.1 uncultured SAR86 cluster bacterium
GCTCTTGCTTATCCTAACAATGAATTTAAATCAGAAGTTAATAAGGATTACTCTATATACACTACAAATTTTGATGAGGTTATTGAAGCAAAAGATTTGGTTACAAATGATGAATCTTTAAGATTAAGAAATCAGTTGGATAACCTAATCAAGCCACATCTTTCAACCATAGGAAAGCTTGCAAATAGACTGCAAAGACTTTTGCTTGCTAAACAAAATACAAGTTGGAATTTCAATCTAGAAGAAGGTATTTTGGATAACTCACGATTGCATAGGATAATTGCAAACCCAACTTATCCGCTTAGCTTTAAACAGGAAACTGAAAATAATTTTAAGGATACTGTGGTAACTCTTTTGATTGACAACTCAGGGTCGATGAGAGGACGATCAATTAGTTTGGCTGCTATTTGTGCTGACATAATTGGGAGCACACTTGAAAGATGTCAGGTTAAAACAGAAATATTAGGATTTACCACTAAACATTGGAAAGGAGGCGATTCAAAAAAATTATGGATAATAAATGGTAATCGCTCTAATCCTGGCAGACTTAATGACATAAGGCATATTATTTATAAAAGTGCTGATAATAGTTGGAGAAGGTCAAGAAAATACTTTGGTGCAATGTTGAGAGAAGGATTGCTTAAGGAAAATGTTGATGGAGAGGCTCTAGCATGGTCCCATGATAGATTGCTTAAGAGACCAGAGGAAAGAAAAATCTTAATAGTCATTTCTGATGGTGCGCCAGTTGACGATAGTACATTATCATCGAACAGAGAAGATTTCTTAGATAATCATTTGAGAGAAATAATAGGAAAAATTGAAAAAGACAGTCCAATTGAACTTCAAGCCATAGGAATTGGTCATGATGTAACTAAATATTATAAGAATGCACTTACAATTAATAGAGCTGAAGAACTTGGCGAAGTTTTACTTGATGAATTAACAAAACTTTTCAATGATTAGCAATTATTATAAAATAGTGATTCATATTTATTCACGCATATTTATACAAAAAGAGATATAAAATTATGAAAATTCGTAAGCAAAACGGACCTCCGGAAGATTTAATTTATTTTGATGAGGATCTTAATCTAACTCAAAACAATGTTGAGGATGTTGTTGAAATATTTAAGACCCCTCTTACTGGTTCATATAATTGGGACTACTCAATTTCAGATAATCGTATTAAAAAATTATATGAATTAGGCAAAGAACTCAATTGGAATGGTTCTATAGATCTAAACTGGGATTACACCCACCCTGCAGACAAAAGATTAGTGGAGACCGATGAACAACTTCCTCATGAAAGTCTAGAAGCTTATGAAAATCTATCTGAGGAAGAAAAAATACTATTTGATAGACATAATACTGCAGAATTAATGAGCCAATTTCTTCATGGAGAACAAGGCGCTTTATTAGTAGCGTCCCAATTAGCTTCGTGTGCACCAACTTACAACGCAAAGCTTTATGCTGCTTCTCAAACTTTTGATGAAGCTAGGCATGTAGAAGTTTTCAATAGGTATCTTCAGGAAAAGATTGGTATCCATTACCCTATTAATCCTTCTTTGAAATTATTACTAGATAAAATACTTACTGATGAGAGATGGGATTTAAAATTTATTGGAATGCAAATAATTATTGAGGGTTTGGCACTTGCTGCTTTTCAAATGCTTAAATCTATTACAAAAGATCCTCTTCTAAAACAACTTTTACATTATGTGGTCAGAGATGAAGCCAGGCATGTAACTTTTGGAATTAATTATTTAGAGGAATTTATTAAAACACTTTCACCAGAAGAAATAGAAGAAAGAGCGCAGTTTGCATATGAAGCATGTGTAATCTCAAGAGAAAGACTAATAAATACAAAATCTGAACAAAGGTTCTTAAACATGACAGAAGAAGAAGCAAGAGAATTTCAAATGAGTACAGCATCGTTTGCTATGTTTAGAAATTTCTTATTTTCAAGAGTTATACCAAATCTATCAAGAATTGGACTTTTAACCGATACTGTAAGGCCAAAATTTGAAGCTCTAGGGCTGCTTGAATATGAAAAAGCTCCTGATGATTTTGAATGCGACTGGGCTGAGATGAAGAAACCTTTAGAAAAATTCGGTCAAATCCCAGAGGCAATTTAAAAATGTCAAAACATGCAGCGCTAGATACTTTTGGGAAGTCAGGAAATCCTGTAATTAGATCTTCAGCATTTAATGCTTCGGCTTCTGCTGGATCTGAAAGAATGACCTTAGATGGTGCAGTAAATAAAACAGCAATAATGCTTGCCGTTTTAGTATCAACTGCAACTATTTCTTGGAATTTTTCTGGCCCATTAATTGATTTGGTAACTCTTGTTGGAATCTTTGCAGCTGTTGTTTCAAGCTTTATTACATTTGGTCTATGGATACCTTTTATAGGCTTTATAGTCAATCCCAGACCTTACTTAGCTCCAAGGACTTGGCTCATTTTTGCTGCTGGAGAAGGCTTTCTTATTGGTTCTATATCTCTTACCTTTGAAACAATGTTTCCTGGAATAGTTTTAGAAGCTGTTTCTTTAACATTCTGTGTTGCCGCAACATTATTATTTTTATACAAATCTGGTCTCGTCAAACCAAGTCAGAATTTTGTATTGATGCTATGTTCTGCGATATTTGGAATTATGTTATTTTATATTGGTGCGTTCATATACACCTTAGTTACTGGAACTTCTCCAGAAATACTTTCTGGTTCAAGCAATTTCTCCATAGGATTATCTTTGTTTGTAGTTGGCCTTGCTGCATTAAGTCTTGTTTTAGATTTTGATATTATTGAACAGTCAGCTGAACGAGGCGCTCCAAAATATATGGAATACTTTGGTGCTATGGCATTAGTTACAACTCTCATCTGGCTTTACATAGAGATTTTAAGACTTCTTGCTAAATTTAGATCTAGATAGTGTTATCTGGAAATCCTTTTATTTTAATTCTTGGTATTTTTGCTTTTGGAATTTTTTTCTATCTTTTAAGGATTAGAGCATCAAAAAAACAAATAGAATCGTTTGAACAACCGCAAAGGATGAAATGGTCCTGGTTATGGTTAAGGTTTGGTAAAAATAAAAAAGAATCAAATATTATCGAAGGTGAATCAGAGGAGATATCAGAAGATGAAAAAAAATAATTTATTTATAAAGACATCTAGAGTTTTATATATTCTAGTTTTCTCCAGTCATTTATTAATAGCTAGCAACAATGAGAATGCTCCAATAATTCAACCTGGAGCTCCTGGATACCCATCAAAAGTTTTAAATGAATCTGAGGCCACAAATATTGCAAATACATCATATATAAATGCTGATGTTAAATTTCTTCAAGGGATGATTGTTCATCACGAACAAGCAATATTAATGTCTGAGATGGCTGATATCAGAACTAATAATAAAACGATACTGGATCTAGCTAAAAGAATTGATGCCTCACAGAAAGATGAGATTAATTTTATGGAAAGCTGGCTAAAAGATAGAGATGAATTTCAAGATATTGAAAATAGTAGCCATCAAGAACATAAGATGCACGCATCTATGAATATGGAAGGAATGGCAACTCCAAAACAGCTTGATGATTTAAGAAATTCTAAGAGTACCGACTTTGACAGGCTATTTTTACAATTAATGATTAATCACCATGATGGTGCATTAGAAATGGTTGAAGAATTAAAAAAATATCCGGGGAATGCATATGATCCAATTTTAAATGAATTTGTTTCTGATCTCATAAATGATCAAGGTGTTGAAATAGAAAGAATGAATGTTCTATTGGTTGGTTTATCGGACGACCCTAGATCTGGTTTAGCAGCGGGTTTATTCATTGCTGAAGAGGCTATCTTAAATATGGAGCTAGTAACATCTCTTAAAAAGCCAACAGGTTTCTTTGATCCAGAAAATCCAGCTGAAAAAGGCTCAGAAGATTTAACTGAAGATAATGAAAATAAAACTACTGCAGAAATTTCTAGATCCTTAAGATCGCCAATGCTGTCTTTTGCCAACACTGATATGGCCTTCAAAGATAATATTTTAGTGGCTGGAAGTTATCATGGATTTAATATCTATGAACTTAACGAAAACGGTATTCCAAATCTAGTTTCGTCAGTGGTTTGTCCTGGAGGTCAAGGCGATGTTTCTATAGTAGAAAATCTTTTAATTATGTCAGTTGAAGAAAATAGAAGCAGAATAGATTGTGGTTTAGAAGGAGTAAATAGAGATTCGAGTCCTGAAAGATTTAGAGGAATAAGAATTTTTGATATTTCTAATTTATATCAACCAAGGCAAGTAGGAGCTGTTCAAACATGCAGAGGCTCACATACGCACTCTGTTGTATCTTCATCAAAAAAAGAGGGCAAGATAATTGTTTACAATTCAGGTACAGGGCGTGTCAGAGACAACGAAGAAAAGGCTGATTGTTTTGGTTGGGATGGGGGTGGCTCCTCCTATTTCTCAATAGATGTCATTGAAATACCAATTAATGATCCATCAAAATCAAAAATTGTAAAAAGTCCAAAAGTTTTCACAGACTTAGAAACTGGGAATATTGCTGGTCTATGGAGAGGTGGAGATCATGGAGATGATACTCAAGATACAAATACAACCAATCAATGTCATGATATAACAGTGTTTCCATCTGCGAATCTTGCTGCGGGTGCATGCTCAGGAAATGGAATATTATTTGATATCTCTGATCCATATAATCCCAAAAGAATCGATGTTGTAACAGATGTAGGTTTTGCATATTGGCATTCAGCAACCTTTAATAATGATGGTACAAAGGTCATATTTACAGATGAATGGGGAGGCGGAGGAAGAGCAAGATGTCGTGCTTGGGATCCATTGGATTGGGGAGCAGATGCAATTTATGACATTGTTGATAATAAATTAGAGTTTAGAAGCCATTACAAGATGCCTGCCCCTCAATTGGAGACTGAAAATTGTGTTGCGCACAATGGTTCTATTATTCCCGTTCCAAATAAAGATATATTTGTTCAAGCTTGGTATCAGGGAGGTATTTCTATAATGGATTTTACTGACTCTTTAAATCCTATAGAGATTGCGTATTTTGATAGAGGTCCAATACTAGAAGATATCTTAATTACAGGCGGATATTGGTCCACATATTATTATGAAGGTTTTATTTATGGAACTGAGATAACTAGGGGCCTAGATGTATTTAGATTAACTCCGAGTGAATATTTGAGTAAAGGAGAAATAACTGCTGCATCGAATGCATATCCTGTCGATGGAATTAGAGTATTTAACCCTCAACAACAAATACCCATGTCCTGGGCTGAAGGTTCCACTGAATAATTTTTTAATTTAATTAAGTTCTAATGAATGTAGCTTTTGACTTTGGAATTACAAATACAGATGTTGTGGTTGATTGTTATTCCAAGAAAAAATTCTTTACATTTCCCTCTCAAAAAATAAATGAGAGTTTTATTGAAGAGATATTCGAGACAATAAGCATTCAACATAATGAAATTAAAAACATTGCTGTTACTGGTGGAAAATCAAGCGACTTAAATGATATGTATAAAAATATTAAGATCACAAAAGTAAATGAAGTAGATGCAATAGGATATGGGGCAATTGAAATATATAACTTAAAGGATAAGCCATTTGTTGTGATTAGTTCTGGTACTGGAACGGCTTGTGTTTATCATAATGAAGGTCAATTTAATCACCTAGGTGGTATTTCAGTTGGTGGAGGTACTTTGCAAGGATTGTCAAAATATTTAATTGGGCATAAAAATCCTGATGAGATAGAAAAATTAGCAATCAGAGGTGATAGAAACAAGTTAGATTGCTTAATTGGAGATGTTGTAAATGAGATAGGTTCTTTGCATCCTGAAATCACAGCTTCAAATTTTGCAAAAGCTAAAGACTTAGATAGCTCTTCACCAGAGGATATTGCCGCTTCAATCTCAAATATGGTTGGGGAAGTGATAGGGACTATTTCCTATCTCAATGCGATGTTATGTAACGAAACTAAAGTCTATTTTTTAGGTAGGTCTTCTTTGAATACAGTTATAAGAACTGGTATAGAAGATAGACTAAAACTTGCAAATATTGCTGGTGTATTTGAAGATAAAAGAGAATATGGTAATGTACTAGGTGCTTTAGCATATTTAAAAGCAAAATTAACCTAAATTTAATATAATCAAGACATTATGGAAGTAATTACCGATAAATCAGCAGTGATAACGTTTGCAATTGCAGGATTCTTTTTATTGATTGTAATTGAATATTTCTACGGCTTATATGTTGGTAAAAATACATATCGCTTAAATGATACGCTCACTAGTATTGGTATTGGAATGATTAGCAGATTCCCGGTGATGCTAAATCTTGGTGTTCAAAGCGTTATATTTGTTTATATAAGTTCTTACCTTAGTTTAGAATTACTTTCAGTAAAAAATCCAATTACCTGGATAGTTGCATTTCTTCTATATGACGTATCCTATTATTGGATGCATAGAATGCATCACGAAATTAAAATTTTGTGGGCTACTCATAGTGTTCATCATCATGGAGAGGAATTTAATCTTTCAACAGCTTTAAGGCAAACAAGTACAGGTTGGTTATGGAAATGGATTTTCTATATGCCAATGATTATGCTTGGAGTTCCAGGAGAAGTATTTGTAACTGTTGCGGGTATAAACTTAGTTTACCAATTTTGGGTGCATACAAAACATATTGGCCATTTAGGGTTTTTAGAAAAAATATTTATAACACCTATGAATCATGGAATACACCATGCAAAAAATAAGGAGTATATCGATGCAAATTATGGGGGTGTATTTATAATTTGGGACAGAATGTTTGGTACCTATATTGCTGAAAAACCAGATATAAAACCAGTATATGGAACAGCAACTCCTTTGGGGAGCTGGAATCCTATATGGGCAAACTTCCAAGTTTTATCAATTATGATAAAAGATACTATCAAAACTAAATCCTGGAAGAATAAGTTAAAAGTTTGGTATTCAAAAACATATTGGAGGCCAGAAGACTGTATTGAAGAAAAAAATCCAAATGATTTTTATAAAAAATTTAATCCTGAAATAAGTCCAGATGTTAAATTCTTTGGAATTGTCCAAATGTTTTTTATAACAATCGTTCCTTATACTGTTTTATTTTTTGCATCATCACACTCATACTTTGAAATAGTTTTATTTGGGATATCTGTAATAACATTGGCAACATTAAGCGGTCACTTGATGCAGGGAAATAGATCTATGTATCAAATGATTTTAATTTTTTCAGTGATTGGTCTATTTGGAATAAATTATTACGAGTTATTAAATCTAGAGCTCATATCTACAAAATTATTTAATGTTCATCTTGCTCTTAATATTTTGATAGTAACCGGAATATATTTTTTCCAGTCACTAACAAATATAAAAATTTTAAAAGCTAAATAATTTACTGAATATCGAATCTGTCTGCATTCATAACTTTATTCCAAGCGAATACAAAGTCTTTAACAAATTTTTCAGTAGAATCATCTTCGGCATATACCTCAACAATAGCCCTTAACTGAGAATTAGATCCAAAAACTAAATCAGATCTTGATGCTGTTCTTAATTTTTCTCCGCTCGATCTATCAAAACCTTCATAAGAATTACCAGTTCCATTTGGTTTCCATTGAACAGACATATCTAATAAAGTCTTAAAGTAATCATTGCTTAGTTTATTAGAATCTTCAGTAAAAACTCCGTACCCATTCATGCTTATACCAAGTGATCTCATTCCACCGATAAGTACTGTCATCTCTGGAGCAGTTAGCCCAAGAAGTTGAGCTTTATCTAACATAATCTCTTCTGGTGCTGTATTAACACCCTGAGCATGATAGTTTCTAAATGCATCTGATTTTGGTTCAAGAACCTCAAATGATTCAATATCTGTTTGATCTTGAGTTGCGTCACCTCGTCCAGGAGTGAAAGGAACATTAACACCAGAAGCCATTTCAATAGCTACATTTCCAGCTAGCACAATAACATCAGCAATCGATGCTCCTGTTTTGGTAGAAATAGCTTCATATGTATCAAGTATTTTGCTTAACTGACTTGGATTATTAGCTTCCCAATCTTTTTGAGGAGCTAATCTAATTCTTGATCCATTTGCACCACCTCGCATGTCTGAGCCTCTGTATGTTGAAGCACTTGCCCAGGCAGTTTCAATCATTTCTTGAATTGACAAACCAGATTCAGAAATCATTTGTTTAACTTTTTCTATATCATAGTCACTGCTACCAGCAGGAACAGGATCTTGCCAAATTAACTCCTCTTCAGGAATTTCTGGACCCATATATCTTGTTTTTGGCCCCATATCTCTGTGAAGAAGTTTAAACCAAGCTCTTGCAAAAGCATCAGCAAAATATTCGGGATCTTCATGAAACTTTTTAGAGATTTTGTTATAACTAGGATCCATTCTTAAAGCCATGTCGGCAGTAGTCATCATAGTTGGTACTTTTTTTTGTTGCATCTTCAGCATCAGGAGCCATATCTTCTTCTGTCTGACCAACAGCATGCCAAATATGAGCACCAGCTGGACTTTTTGTTAACTCCCATTCATATCCAAATAATAAATCAAAATATCCATTATCCCATTGAGTAGGATTAGCAGTCCAAGCACCTTCAATACCACTTGTAATGGTATCGCTTCCAACTCCAGAACCATATGTACTAGACCATCCAAAACCCATTTCTTCTAGTGGCGCGCCTTCTGGTTCTGTTTGAACGTTCTCTTCAGGACCAGCACCATGAGACTTACCAAATGTATGTCCTCCAGCAACAAGCGCAACAGTTTCTTCATCGTTCATCGCCATCCTTCCAAATGTTTCTCTTATGTCATGAGCACTTGCTAAAGGATCTGGATTTCCATCTGGCCCTTGAGGATTTACATAAATTAAACCCATTTGAACTGCAGCAAGAGGATTGTCTAACTCTCTCTCACCTTTATATCTTTTATTATCCAACCATTCTGATTCTAAACCCCAATGAATATCTTCTTCAGGACCCCATATGTCTGGTCTTCCACCGCTATATCCAAATGTAGTTCCACCCATTGATTCAATTGCAACATTTCCAGCTAGAATTAATAAATCAGCCCAACTAATTTGTTTTCCATACTTTTGTTTGATGGGCCATAAAAGCCTTCTAGCTTTATCTAAATTTCCATTATCAGGCCAACTATTTAAGGGAGCAAAACGCTGTGCACCAGTTCCCCCACCACCTCTTCCATCTGTATTTCTATATGTGCCTGCTGCATGCCATGTCATTCTTATAAAGAAAGGGCCATAATTTCCATAATCTGCAGGCCACCATTCTTGTGAATCTGTCATTAAATTATTTAGATCTTCTTTAAGTGAGGCGTAATCAATTTTTTCAAATTCTTCACGGTAATCAAACCCTTCATCCATCGGGTTAGATTTTGAATCATGTTGATGTAATATATTTAAGTTTAGTTGGTTTGGCCACCAATCTTTATTTGATGTACCACTTGAACTGTGAGTTGTCATTGCCCCATGCATTACAGGACATTTTCCTTCTACTTTTTCAGCCATATCTAACTTGCTCCTAAAATGTGCGTTAAAAAAAAGTTATTTGTATAAATATACTATAAATGATTTAAAAAAAAAGTATTAAAAGTATATAAAAATGGTGGAGCTACGCGGGATCGAACCGCGGACCCCCTGCTTGCAAAGCAGGTGCTCTCCCAGCTGAGCTATAGCCCCACATTAAGTTGCAATATTGTACTTTAATGAAGAATTTTTTGTCTATTTAATCTTCTTTCTTTTTATTATTTATTGGAGCTAATTTAGAAGGTGTTAGATTCGAATTTGCAGGATTTTTACTACTCTTAGCTGCCCCTGAATGAATATTAGCTTTATATTGATTAACTATCTCAAATAACAGATAAAACCAAAATCCATTTATTATTGGCTCAACAAGTGCATCTATTGCTGCAAGGTTTAATGGTGCTCCAGTCAATAATCTATTGCAAGTCATTGCAATTAAAATATGACCAAAAGTATAAATTACAGCTAAATATATTCCGACTTTATCACTATTTAAAAATTTTATTTTATTAGAATCTATACTGATAATAATTTTACTTTTTAGAAAGACAAGAAGAAAATAAAACCAAAAACCATTAATAACAGGCTCTACAAAGGCATCTACGGCTGCCATATCTAAAGTTGCACCAGTTATTATTCTATTACAAGCCATTGCCACAAATATGTGGCCAATGGTGTATATAACGGCAAGAATTAAATTATCATATTTAAAAATCTTAACATCGTCATATTTCAAATAATTTTTCATAATGCCATTTTACTTTATATTAAAAAAAAGGGGCAATAAATTGCCCCTTTAGTTCTCAGGGGTATGTACTGCACCCCTCTCCCGAATCTTACTTAGAAATTATAGGAAAAACCAACTTTCATTGTTCTTGGTTTTTGTGATCTCGCTCCTTCTGAAGGTGCTCTTGAAATTAAATCTTCGCTATCAAGTGTATTTTCAACTATTAGATAAACACTCATTGAATCATTTAAAGCTTTTCTAAGATTTAAATCTAGATAACTGGATTCTTCTATTTCATTATAAGTTCCGCAAGCAGCAAGTGAACACGAGCTTCCAACATTCACAAGTCTTGCATTACCACTTAAACCGTTATCATTTATAAAGCCTACAATAATAGAGCTTTGTGAATCAGGTATGTATGGAAGATCATCTCCAGCCGCAACAGTTCCGAAGTAATCACTGTCGGAGCTATTTTTAAATGTTGCATCAGTACTTGTGTAATTGACTGAAATTGGATACATAACGCCATTGTCGCCTTGTAACATCCAAGATCCGCTAAACTCAAGACCCGATACTTCAGCTTCACCACCACTAAAGACTGCAGATTCATCTGCATCACATGATGCGCCACTAACTAAAGTACATTCAGCAGCTAATCTTGAGTAATCACTTGCAAAGTAGAATGCTTCAATATTTGTAGTGCCCTCTGAATATCTTACACCAAGCTCCATGTTGTCTGCTTCCTCTGGGTCAGCTCCAAACATTGGAGTCATTCCTTCATGAAATCCAGCAACTAAAGTTGTTGTATCACTTAAATCATAGGTAGCACCAAAGCTTGAAGTATTATGATCATTTTCAGCGAAAGTATCTCTAACGCTAGTGATTCTAACTGCAGTAAGGTTTGGTCCTGCTCCTTCACCCCATCTTCTATGACGTTGATCGTATTCTTCTGATCTAAAGCCGACTGTTATAGCTAGTTTTCCAAAGTCCATTGTATCTTCTAGATAGTAAGAAGTTGCACTAGATTCTCTTAATCTATTGTTACTCCCGCTTAATCCGACATAGCCGTATAGAGGAGATAATGATCCATCAGCTCCCTGATCTGAATATTCATGAGCCTGGATTCTGCTTTCAGAATCTTCCATGTCCCTATACCCGAATGTAAGAGCATGTATTCCAATTTCTGAAGAAACAGTAAATTGATACCCTTCATTCGTATAATATCTGTTGTTATGTTTGTATTCTATTTCAACAGGCAATTCACCATCTAAAATAGCTTGTGCATTTGCACTACCATTGTTTGCTGCACTTATGAGCTCATTTATGTCGTCTTGCTCTCCATGCTCTTTATCATTATTAAAATCACTTACTTTAAACCAATCTCTATGATAATCATTTTGCCAAGAGGTAAATACAACATCAAAGTTATCAAAATCACCAACATAAGTTAATGATGTTTGTTCTCCATCATTCATCATTTCATCATATGCAGTCGCTCCATATCTCATTCTAGGATTAGATTTGAAGCTTGACTGGGTAAGACCTACATATGATTGGTCTGAATTTTCATCTATATCAACTCTTTTAAAAGTTAATGAATGATTGCCAGAGGTGTATCGTGCTTTGATCATTAAGTCTGATTTATCAAAGCCTGTATCACCACCTACATTAGCAATTGAATCGAAACCGTCACTTGAATGTTCATGAACTTCTACTAATGCCCCAAAGTTTCCTTGACTAGCACCGTAATATGCATGAGTTCTTGCCATACCATTTTGACCAATTTCTTGAACAAATTTACCTGAATTTACTTCTGGTATAGGTGTACTAATTAAATTGATTGCACCACCAATAGTCTGAGGCCCTTGAGATACAACTGCAGGTCCTTTTAATACCTCAACAGCATGTATTCTTCCAGTTGTTGGAAAGTAATAAGCTGAAGATGAAGTATAAGGTGATGGAGCTACTAGCACGCCATCCTCCATTACTGTGACCTTAGCTGATCTCTCAATAGCAGTACCTCTAATAGAGATGTTAGGTCTTAAGCCATAACCTTCTTCAGTTCTCATATAAATACCTGGAACAGCAGTCAAAATCTTTTGAATGTCAGTGTCCATTGCTTTTTGAAGGTCTTCATTTGAAACTACTGCACCTGAACCGGCTAAGTTTTTTAGATCATCTTTAGAACCTATGATGGTTACAGATTCAACCACCTCTTCATCCGCAGCATTTACGTTAACAAAAAATGATGATACTAAAAGAATACCAATAAAAAATATTGGGGAGATATCATCAAAAAATCTTTTTGAAATTTTATTCATAACAATCCTCTTAAAATTTAAAATTTTTAAAAAAAATGAAAGCTACTTATTTTCGCCTATAGATTTTTGATTAATAAAAAACCAAAAACTGCACACTTTTAGGGGAATGACCAATAAAGTAGCTTTCATGAATGAGAATGATAATGATTCTCATTTAGATTTGCAACTACTTTTTTATATTATTTTAGATAAATATTTTTTTTAATGACTTAGTTGCTTGTTTAGGGAGATCTTGGAAACTATTTATTTCCTTTGATTGCAAAATATAGTCCTATGAGAAATAAGAATATTTGCTCGCTCATGAAAAGCTTTTTTGTAACAAGCCAATCAGAGTGGGCGATAAAAATTGCACCCAACATGATTACTCCAACTGCTCCACCTGATAGTCTTGTAATCAAATTGCCAACATGATTGTTTATAAGGCCTCCGAGAATTATTCCAACTCCAGCTCCAACCTCTCCCAGTGCAACTAGACTAGTAACTATTTCAGGTTGCATATAACCCATACTCTCAAACCAAGTAACCATCTTTTCAGGAGGAAGTGGAAATTTCCCTATTCCATGAAGAATAAAAGAAGTACCTAAACCTAATCTTAGCAACCAAGGAGTTATTGGTATTAAGGGTTTAGCAATTGATTCTAGTAGATTATTAAGTTTTCTCATTTTTTATTAAGTTGTTGATGTTTCTAAAAGTATATCTTCAACGTGACAAAGTTCAAATCCTTTCATATCAATAAATTGATTTAACTCATTATTTCCAATGCTTATATTTGCAAACATTTTGCCACTTTCTGATACCTTTTCTTCTTTTACGCAACCCATATCAAATAATATTGATCTAACATTACCTAAATTATTTTCCATTGATACCCAGCCCTTAAATACACCATTAAACAATCTTTTGTTAATGACTGATCTCAAATTCTTAAACTCATTCTCATTTTCAGCTGATATAAATACTTGATCTTTCTTTCTTTTCTTTAAAGATTTTATTTTTGAATTTTCAATTAAATCACATTTATTATTTACAATAATTTGAGGGATATTTGAGACACCTAATTCCTCAAGAATGTTATTAACTTCTATAATCTTTGTTTTATGATCTACATCAGAAATGTCAAGAATGTGTAGTAGCATATCAGCAGACTTCAACTCATCTAGGGTTGCCTTAAACGATTCGATTAGCTGTGTTGGTAAGTCAGAAATAAATCCAACAGTATCAGAAAATAAGATAGGCCCATGATCTGGATTTGTATTTTTTCTTGTTACTGAGTCAAGCGTAGCAAAAAGTTTATCTTCTGCAATTTGTGAGCTTTTAGTTAATTTATTAAATAAAGTAGTTTTTCCAGCATTAGTATATCCAACAAGAGCAACTAATTTATTTCTGCTCTTCTTTCTTGAGTATCTGTTTATTTCTCTTTGTTTATGTGATTTTTCTAACCTTAAATTTAACCTTTTAATTCTTTTACCAATAAGTCTTCTATCAGTTTCTAGCTGAGTTTCCCCAGGCCCTCTTAATCCAATACCACCCTTCTGTCTTTCAAGGTGAGTCCATCCTCTAATAAGTCTTGTGGATAAGTGATTCAATTGAGCAAGTTCGACCTGCAGTTTACCGATGTGTGATGTTGCTCTCGTTGCAAATATATCTAGAATTAATTCAGTTTTATCTATTACTCGTTTATCAAGGTACTTCTCAAGATTTCTTGTTTGAGAGGCAGAGAGTTGATGGTTGATTATAATTAGATCAACATCACTTTCAAAAACTAAATCTTTTAACTTCTCTAGTTTTCCCTTTGATATGAAGGTATTAATTACTGGGGATTTCTGTGAAAATTTTAAGCTATTCTTGATAAGGAGACCTGACGAAAGAGCTAAACTCTTAAATTCCTCATATCCGTTTTCTAATTTTTGTGATTCGTAAAGAGAGTCAACCTCGAGATATACCAAGATAGTTTTTTGAATGGTGTTGCTTTCAACTATATTCATTATGTGTATTGTAGAGTTTTTATTTATTTTTGTTACTATTAAATAATGTTATTAAACGTTCCTTTTGGAGAAGCACACATAAATAAAGGAGAGAGAGTTAGAAAATCAAAACTCGCTAGTTTAAGAAGAAAGGCTGTTAGAGTTATTAAAAAGCAAAAA
>CACDUZ010000019.1 GCA_902556105.1 uncultured SAR86 cluster bacterium
CCAAATCTATGAATCAAGAATTAAAAAAACAGTCTTGTAGTGGAAAAAAAATTGATTTTATTCTTCAAGAGCTTTTTAGGGAAGCAAATACTCTCTCAGTAAAGCTCGATGATCCCAATTCGAAAAACTTAGCTCTTGATGCAAAGCTGTTAGTAGAAGAAATGCGTGAACAGATCCAAAATGTCGAATAGAGGAAATTTAATAATTTTTGCTGCACCATCTGGTGCAGGAAAGTCTTCATTGATTAATGGAATGATAGAAAAAGATAAGGATAGCTATGAACTCTCCATTTCTGCTACAACAAGATCACCTCGTGAGGGTGAAACTCATGGTAAGGATTATTTTTTTATTTCAGATGAGGAATTTAATAAATTAAAAGAAAATGGAGCATTCATTGAGCATGCTGAAGTTCATGGTCATCAATATGGAACCCTAAAATCATTTATTGAAGAAAAGTTAGAAATAGGCATTAATGTAATTTTGGATATTGATGTTCAAGGTTTTAATCAAATTAAAGAGACTCTAAAAGACACTATTTCGATATTTATTATCCCTCCATCAATGGAAGAGCTTAAGAAAAGACTTATTTCGCGAGGGCTTGATTCAGATGATGTAATAAAGAAAAGGTTAGCTAATGCCAAAACTGAGCTTAAAAGTGCAGAACTTTTTGATTATATAGTTCTAAATAAAGATTTTGATAAGGCACTAAAGGATATATCAGCAATAATATTTGAAAAGCATTATGAAAATAATCAAGTAAACATTAATATATTAGAGGATTTATTGGATTAATAAGTCAATTGGACTTAGAATACTCATCCCAGGAGATTATTACATGGCAAGAATTACAGTAGAAGATTGTTTAAAAAACATACCTAGTAGATTTGATCTAATATTGATGGCATCAAAAAGAGCTAGACAGCTTTCAACAACAAGCAGAGATCCTTTGGTTGAGTGGGATAATGATAAGCCTACATTAGTCGCCTTAAGAGAAATCGAAGAAGGTCTAATTGATAGAGAGACTCTTGAAAAAACTCTTGAAGAAGATGTTTTATTAGATGAATTTGCTGTTCCTTCCAATCAGGAAAACGATAATATAGGATAAATGGTTATAGGGGGTTATTTTGAGCGAACATGCACTTCCAAGCATCTTGCTTAATGATTTTTCTGCAAATCATCTTTTAAGACTCCCGCCTAAATTTTATAAAACTGCAAAAACATATCTTAATAACGAAGATATAAAAAAAATACAAAAAGCATACTCAGTTGCTTTTTATGCTCATGAAGGCCAAGAAAGACATGATGGCTCAAAATATATTACTCATCCTTTAGAGGTTGCAAGCGTCCTTCTGGGATTAAAAATGGATCCTGACTCAATTTGCGCAGCTTTGATGCATGATGTTCTAGAAGATTGCGATGTTAATAAAAGTAACTTAGAAACATTATTCGGAAATGATGTAGCCGAAATAGTTGATGGTGTGAGCAAATTAAGTAAATTAGATATGACAAGCAAAACTGACGTGGATGCTAATAACCTTCAAAAGATGATGCTAGCAATGTCAAAAGATGTAAGAGTATTATTAGTTAAAATCTGTGATCGTCTTCATAACATGAGAACGATAGAGCACTTACCAAGATTTAAACAAATACAAAAATCAAAAGAAACGATTGAGCTTTATGGGCCTTTAGCATTGCGAATAGGCATGCAAGATATAAGAGCAGAGCTAGAGGATCTGGCATTTAGATGTATTCATCCACTAAGGGCGTCAATGCTTGAAACTGCAATAAATAAATCTAGTGGAGGAAGAAAAAGAATAGTAACAAAGATTCGTAAGGAGCTTAAACGACGCCTTAAATCGAATGGTATCGAAGATGTGGGCGTGAAGGGAAGAGAAAAAAATATTTACAGTATTTATAGAAAAATAAAATCAAAACATAAGCCATTTTCAGAAATCTTAGATGTATATGGATTTAGGATACTTGTTGATTCAGTTGACGATTGTTACAGATCACTTGGAATAATTCACAATTATTTCTCACCAATTGAAAATAGATTTAAAGACTACATTGCAATCCCAAAAAGTAATGGATATCAAGCACTTCATACAAGTCTTTTAGCCCTTAATGCTTTTCCAATTGAAGTCCAGATACAAACAAGAAATATGTCAGAAATAGCTAGCTTCGGAATTGCTGCGCACTGGCAGTATAAGACAAAAGAAAAAAGTAAAGGATCCGAACTTAGAGCGTCAAGATGGTTGAGCGGGATTGCCGATCTCCAGAAAAACTCAAATGATCCCTCTGAGTTTACTCAGTCAATTAAGACTGACCTAGACTCTAACGAAGTATTTTTATTTTCACCAAAGGGAGATGTCTATGCCTTAAGAAAAGGATCGACCCCAATAGATTTTGCCTATGAGGTTCATAGCGATCTTGGAAATACGATTGTTGGATGCAAGGTTAACAGAAATGAAGTTCCCTTAAACATTGAATTAGAGACAGGCCAGACCGTTGAAATTATTACCTCAAAAAATAATTCAGAGGCTGATCCTGCTTGGTTAAACTATGTTGTAACAAGTAAAGCAAGAACATATATAAGAGCCAAATTAAGGAAACAGAAAACTTCTGATGCAAGAAAAGCAGGAAAAGTAATGTTAGAAACTGAGTTAAAAAGAGGGGGCTCTAGCCTATCAGAATATAGAGGCAGCTCTCTTAAAAAGATTCTCAATTCAATTGGTGTCAGCTCATTAAATAAATTGCTAACAGAGCTTGGCCTTGGTAAGAGAACTGGAAGTATTATTGCAGAACGATTTAATTCTGGTTTACAAATAAGAGAAGGCATCAAAGATGTTAAGCCTGTATTGATTCTTGACAATAAAATTGAAAGTGTAACAGTTAGATTTGCTAGATGTTGCTTGCCTGTATATGGAGAAAAGGTTATTGCACACTCTGATACAGAAAGAGGAATGGTTATTCATCACGAAAGGTGTAAACAGGTAACCCCTTTCATAAAAAAAGATCCAAGATATATGCCCGCAATTTGGGGAGAAAATAAAAAGAATCATATCTATAAAGCACGAATTGATATAAGCACTGAAGACAAAGTAGGAGTCTTATCTGATCTTGGGTCTGTTTTTGCAAGATTTGGTATTAACATTGGCTTTGTTAATACAAAGAAAATAGATAAAAATTTTGCTGGCTTTGAGATTCAAATTGAAGTGAAAGATAAGGATGAGCTAAAAGCAATTATGCAAAAAATTAGAGCAACAAAATTTACAAAAAGTTGCAAACGAAATATAAATGAGAAATAGTAAAAAACAATTTCTTTTTTTATGTACAATCCCGTTATTATCAACATTAATTTTTTCAAAGGAGATAAATGAAATGTCAAAAGAAATAATTTCAACAGAAAATGCACCGCAAGCCATAGGCCCATATTCTCAGGCTGTAAAAGCAGGAGGATTAATGTTTATTTCTGGGCAGATACCTTTGAATCCAGAAACTGGAGATCTTGTCTCAGGATCTATTGAGGACGAAGCAAATCAAGTGTTACAAAATATAAAAAGTATCTGTGAGGCAGCAGGTCATGGCATGGAGGATATTGTAAAGATAACAATTTTTTTAACTGATCTTGGTAATTTCGCAACAGTAAATGAAGTAATGAAGAAACATTTTTCAGAACCATATCCAGCAAGGGCAACCGTTGAAATATCAGGACTCCCATTAGGAGTTAACGTTGAAATTGAGGCCATAGTATCGACTAATGGCTAAGAATCTTTTATCTATTAATGATCTTTCTAAAGATGAGATTATCGACTTAATTGAGTTTTCAAATAACTTTATAGATGATGAGGGTAATTTTAGAAAAGAAGACCTATTTCCTGATAAAACAATTGCTAATGTTTTCTGTGAGCCAAGCACACGAACAAAATCATCGTTTGCAATCGCGGCAAATAATTTGGGATGTTCTGTAATAGATTTTAATATCGATAATTCCTCCATTCAAAAAGGCGAATCTATACTTGAAACGGTTGATGCTCTTCATCTTATGGGGGTTGATTTATGCGTTTTAAGACACCCAGAATCAGTTATCAAGGATTTAGCTGATTATCTGCCCTCAATGACATTTATTAATGCTGGTGAGGGATCCATATCACATCCAACACAAGCTCTTATAGATCTTAAAACAATAATTGATCACAAGAACTCACTTGATGGATTGAAAATTGTAATTGTTGGTGACCTAGATCACTCCAGAGTAACTTCTTCATTTTTGGAAGGTATTTCTAACTTTGATATTGATTCTCTTATATTTAGCGGGCACCCAGAAATGTGCACAAAATATCAGAATCCAAAATTTGGTAGTTATGAACCAGATATGCAAAAAGCACTTCAGGATGCCGATGTGGTAATGACATTACGAATTCAGTATGAAAGATTTGATCAAGATTTAAACCTTGATTTAGATACATACAAGAGCTCTTATCAACTTTCTTCTGAAAAACTTGAGTTTGCAAAAGGCGATGCAATTATTATGCATCCAGGCCCAGTAAATTATGTTGAAATAACTGAAGCAGTATACGATTCTGAGAATTCAGTAATTAGGCAACAAGTTGCAAATGGAGTAGCAATTAGAATGGCTGTTTTATCTAGATTTTTGAGCAGCTAAAGTATTCTTAACAGTTTCTACGACAGAGATAGTATTTTGATCAATTTCAATATTGACCAAAGAGCCCACATTTAATTTATCTAAGTTAGTAACCATTAAAGTTTCAGGTATAAGATGAAGATAGAAAGAACTTTTATTAACTTTTCCAAGAGTTAGGCTACATCCATTTAGCCCTATATAACCTTTTTCAAAAATATACTCTTTAAATTTTTTAGGGAAGTCGACAATTATGTCTCTAGTAGATTTCTTATTAAGAATTTTTTTTATTTTACCCGTGCAATGAATATGTCCTGACATCAAATGACCACCAATTTCAGTAGAAGCTGTAATTGATCTCTCTAAATTAACAATCGAACCCTTTTCTATTTCTTTCAAATTTGTTCTAGCAATTGTTTCTTCAATCACATCAAACCTTAATTTATTAATTCCCTTGTCAACTGAAGTCAGACAAACACCATCAACTGAAATACTGGCACCTTTCTTCAAGCCTTTATTAAAATTTTTTGGAGCACTAATTTCAAGCGAGATATGATCTTTATTAGAAATTACTTTTGAAACTTTACCAGTACCTTGAACAATTCCAGAAAACATCTAAGCCCCCCAATTATCTCTGTATTTATTTAATTCAGATAAATGTTTTGTGTATGATGAATCAGCTTCAACAAATGTAATAAGCGTATCTAAATTGACTATAGATTCGACCTTAATCCCAAAATCTTTTTCTAACTCATTACTCGAAGACATTTCTGATCGCCCCTTTTCCTGCCTATCTAAACCCACTATAAAAGATGAAGGAGTTGCACCAATACTAATAATTGACTCAATCGATTCTCTTCCCGCAGTTCCCGCAGAAAGAACATCGTCAATAATTAATACTTTTCCTTTAGGCATTTTTCCAATGATGTTACCGCCTTCGCCGTGATCTTTTTCTTCCTTTCTATTAAATGATAAAGGGTAATCTTTACCTTTTTCACTTAGCAAGGTTGCTACGATAGAACCAAGAAATATTCCCTTATATGCAGGACCATAGATGCAATCAAAATTAAGATTTTTATCGCTAAGAGCATCAACATAACACTTAGCTAATTCATATAGACTGCATTCGCCAAGCATATTTGCTGCGTTAAAAAAGTATGGACTAGATCTTCCAGACTTAAGTGTAAAATTTCCAAATTGGAGTGATTCTGATTCTAATGCTAAATTTAAGAATGATTTCTGATAATCTTTCACTTATTCAATACAAGCTTTCTGTTTTTTAATAATTTCATTAATAGCTGAGCTACCAAGCTCAAGCATATCACTAAGTTCAGTCTTTGAAAAAGGCGCATCTTCGGCAGTACCCTGAATTTCTATTAATTCATCTTTATCATTCATCACGATATTTAGATCAGTGTCAGCTGAACTATCTTCATCATAGTTAAGGTCAAGAAGTACTTTATTTTCTTTTATGCCAAGAGAAACTGCCGCAACAAATGACTTCATTGCTCTTTGATCATCATGGTGATTTTTAATAGCTAAAAAGAGTGCAACACAGCCCCCGGTAATAGATGCAGTTCTTGTTCCACCATCTGCTTGGATTACATCACAATCAATATTTATGGTTTTTCCTTTAAGATACTTAAGATCAACTGCTTGTCGCAAAGATCTGCCAATCAGCCTCTGAATTTCTTGAGTTCTTCCACTTTGCTTGCCTCTTGCAGCTTCTCGACCCATTCGCTCATTAGTAGACCTAGGCAGCATGCCATACTCACCTGTGACCCAGCCTTCATTGGAATTTTTCATCCATCTTGGCACGTTATTTTCTATTGATGCATTACAAATGACTTTTGTATTACCAAATGAAATTAGAACTGAACCTTCTGCATGAATATTTACATTTGGCTCAATGGTAATATCTCTGAGTTGATTGTGATTACGGCCCTCGTTTCTTTCCATATTTTTATAAGATTAAGCTAGCTGTTCTTTAACAATCTTACTGACTATTCCCATATCAGCTGACCCAGCCAAAGATGATTTTAATAGTCCCATGACTTTACCTATATCCTGCATTGAATCCGCACCAGACTCTTTTATTGCTTCAACTACTTTTGAAGTAATTTCCTCTTCACTTAATTGTTGTGGTTTATATTTAGAAAGAATATCAACTTCTTTTTGTTCTTTCTCGGCTAGATCATCTCTTCCACCGTCTCTAAATTGAGAGATAGAGTCATTTCTTTGTTTAATCATTTTATTGATAATCTGCAATGCCTTGGCATCATCGACACCTTCTTTATTATCTATTTCAAAGCGCTGCACTTCAGATAGAAACATCCTAATGGTATCCCTAACTAAATCTTGTTTATCAAGCATTGCTTGCTTGAGGTCGCTTTTTTATATCAGATATTAGTGCCAAAACTATCTAGATCTTGATCTTGGGAATGAAAATTTCCTATTAGTTTTTCTGGCTCTTTTAACAGCGGCTGCCATTAAGCGTTTTCTTTTTTCAGTTGGTTTTTCGTAAAACTCTCTAGCTCTAATTTCAGGAACTATTGCAGCTTTCTCGCATGCACGTTTGAATTTTCTCAAACCAATATCAAAATGTTCTGTTTCTTTTATTATAATTGAAGGCATAATGTGTCGCGTAGTTTAGGCTTTTATTAACATTTTTGCAAAACATTTTATGAAAACTTTAGGAATTGAAACTTCATGTGATGAAACAGCTATAGCTGTCTATGATTCTAAAGAGGGAATCGTAGGTGAATCTATTCATAGTCAAATGAAAATGCATGCTGAATACGGTGGTGTTGTGCCAGAATTAGCATCACGAGATCACTGTCTCAAGATCGTTGATGTGCTCAAAGATGCACTCGGAAAAACTTCAATCAGCAGCATTGATCAAATAGCTTACACATCTGGACCTGGACTCCTTGGTGCACTTTTAATAGGTGAAAGCTTTGCACAAGGCCTATCCACAGCATTAGATATACCACTTATTCCAATTAATCATTTGGAAGGTCATTTAATGTCTCCTATGATGGAATTTCCTGAAATCTCTATGCCATTTATATGTTTACTTGTTTCTGGTGGCCACAGCATGATAGTAGATGTTAAAGCAAAGGCTGATTATGAAATTTTGGGTCAATCTCAAGATGATGCAGTAGGTGAAGCATTTGATAAAGTTGCTAAGTTGTTAGGACTTCCATATCCAGGAGGACCACATATTGAAAAAATAGCTTTAAATGGAAATCCAAAGGCTTATGACTTCCCAAGACCAATGATTCATAGTGATAATTTAGATATGAGTCTTAGTGGTTTAAAAACAGCAGTCCTTTATACGATTCAAAAAATAGAAGATCTTAATGAAGACATAAAAGCTGATATTGCCGCCTCATTTCAAAAAGCCGTAACCGATGTCTTGATAGCAAAGATTAAAAAAACTGTAGAACAAACTAATCACTCAGATGTTATTGTTGCAGGAGGAGTTGCTGCAAATAAATACATAAGAGAAGAATTTAAAAATCTTGAGGGTATACTTAATATCAAAGTTTATTATCCTGATTTAAAATATTGTGGAGATAATGCAGCCATGATTGCTTTTGTGGGCTCAATGATGACTCCTCCAAAAAAAAAAATATAAAATCTAAAGTTAGAGCAAGATGGCCGCTTAATGAATTAAAACCATGAAAGATATAATTTATATAAAAGATTTAAGAGTAAAAACAATCATAGGTATTTTTGATTGGGAACGAAAAGTTAAGCAAGAAGTAAGTATTGATTTAGAATTTCCATTTGACTGTAAGAAGGCTGCTAAAACAGACTCAATAGAAGACTCCATTGATTACAAAGCTATTTGTAAGGCTGTTATAAAGTTTGTAGAAGAATCCTCCTTTCAACTGCAAGAATCTCTTGCTGAAGGAATAGCATCATTGGTGAAGGATGAATTTAAAGTTGAATCAATCAAGCTAAGAGTCTCCAAGCCTGGCGCTCTAAGAGGTTCCAAAGACGTTGGATTGATCATTCATAGATAATGAAATATTTTTTATCACTCGGAAGCAACATAGAAGCTGAAAAGAATTTAGATTTCGCAGAAAAAGAATTAAATAAAATTCTTACTAATACAAAATCATCTTCAATTTACAGAACTAAAGCTGAGGGCTTTGAAGGCGATGATTTTTTAAATTCAATTATTAGCGGCGATTCCATTGAATCTTTTGATGAACTTAATAAGAAACTTAAATCCATTGAAGATGCTGCTGGAAGAAACAGAAGTGCTCCTAAGTTTAGCGCAAGAACATTAGATATCGATATAGTGCTACAAATCGATGAAGGTGAAGAAATATTATTTGAAAGTGATGAAATAGAAAAATATACTTTCGTATCTGATCCATTAAAAGAACTGTTGAAATGAAAGTAAAAAAATTCACAAGAAATCTTCATAGGTACCTAAGTATATTTGTATCTATTCAGCTATTATTGTGGACGATATCGGGAATTTACTTTGCTTATAACAAAATAGAATTAGTCAGGGGAGAGCAATACCGTCTTCCAAAAAATGTGGAATACAGAATTTTTGACAGACTCGGGATCTCTATTATTGAAACAATTGAGTACGGAGAAAAGTCCTATAAAACTTATCCAGATGGTAATCTTATTAAGCCTCTTACAAAGGAAGAGGCAATAAAAATTACTGCTCAAAAAACTACTTTAAATCCTCTAGAGGTTAGCTTGATTACAGAACTTTATCCAGGCGCAGAATATAGAGGAAGCCTGCCAGTATACAAAGTTAAAACCGATACCAAAGATGATATCAATGTTTATGTTGGATATATGACTGGTGATATTGGCTCAATAAGGTCAGACTCATGGAGGATATGGGATTTGATGTGGTCTTTACATATTATGGATTATCGTGAGAGAGACAACATAAACAATATTTTATTACAAATTTTATCCATACTTGCTTTAGTTACCTCAATATCAGGAATAACCTTATTCTTTGTAAAAAAATAAATTAAAGTAAATTTTCTTTTATAGTATTCCAAGCTGCTTCCGACAAAGGATATACCATCATCCCTCTATCTTCTGCATGCTTGCTTGAGGCTGTGCCATCTCTAACCCTGCCAAGAATTCCTTGCAAAATTCCTGCAATTTTGAACATATTAAATGCCATATAGAATTCCCAATTCTTAGATAGATCTTTGCCAGTATTCTCACAATACATATCCATGTACTCTCTTTCATTAGGAATACCAAGTTCCTTGAGCTTAGATTGATCCCAGAATGCTTCTTGGGTTCTCCATGATAGACAATGATAGCTAAAATCAGCAATAGGGTGTCCCAATGTAGAAAGTTCCCAATCTAAGATACCCATTACCTTATTATTATTTAAGATCATATTGTCTAATCGGTAATCTCCATGAACAATTGATGTTTCGTCATCATCGGGGATATTTTTTGGAAGCCATTCAATTAGGTTATTCATAGCTTCAATATCATCAGTTTCAGATGCTCTGTATTGTTTTGACCATCTTGAAACCTGTCTTGCTACATAATTTCCAGGCTTACCATAGTCTTCCAATCCTATTTTTTTATAATCAACACTATGAAGCTTGGCTAGAGTTTTATTCTTGTTACGATATATTTCAGCTCTATCTTGATTTGAGAGAGAAGGGATCATAGGATCCCAGAAGAGATCACCATCTAAGAAGTCCATTACAAAGAAGGCTGTTCCCGCAACATCGTCATCTTCACAAAGACCATATGTTTTTGGAACTGGAACATCAGTTTCATATAAAGCAGTAATTACTTTATATTCTCTATCTACAGCATGAGCAGAGGGTAGAAGCTTTCCAGGAGGTTTCCTTCTTAATACAAGACTTTTTGATTCTGTAATAATCTTATATGTTGGATTTGATTGACCGCCTTTAAACTGCTCAATAGAATTAATTTTTCCAGCTCCAGGAACGAATTCATCAATCCATGGCTGCAAATTTGATGCTTCAATTAGTAAATTTTCATCAACTTCTTTTGTGCCAGAGAATTTTGCATCATCTAGTGGCTCCATTACAAAGATCTGCCTCCATCAACTTTTATAATCTGACCAGTAATATACTCTGAATGAGCAAGGAAACTGACAGCATCAGCAATATCCTTTTCTGAACCCATTCTATTAAGAGGTATATTTTCTATAACTTTATTTTTTTGCTCTTCTGTCCATGTTACATCTGGTGGTTCAAGCATTGCTCCAGGTGCAATAGCATTGACTTTTATATCTGGTGCAAGCTCTCTAGCTAGCCCTTTAGTAATTGCCTCTAGTCCTGCTTTAGCTGCTGAATATATTGAGAAATTAGGAACGCCTTTAGATAAATTTGTATCAGTAATATTAATTATTGAACCCTTAGATGATTTTAATTGCTCTTTTAGGCCCTGAATTAAAAATAATGGACCTTTTAAGTTGCTTCCAATAAGCCTCTCCCAATGATCTTCTGAAATTTCATCAATAGGAGTAGGGTAGAAAGTAGAAGCATTATTTACCAAAACATCTATTGAAGGAAATGTTTCACTTACCTCACTCAAGATTTTTTGAACATCTTCTTTAATATCAAGGTGCCTTGAACTGTTTTAGCAGAATTAGGGTTATCTTTATTAATTTCATTAGCTAGATCATCAGCATCTTTTTTAGAAGAATTGTAATGAATAATAATATTCCAACCTAGCTCTTTAAAAGTAAGAGCAATTTCTTTGCCAATTCTTTTGGCTGCCCCTGTTATAAATATAGTTTTGTTCATTTGCAGTTATGAATAATCTTTTTATATATTTTAGTCTTTTCTAACTCAATTTGCTCTTTAGGAGTATTTGCAAGAAAAGAAAAATCAGTATTATCAACTTCATTCACCAGT
>CACDUZ010000020.1 GCA_902556105.1 uncultured SAR86 cluster bacterium
CCTCTTCAACAGGAGCTTCTTCTGCAACTTCTTCGGCTGCTTCTTCAACGGGAGCTTCTTTAGCTGCGGCAACCTCTGCCATTACATCTGCAGCATCATCGACAGCACTGGGTGAAGGTTCAGAGCTGAAATGCAACTCCCAAGCTTCTAATAATTTTGCTTTTGTTAGATTGATATCTAATTCAAGGCCATTATCTTTAGCAACACTTACAATATCAGCTTTTTTCATCTTATTAAGAGCAGACATTGAGGGTATTTCAGATGATTGCTCCGATGAAGTTACTTCAGTTTTTGTTTGTACAGACGCGTTTGAGCCCCCAAATAGACGGGAAAAAAAACCTTTCTTATTGTTATCTTTGTTATCGCTCATAATATTTGCCTAAAAAGGGCTATAGGATAGCCTTAGATGCCCATTCTTCCAAGAGTTTTTTTTGTTTTTTTGTTAATTTTATATGATCTAATAGATCAGGTCTTTTTTTAAAAGTTTTAAGTAATGAATTTTCAGAACGCCAATCATCAATTTTTTTATGATTTCCAGATAGTAGTACTTCTGGAACCTTCATAGACTCAAAAATTTCAGGTTTTGAATAAACATCTCCTTTCAATAAACCATTTGAGAATGTGTCTTTTAAATAAGAATCTCTATTACCCAAAGTTCCTGGTATGTGTCTAGATACAGCATCTATCAAACATAACGCAGCATATTCTCCACCGCTTAAAATAAAGTCTCCAACCGAAATCTCTTCATCTACATATTTATCAATGACCCTTTGATCAATTCCCTCATACCTTCCGCATATTAGGGTTATATTTTTTAGTTTTGACAAGGAAACAATTTTTCTTTGATTTAGTTTCTTGCCTTGTGGTGATAAATATATAACCTTGCCAATTTTATTTTTATTTATTTGGCTTAAACTTTTTATAATTGGTTCTGCCATCATCACCATACCCTCACCACCGCCATATGGTCTTGCATCAACTTGATTATGCTTATTTACAGCATTTTTTCTTATGTCTTTAGTGTTTATAGATAGAGTCTTGCTTTTTATTGCTCTAGAAACAACACCAGAATTTAAAATATCAAATATCTCTGGGAATATTGTCAAGACATTAATATTCATAATTTAATAGTCACTTTGCCAATTAACTTTTATAACTCTATTTTTTTTATCTATGGAGTGTATAAAAGTTTTTTTAATAAAAGGTATTAACCTTTGCTGTTCATCAACAGAGTCATCTGTTGGTTGAATTATCAAACATTCATTTGAACCAAAATTATTTAATTCTTTAACTGATCCCAATATCTCATTATTATTATGGCCTATTACGACCATTCCTTCTAAATCATGCCAATAGATTTCATCTTGTTTAATTTCAGGTAAATTGTTTGATGAAATATACAACATGGTATTCGTATGTTTTTTTATTTGATCAACATCCTCAATCCCTTTGATTTTAGATAAAAATTTTAAATTATTTTCTTTTATGTATTCGATCTTTAAATCGATATCATTATTTGTCTTAATATATTTAGTGTAGCTAATAATGTTTTTTGGTGGATTACAGAAAGAATTAAGAAAAAATTCACCTTTTAAGCCCCTAGGCTTACCAATGGATCCGATACAGATTAATTTATTTTTCTTCATTATCTGAAGAATCTTTTTCTTCAGATTCTTCTTCAGCAGGAGCTTCTTCAGCAGGTGCTTCTTCTTCAGCAGGTGCTTCTTCTTCAGCAGGTACTTCTTCTGGTGCTGCAGCAGCCTCTTCAGAAGCTTTTTCTTCTGCTTCTTTAGCTAACTTTTCAGCCATGGCTGCTTTCTTAGCATCAGATTTTGCTTTTTTTGCTTCAACTTTTGCTTGATATTCTTCAGGAGTAAGTTTAGCTTCCTTTACCAAAGAAATTACTCTTTCACTAACTTGAGCTCCTTTTGAAATCCATTCTTGTAGTTTATCTAGATCAATTCTTAATCTTTCTTCTTGGCCGTTTGCTGAGGGATTAAAAAATCCTAAACGCTCAATAAAAGCTCCGTCTCTAGGACGTCTTTCATCTGCAACTGTAATAAAATAATATGGGTTCTTTTTAGCCCCACTTCTTGCCAATCTGATAATTACCATACTAAATATATTTAAATTTGTTTAAAAAGATGTGTATTTTAGGTTAACCTTGCTAATATTGATAGTATTATTGTGCAAAGTTTTAATTAATCTTTATATTTAATGAGTTTTATTACCCAAGTAACTATTAGTATAGTTATTTACTATATTATTAGGATTCTTTACAAAAAAAAGAGATCCTTATTCTTGTCTACAGGTGTATCTGCATTTTTGTATGTCTTAATTTATTTATACACATATGAATTTATATCTGTATTGCCAACTATTCATTTTATGGTTACAGGTCTCAGCTTATTATTTCTATTTATTGCGTATAACGAAATTATTATTCTTGAAAGACAGGTTAGAAGAGTTAAAAAGGGCGAATTAATTAGCATTGGTCCCTTCTCTGTTGAAAGGAATTATAAGATTGTGTTCAATTTGCTTGGCGTTGGTTTGTTCTTTTTGTCATTGTCTTTAATATCTGGATTAAGTATGCAGTCAGTTTTCTCAGCAAATTTGGTTTTTAAAGCTATTTTTACATTTATAGCATGGTTGATTTTTGTTATTACATTATTGGGAATAAAGTACTTTAATTTTCCCATTAAATATGCCACTAGAAGTCTTTTTGTTGCAATGTGTGCTGTCCTTGGAGCATATTACATGAACTCATTCCTGTTGAGCTCGTAATGCAAGAAGATCCTTCTTTATTGATTTTATTCTCTACTCTAGTATTTTTATTGATTCTTAGTGGATTCTTTTCTGGATCCGAAACAGGGATGATGGCTGCTAATAAAATAAAATTAAAGAACTTATCTAAAAAATCAAAAACAAGTGCAAAAAGAGCATTAGAGCTTCTAAAAAAACCAGATCAATTATTGTCTGCAATTTTGGTAGGTAATAATTTCGCTAACATATTAGCCTCAGCGATTGTAACTATTATCATGCTAAATTATTTTGGAGGAAACGTATTACTAGGATCAATAATTTTAACAATTGTTATATTGATTTTTTCTGAGATTACTCCAAAAACAATGGCAGCAATCAAACCAGAAAGCTTTGCAACTAGATCATCATTTATTTTAAAAATTCTTGTTTATGTTTTTAAGCCTCTTATTTTCTTGACAAATTTTGTAAGCAGAAAAATCCTTAAATTATTTAACCTTGATGCTAAAGATGCTTCATCGAATGATAATTTGAATACAGAAGAATTAAGAACACTATTAGATGAATCAGGAGATTTAATACCAAAACAATATAGAAAAATGCTTTCTTCTGTTCTTGGAATGGAAGAATTAGTAGTCGAAGATATTATGATTCCAACCGCAGAGATAATAGGCATCGATATTAATGATGATTATAAAAATGCAGCAAAGATTATTGAATCAACGCCTTATACAAGGATGCCGGTATTTGAAGATTCTATAGATAACATTATTGGGATTCTTCATTTGAAGGACTCGTATTTGTTTTTGGATAGTCTGAAAAATAATGAAGAGATCAATATTCTTCAAAAGTCATATTTTGTCTCTCAGTCTACTTTGCTAATGAAACAGCTAAGAGAGTTCCTTTCAAACAATCAAAGTCTTGGATTGGTTGTAGATGAATATGGTGAAATTGAGGGCTTGGTTTCAGTAGAAGATATATTTAAAGAAATTACAGGAAAGTTTGGTGGAGACAAGGAAGAGCTGGAGAAAGAATTTATTAAGTTGGAGGATGGCTCTATATTAACTGACGGAAATTCAAAAATAAGAGATCTTAATAATTATAAAAATTGGTCAATAACTGAAGATGGGGCTAAGACTATTAATGGGTTAATTACAGAATACCTTGATCAAATTCCACAAGCTAATTTGTGTATCGAAATCGATAATTATCGATTTGAAATATTAGAATTGGATGACAATTTAATATCTAAAATAAAAATAAAAAAAGGGAGCTAATGCTCCCTTAAAATTTAATTTCCTTATAACAGATCTGTAATTAGCTTAAAGATAACTGCTAGTATAAAAGATGATGTTATTACAGCTCTTACGCTAGCAATAGCAGGTATCATCTTCCCCCATATTGCATTGGCTTCAATAGCAAATATTATTAAAAGTCCGACAATTAAACTATTACTGCTCCAGTCGTTAAGAACCAAATAAGAACCAGGAGCATGGGCTGAATAAACCATGTACATTAACATTGGAACAGAAAATAGTGTATTTGTTCTTGATGCTAGTCCAGCTTTGGCTGCGGCCACTGCAACATCTCCATCTTTCATGCCGAGGACTATTTTTTGATTCCTCCATATAATACCCCAAACATTTAACATCATAAGAGTTCCCATAGTTACACCAAGTATAATTTCTGTTCCTATTCTTGCTGTTATTTGGTGAAGTAGTATCAAGCCAGTTAAAAAAGTAAATAGTGCAGCCCACCTAAACCACCAAAGTGCGTTTGGAGCTAATTTTTTCATAACATCTGCTTTTGCATCAGGATCTGCAACTTTTACATACTCTGTCTGAACAAAATTAAAGTAATATAAAAGCCCAATCCATGCAATTCCGAAAAGAATATGAAACGATCTGAAAAATGCCTGATCAGTTAATAAATCCATGATGACTCCTCTAAAGTGTGTAAATATATATTAAAGGAAATCATCATTGAAATCTAATAAAAAACGGGGATAAATCCCCGTTTCTTTTAATCAAGATTTTTGAATTACATCATACCGCCCATTCCGCCCATGCCTCCCATATCTGGCATTGGTGGCATTGGTGTATCTTCTTTTGGTATGTCCGTAACCATAGCTTCAGTTGTAATCATCATACCTGCTACAGAACCAGCAGCTTGAAGTGCCGTTCTGGTAACTTTTGCAGGATCAAGAATTCCCATTTCAATCATGTCTCCAAATTCTCCTGTTGCTGCGTTAAAGCCATATGAGTCTTTGCCATCGATTACATTTTTAACTATAACTGAAGGTTCTTCTCCTGCATTAGAAACAATTTGTCTTAATGGAGCTTCGAAGGCTTTTTTGGCAATATTGATACCAACATTTTGGTCATCATTCTCACCTTTAAGTTTGCCAACAGCTTCTAGACATCTAATTAAAGCTGATCCTCCTCCTGGGACAACGCCTTCTTCAACGGCTGCTCTAGTAGAATGAAGAGCATCCTCAACTCGAGCTTTTTTCTCTTTCATTTCAACTTCAGATCCAGCGCCAACTTTAATAACTGCAACACCGCCTGCTAATTTAGCAACTCTTTCTTGAAGCTTTTCTTTATCATAATCAGAAGATGTTTCTTCAACTTGAGCTCTAATTTGATTTACTCTTGTTGCGATAGCATTCTCATCGCCAGCACCATCAATAATTGTTGCATTATCTTTATTTAATACGACTCTTTTAGAGGTACCTAGATCATCTACAGATGCTCCTTCTAAAGTTAATCCAACTTCTTCTGAAATGACTGTACCACCAGTTAAAATTGCTATGTCTTCTAACATTGCCTTTCTTCTATCACCAAAACCAGGCGCTTTACAGGCTGCTGCTTTAACAATTCCTCTTAAGTTATTTACAACCAAAGTTGCTAGTGCTTCACCCTCAATATCTTCAGCAATGATCAATAAAGGTTTTCCAGCTTTTGCTACTGATTCAAGCAATGGTAATAAATCTCTAATGTTTGATATCTTTTTATCAAACATTAAAATATATGGTGAATCCAATTCAACAGTCATATTATCTTGATTGGTTATAAAATATGGTGATAAATACCCTCTATCAAATTGCATACCTTCTACAACATCTAATTCATTTTCAATACCACTACCTTCTTCAACAGTAATAACACCTTCTTTTCCAACTTTTTCCATAGCTTCTGCAATAATCTCACCAACAGCTGTATCTCCGTTAGCTGAAATAGTTCCAACTTGGGCAATTGCTTTATCATCTGTACAAGGAACGCTTAGTCCTTTAACAAATTCCACTGCACTTGATACTGCCTTATCTATTCCTCTTTTAAGATCCATTGGATTCATTCCAGCAGCAACAGCTTTGTTTCCTTCATTAACAATAGATTGAGCTAATACAGTTGCCGTAGTAGTTCCATCTCCTGCCTCATCTGAAGTCTGAGAAGCAACCTGCTTAAGCATTTGTGCTCCCATATTTTCAAATTTGTTTTCAAGCTCAATTTCTTTAGCAACTGAAACTCCATCTTTGGTAACAGTAGGTGCACCAAATGATTTGTCTAAAACAACATTTCTACCTTTTGGTCCAAGTGTAACCTTAACTGCATTAGCAAGTGTGTTAACACCATCAAGCATCTGCGATCTTGCGTTATCTCCGAACTTTACATCTTTAGCTGACATATTTTATCTCCCAATTAAAAAAATTTATTCAACAACACCGAAAATATCTCTTTCACTTAAAATGAGATATTCATCGCCATCTAATTTAATTTCATTTCCGCCATATTGGCCAAAAATTACAGTATCACCAACGGATACATTAACAGGTGTTGAGTCACCTGATTCAGAAACTTTACCTGGTCCAACTGCAACAACTTCGCCTTGTGATGGCTTTTCTTTAGCAGAACCTGAAAGAATAATGCCTCCAGATGATGTTTCCTCTTCTTCAGTTCTTTTAATAAGAACATTGTCATGTAAGGGTCTTAATTTCATTCATCTCTCCGTAATAAATAACTAAAATTTATCTTAACCAATAACTATGGGCTAAAAATAATAAATCAATAGGTTAAATTAATTTTTTAATCTACCTACGAGAAGCGCAATTGTAACCCCAATTAGGTTTGCAAGTAAGTCAAAATATTCAAAAAATCTGTAAGGATGATAAAAATGGATGATCTCAATAAACAAACCAAATATAAAGATAATAAAAACTACTAAATAGTCAGGTATTCTAAATTTGCATAAGAGACCAACATATGCCAAATAAAAATATATTAAGAAGTGTATAAATTTATCTGAAATAAATGATAAAGCATTAAATCTAGGAATATCGTTAGCATTAACCACGCTAAGAAAAAATACAATCAAAAGTGAAAAATAAAATATACCTCTAACTATAGGAAGCTTTTGCATTAAAAAAACCTTTGTTTTGATAAATTAATATAATTGCCGGTACAGCTAATAGTGAGGTAAAGATATAAAAGCTCATCCATCCATATGAAAAACCATATAAGCTTTGAAAACTTTCAACGAAAACACCAGAAAAACCACCAAAAACCTTTCCTAAAAACGCCATCATAGAGGTTAATAATGCATATTGAAATCCAGTATATTTTGGTGAAACCAAACTAGTTAAAAAAGTAATATTAACAGTTCCAACAACTCCAGCTGCAAGACTATCAGATGCAACTATAGAAGCTAGCAGAAGAATATTTTTATCATTTATAGCAGCATATGAAAACAATAAATTCGTAAACATTACTAAAAAAGCGCCAAAAAGAAGAGATTTATATAATCCAATTTTCTTAATTAGCACTCCTCCCGCAAAAACACCTATGATCGTTCCTATTAAAGCAACTACTTTAACTACATAACCAATTTCAGATAATGAATATCCCATATCAATATAAAAAGGATTAGCCATTGGGCCCATTACAATATCAGTTAATCTATAAGTAGAAACTATTAACAAAAGTATTGATGCCATTTTTATGCCAAATCGTTTAAAAAAATCTTTAATGGGTTCTATCAAAGACTGTTGATAGTTAAGTTTAATAAGATTTGGGTTTTGTTTTTCTGAGGAAAGATATATAGATAGAAATAGATTTATGCCCATCAGCATTGCCATTAGTTGATATGCTAATGACCAAGAGAAATTTTCAGCAAAAATTAATGCGAAAGAAGAACCAACAAGAATAGCAATTCTATAGCCAAACTGATAACCAGCAGCCAGATTTCCCTGATCTTCTAATTTAGCGCTTTCAATTCTGTAGGCATCTATTGCAATATCTTGAATTGAGCCTGCTAAGGCAACATTAAAAGCGAATATTGCAAAAATTATGAAATCTGTTGTTGGATTGATAAATGATAGAACAATTAAAGATATGATTATTTGAAGTTGCATTGTAATGATCCAACTTCTTCTATGCCCAAATCTTTTAAATAGTTTTGTTGGTGATCTATCTACAAAAGGAGCCCACAGAAACTTTAAGGAGTAAGTCAGCATTATCCAGCTAATAAAACCAATCAAGCTTAAGTCAATACCAACATCTCTTAACCAAGCAGTTAAAGTAATAAAAATAAGAACATAAGGCAAACCAGAAGCAAATCCATAACCTGTAAATGAAATTATTTTGACTGTATTCCCTTTAATCATAATGCCTCTAAAAATCTGCCCCAATCAAGCTTGCTTCCTGGGTCTGTTTTTCTTCCAGGAGAAACATCTGAATGACCAACAATGGAGTCTTTGTTAATTAATGGGTAGTTTTTAATAACACCTTTTGTGGCTTCAATTAAAGTATCGTATTGATCATCTGTATACAAATCATCATCTGTTCCTTCCAGCTCAATTCCAATTGAATAATTATTACAGTCCGAAACGCCTTTATAAGTCGACTCGCCTGCATGCCATGCCCTTTTGTTAAATGGAACAAATTGAACTAACTCTCCATTTCTTTTGATGTAAAGATGAGATGAAACCTTAAGATCTTTTATTTCATCAAATGAGTTATGATCAGAAATTGATAATTTATTTAAGAAAAAATCCTCTACATTGCTTCCTTCATAGCTCCCTTCAGGCAAACTAATGCAATGTATTATTAATAGGCTTATCTTTTCTTTGTCGGGTCTATCATTATAATTTGGGGACTGGAGGAATCTAACATTTTTAAAAATATGGTTCTCTACCTCCATCTATCTCAATCCTGGAGGTAATTTAAAGAAAATATTTTCATTATCCTCACCATTCTCAATTAGCTTAGCATTAAAGTGTTTTTCGAGTGACTTAGCAATCTCCATTACCTTTGATTCTGGAGCTGAGGCTCCTGCTGTGATTGAAATATTGGAGCAATTATTAAGGTCTTTTAAATTTAAATCTGAGAATTCATCAATTAGTATTGATTTGCATCCACACTTCTCACTTAACTCTTTTAACCTATTGGAATTTGAGCTATTTTTTGATCCTACAACTATCATAAAGTCTGATTCAAGAGCAAGTTGCTTTACAGCATCTTGCCTATTTTGTGTTGCGTAACATATATCATCTTTTTTAGGTACTTGTATTCCTGGAAATCTTTTTCTAAGAATTTCTATGATAGATTTTGTCTCGTCAACACTTAGAGTAGTTTGTGTCACTAATGCTAATTCATTTTCATTTTTGATATATATTTGTTCTGCTTCTTTTTCATCTTGAACTAAATAAATTGAACTATTATCTGAATTAATATGCCTACCCATTGTTCCTTCGACTTCAGGATGACCTTCATGACCAATCAATATAATGTCTTTGTTCGCTTTTGCATGTTTTCTAACTTCCATGTGAACTTTCGTTACCAAAGGACAAGTTGCATCAAAGAAATTTAGGTCTCTTGCTTTAGTAGTTTCCTCAACTTCACTAGATACTCCATGAGCACTAAATATAACAAGAGAATCATCGGGTATTTCATCTATTTCCTCTACAAATACTGCACCTCTATTCTTCAAATCGTTTACAACAACTTTGTTATGAACAACTTCATGTTTTACATAGACAGGTGGTCCATATATTTCAAGAGCTCTGTTAACTATATCAATTGCCCTATCAACTCCAGCACAGAAGCCTCTTGGATTTGCTAATTTGATTTCTTTATTCATTATTAGATTTATATATTAATTCAAAGTATATAAGCAATATTGCGCCAACAGTTATAAAAGCATCTGCAAAATTAAAGATAAAAAAAGAAAAATTTAATACCTCTAGATGAAGAAAATCAGTCACCTTATTATCAATTGCTCTATCAATGATATTTCCATAGGCTCCTGCTGTTATTATAGATAATGCATATTTTTTCTTTATCATATCCTCACTAGCTATCATCCAGATAAGATAAAAAGAGATTGCTAAAGTTATTAATAATAATATCTGTGAGTTTAAAGAATCTTCACTATTAAATATTCCAAAAGCTATTCCTGAATTATAAATTAACAAAAAAATCTATAAAGGGAAAAATTGTTGGTTCTGTTTGGCCGTATATTAAATAAATTACTGCCAGATTTTTGGAAAACAAATCAATGGCTATAAGACTTAATATCAGAATAATAAATCTAAATTTATACAAAACTTCTTTGCTCACCATTATTGTCTATATTTTCAATACATCTATTGCATAATTCAGGATGTTCTTTGCAAGATCCTACTGATGAACACCTATGCCAACATCTAACACATTTTGTATTTTTTGAAGAACTAACTTTAATTTTAAAATTTTTTCCCTCATTGACATTTGCTTCTGAAGAAATAAATAAAAAATGAAGTTCATCGCCCAGCTTTTTAAGGACATTTAGATCATTTGAAGTAGCTTGGATATCTACAACTGAATCAAGTGATCCTTTAATTTTATTTTCATTTCTCATTTCTTCTATCGATTGATTGACGGCATCCTTAATTTCAAAAATTCTTTTCCATTCTGATTGGTTGATATTAGAATCAAAATTTATTTCAGATACATCAAAATTTGAGAGAAAAACAGATTCCTCCTGGGTATTCAATCTGTTGCTTGTTTGCCAAAGTTCTTCTGCTGTATAAGAAAGTATAGGAGCGATCAGCCTTACCAAAATATTCAAAATAAAATCAAGACTCGTTTGACATGATCTCCTTGCTAAAGAATTATT
>CACDUZ010000021.1 GCA_902556105.1 uncultured SAR86 cluster bacterium
ATTTTATTATCAGTGGTGTTATCAATATTCGTATTGATTGACCCTCAAAATACATCCAAGATTCTTTCAGATGTTTATGGCTACCTTTCTGCGATGTTTGAAAGCGTATTCATGTATGGAAGCTTTGGGTTATTAATATTCCTATTAATTTTAGGTTTATCTAAATATGGGAATTTTAAAGTTCAACTATCGAATAAACCAACATATTCAATGCTGTCATGGAGTTGCATGCTATTTGCAGCTGGTATTGGAGCAACACTTTTGTATTGGTCTACAGTCGAATGGATGGAATACTATAATATTTTGAAAGATGATCCTTTGCTTACCAAAGATGACGTTCTTCTATATTCAAGAGCATATCCTTTATATCATTGGGGTTTTTCTGCATGGTCAATATATTGTTTACCAGTTGTTGCATTTGGTATTGCATTAACATTAAGGCCTGATACAAATTTATCATTTTCAGGGATATTAGGTGCACAAAATTATCTTTATAAATTTTTATTAGATGTTTTATTTATCGGTGCAATTATCTGTGGAGCTGGTGTTGGACTAGGCTTATCATTTCCATTGATATCATCGGTAATATCTGAAATTTTTCAAATAGACAGAACATTTGGATTGGATATCTTCACTATACTTATGTGCTCATTAGTTTTTATGACAAGTGCATATGTTGGAGTTCAGAATGGTATTAGAAGACTAAGTAATATAAATATATTTTTAGTTATCTCATTTTTAATCATAATAATATTGGTTGGGCCTACCCAATATATTCTTATTAATTCAGTTGAATCGTTTTCATTTCTAATGGTTAATTATATTGAAATGAGTCTTGCTACAGGCACTGAGATTAGTATTGATTGGTCAGTGTTTTATCTAGCATGGTGGTTAGCACTGGCGCCTATGATAGGAACATTTATAGTTAATATTTCAAATAATAAAACCTTAAGGCAAATTATATTTGGGACAATTCTTGTTGGTAGTTTTGGATGTATGTTTAGCATGATGGTTTTATCAAACTTGTCTATTTCTATATTTGAGACTGGTGCTATAAATGGTCCAAATATAATAGAAAACAGTTTAATGACAAGAGAGCGATTAATAGTCAAAACAATATCCTCTTTGAATTTTAGTTACATTCTACTATTAGCCTTTTCGCTAATATTGATAATTTTCTTATGCACTACTTATGACTCAGCAAGTTATGTGTTAGCATCAGCGTCAATGAAAAACTCCAACATGAAAAGCTCTAAATCTTTACGAATATTATTTGCAATTTTGTTGGTGATACAACCAACACTTCTTATGTATTTAAATGGTGTTGATTCTTTCAAATGGATAATGGTAATTTTTTCAATACCTTTATTATTTATATATTTACTTCTTATTTATTCAATTCTAAAAAATGTTTATTCAATTAAAAGCGCATAAAGCTCACGTTTATTCTCAAACTGAGATCGAACCCTCAAAAAAGAATATTGTCCTTATTCCTGGAGCTGGAATGGATCACAGAACTCTCTCAATGTTCAAGTTAGATTCAATTAAAGAAACACATAATGTTATTGCATTTGATCTTCCAGGTCATGGCTATACAACTGGACCACTTTTTACTGATGTTGAGAGTCATACCGACTTTTGCATAGATCTGCTTAATGAATTAAATTTAAAAGATCTTACCCTTGCAGGTCATAGCTGGGGTGCTTTAATAGCCTTAGATCTCTCAACAAAATATTCTAATGAAATGACAGTCTGCATGAATGTTGCATACCCCTTTACTGTTGGAGATATATTATTAGATCATGCAAAAGGCAATCTAGATCAAGCCGTTGAGTTTTTAACTAAATATGGTGTTTATAAAATGCCAAAAACAGAAATTAAAACAACCGGTTTTGGGGTTAAAGGATCTGGCTTTTATGGAAGATCAAAGGGTGAGATTAAATCACCCTATGGTACAAAAAACGTTGAGGCTGATCCTGAAAGAGAAATTAAGCTATACCCTTTAAAAAGATTGTTTAATCAAACTGAAAAAGAAATAAGTTCTATTGATTTGAACTCATGTACTAATTTTAGATTAAAAGATGAGCAAATTAATAAGCTTAAAAATATTAAATATATATTTTGTGATAAAGACAAACTTGCCAGGTATAACCCTGAAAATGAAATACTAAAAAATGCTGATCTAGATAAAGATGTATTTATGTTAGAAGAAACAGGTCATTTTCCTTATTTTGAGGATCCTGAGCAGCTAGAAAAAGTTTTTTTAGATATTTTTAAATATTAATATCTATATCTAAACCTAATACCTATAACTCTTGGCTTGCTTCCAGTTCTTCTTATTCCAAAACCAGCATATCCTGAAGATCCAACGTCTGCAAAATCATTGTACCTAGATAGATAAGCATCTTTATCAAGAATATTATTCACATAAAATTCTAGAGATGTGTTGTCAAAATCAATACCTGTTCTAAAGTTGGCAAGACCATAAGAAGGTAAAATAATTGCGCCATCGCCATAGTCATTAGCTCTATCACCAGTATATGAATAATCTAAATTCATATATCCAGATTTACCATTTATTGAAAAATCTTTATCAAGTGAAATATAGGCAGATGTCTCAGGCATATAAGAAAGCCTGTTGCCAGATGATGCATATAATTCTCCTGATTGGTAATAGTCCTCTGAAAGTGTTGAATCAACTCCGTTGTAATAAAAAGTAAGGTTAGTTGTGTCGTTTAATGCGTAAAGTATGTTTAATTCCATACCTGTTATTTCTGCGTTACCAACATTGTCAACGAATGCTACTGCTACTAAATTAAGATCATAAGTAGTTGTTTGATAATCGTTCCAGTCCATTGAATAGACAGCACCATTCATAACTAATTTACCATCATTCATTGTTGATTTGAAACCAAGTTCTAAACTTTCTAAATAATCAGCATCATATGTTTTAGGAGCAGGATCCGTTGGCCTTAGTCTATTAACACCAGACGGTCTGAAGCCTTCTGTATATGTTCCATATACCATTAAGTCATCAGAAATGTTGTGTTTAATATTTAGTTTAGGGATTGTTCCAGATTCTGAAGATTTAAAGTTTTGATTTGATATGCCAAATAGATATGCTCCATAGTATCCATTAGAAGCTGTAAGATCCATATCTTGATCATAATTTCTAAATCCAACAGTTAGTTGAGTTTTATCATTAATATCTATATATGCTTCTCCAAAAATAGCTTGTATTTCTCCTTTTCTATCAAGATCAGCTTCCCACCATGTTCCTGAAGTTCCACTTGAGAAATATGAACCACCCGGTTGTAAATAATCAACATCTGTAACTTTTTCATTAGTTTCTTGGAAGGCACCAAGTACCCAATTGAAACCTGAATCATTATCAGAAGATACTCTTATCTCAGTAGCTGTTCTTTCGATATCATTAGATTGAGCATATGTCATTCTAGGATCTCTACAGTCATTGATATCAATATAGTAATAACCATAGTATTCATAATAGTTACATACATAATATGAATATGCTGCATAAGAGTAATATTCGACATAACTTGAATAATCATATGTATATTCAGTTTGTCTTTCAAAGATGGATGAAGTAAGAACAACATCAATATCATCAGTAATGCTTCCACTTAAACTTATAGACATCTGATCAAAATTATCTTTATATACTTCAGGTGCAAATCTTGTGTTTGTTCTATCTGGTAGATTATAAGTTTGAAGATCGTTCATAACATCTGTTTCGTATGAACCATTTACAACTGAATCTTGATTTAAGAAAGAGATGTCAAGATCAAAGTTTTCAAATTCTCCTGCTAATCTTAGCCTTGCACCTTCTTTAGTTGAGTCATTGTAATTTTTTTCGGCAACATCATAGGGATCAGTAAAATTATTGATAGTGTAATTAATGCCTCCATTTTGATAAGTAAAGCTAGCTTCTTGATTGTCAATCCAACCACCATCTTGAACATTATATGCACTTAATCTAGCAGCCATGTTTGAACCAATAGGAATATTTACAAATGCTTCAAGAGAATTATCTATTGCACCTTCATTAATTGATCCGTACTCTACATCAAAACCATAATCTAGGGATGAAGTATCAGGTTTTTTTGTAATAATCTTAATATTTCCTGATGTTGAACTTGAACCGTACAAAGTACCTTGTGGTCCCATTAAAACCTCTACACGCTCTATGTCATAGACATGAAGATCAGGAGTTAAACTCTGGGCTGTAAGTGGCTGCTCGTCAAGATAAAGAGCAGTTGTTGATTCTGTTCCTGCGTAACTATTCATTATAGAGCCATCTGAGACACCTCTAATGTAAAAATTAGATTTACCTGGGCCGACATTATTAAAAGTTACAGCTGGGGAAAGATTTGCTATATCTTCTAGGCTTTTAATGTTTTTTCTTTCTAATTCAGCAGATGAGATAGCTTGAACGCTCATAGCAACATCTTGAATATTTTGTTCTTTTTTTGAAGCAGTAACAATAATCTCTTCTACATCATCTTGTGCTTGTAAATTATTTGTTTGCGATATACCAATGCCTATAGAAAGCGCTCCCAAGAAAGATAAAGCATAATTATTATCTTTAAATACATCTCTAAGTATTTCGGTTACTGGATCGACCTTTTTTTCAAATAAAGGCTTAAGTTTTAAAGCTGGCATAAATTCTCCCCTAAATTATTAAGTAAATGCTTATATTAATAATAATACATCTAGTAATGATTTCAAGTTTAAGGATTATTGTTTTTGATTTTGATTAGTTAAAAAGACGTTCAAGCAAAAAATCATTTCCCCATGAATTAATTTTAGTTTTACATTCTTCAATATCTATATCGCTCTGCTTGTTTGATCTGCAAAAACCAGCATTATCCTCACTTCCAGGCCAAGAATGCCCTCTGTTCATGTTTAATAGGCTTGTAACTTTTACCCCACCGTCACAATCACTAAAAACTTTTTCTTGTATTAAATCAAAATCATCATAAGTTACTGATTTTTCATTGGAACAATTAAAAGTTGTGGTCCATTCTTTCATAATGTCTGTAACTGGCGTATAGAAATACTTATCGAATGAAACAACATCAAATGGAGGTACAACATCATCTTTAAAACCAGCATAAATTATATAGTTAACAGGTGCTTTTGGTTTGCATGCTAGACCATACTGAGGTGATCCAACTACATTAATTACTCCTTTAATAAGATCTGGATACTCGCAAGCTAAAGCATGAGCCATTTTTCCCCCATTACTCATTCCAACAATATAAATGTCATCGACTTTAAATCTATCTTTGACATCGTTAATAATTTTTTTTATGAAGCCTAAATCATCTCCACAACTTGTCCATGCACATCTACCTGCATCAGAGCCCTGACAGTCATCAAATTTTGGATAAATTACAGCATCGATTGCACATGTTTCGCCAATAGGTGTTTTAGTCTTTGAGCCAGTTAAATCATTCCACGAAGAAACATAGCTTGAGATGATAGCTCCCCTGAAGTAATTTTTTTCAAAAAAATATGATCCCTGCGGATAAACAGCAACAAAATTATATTTTTCTGCCATGGTATTGAATCCACCAGTAGTTTCAATTTCAAAACCAGATGCGGATCCCGTATACCCATGTAAGCCTATTACAATCTTATTTGGATTATTTGTATTTGAA
>CACDUZ010000022.1 GCA_902556105.1 uncultured SAR86 cluster bacterium
TTTTTAAGTGACGGTACTATTTTATTGACCAGCGGTGATGGATTTGATCATCGAGAGAAAGCACAGACTTTAGATAATCACTTTGGAAAAATTGTAAGAATCAATAAAGACGGATCCATTCCATCAGACAATCCTTTTGTTAATATTATGGGTGCTCTTCCCGACATATACTCATATGGACACAGGAATATGCAGGGCCTTGTCGTTACGAAGTCTGGAGAAATATACGAGCATGAGCATGGTCCTAGAGGTGGAGATGAAATAAACCTTGTAGAGCCATCACTCAATTATGGCTGGCCAGCTATAACTTATGGCATAGATTACTCAGGAGCTGTAATTAGTCCATTCACTGAAAAAGAGGGCATGGAACAACCACTGTTGCATTGGACGCCGTCAATCGCACCATCGGATATGATTTTCTACGATAAGGATATATATCCTGAATTAAAAGATAGTTTTTTAGTAACTGCATTAGTTTCAATGGATGTTAAAAAAGTTAATTTCATGAATGGCACTAACACTCAAGAAAGTTTATTTTCTGAACTAAATGAAAGGTTAAGAAATATTGAGGCATCTCCAGGTGGAATAATATATTTACTTACAGATGGACCAAAAGGCAAACTAATAAAAGTCTTACCAAGATAACCATGAGAATAGCAAAGTATCCATTCGCAGTCCTTTCAGCGGCTCTATTTACAGTGATGTTAATTACACCAATTTCATCAATATCAAATTTAATGTGGTTGTCTTCGGTTGATATGCCAGTAGGATTATTTTCATCAATAGAGGTAATTTTATTTGATTTTCAAAGATTGGGAATTGGCTTATATGCTGTTGTTGTGATTGGGTTCACAATAGCCTTTACTATTGCTGGTTTAATTTCTAGATTTACATCATTAGGCGGGAAATATTTATATGCTGTCGCTGCTGCTGTTGCAATTGGCACAGCAATATTTTTGATGGTTGAATTACTATTTCAAACTGAGCTATTGTCAGGAAATAGAACAATTATAGGAAAGATTCTTCATTATCTAGCAGGTTTTTTTGGAGGCTACTTTTACTACTATTTAATTGCTGTAGATAGAAAGTATACGTTTGTTGTAAGATTCTTGGGTATTTTATATGCATACCTATTGCTTGGTTTATCGCTTCAGTGGATTTTTACACCAGTCCTAGCGGCATCTGATTTTGGCTTTATTTTTAATGAACTATCAGATGATGCACAAAATGCACTACTTAGAGATTTCACATCTTTTTTCGTTGCTACTTTTTTATTTGCTTTACTCGGAGCAATTACATTAAATCCAATATGGTTTCTCTCTGCTGGAATAGTTTATTTTGGAGCCGGAATATTTAATTTAATGGCGATCTACGTTCATGGAACAGACTTTAATCAGATATTTATTTTCGAATTTATATTAGGTGCTTGGCCTTCAGCTTTGGCGATAACCATTTTTCTTAAAGAAAGAAATAATTAAACCAAAGCCACTATTGAATTATTTCTTTAATACTTCAGCATACACCTTGCTTGTTCCATCTTTAAAAAGAATAAGAACATCATAAGGCATAAAACGATCGCCAACTTCCATACCTGGGGAACCCAAAGGCATTCCAGGCACAGAAAGACCAATAGCATCTGGATGATCTTCTGATAGAAATTGAGTTATGTATTTGGCTGGTATATGACCTTCAAAAATATATCCTTCTGAAGACACGGTTGTATGACAAGATCTGTACTGAGGCTTAATATCATACATTTCTTTGATTTCACCGAGATTAGAATGATCTTGAGTGGTTGTTGTATAGCCATTGCTATTTGCATGTTTAATCCATTCTTTGCAGCACCCACAAGTCGGACTCTTATGAACTAATAACTCAGTTTTAGGGCTTTCAGTTTCAGTACTGTAGGCTTGAGTGTAATAGGCGCTAGTTGATAAAACAGCAGTTGCTAACAAAAAAATGAAGGCATTAAAATATTTATTATTCATTCTATTATTTTATAGACTATTTAAAAAAAAATGCATAAAAATTAATTTAAATTATTAAATAAGTTAAAATGGCTCATGGATTATATTACTTATGCGGTTCCATTTTTCTTATTAGCTCTGCTAATAGAATTAGTATATGGAATTGCAATAAATAGAAACACTTATAGATTAAATGACGCTATAAGTAATTTATTCATGGGCACACTTCGAACTGCTAATAAGCTTATTATTATAGGTGCTGCAGGATATGTTTTTTATTTAGTTGAAACTCATTTTTCTTTATGGCGAATGGATGCATCATCACCAGCTACATGGATTTTTGCATTTATTATTTATGACTTCTTTTATTATTGGTTCCACCGAATAAGTCATGAGAGACAAATTTTCTGGGCATCTCATGTGGCACATCATCAAAGCGAGGATTTCAATCTCAGCACAGCTTTAAGACAAACTGGAACTGGTGCATTTGTAAGTTGGGTTTTTTATATACCAATGTTTGTAATAGGAACTCCTTCATACGTATTTGTTAGCGTCGCATCATTGAATCTTATTTATCAATTTTGGGTTCATAGCGAACATATCCCAAAACTTGGTTGGTTTGAAAATTATTTTGTTACTGCTTCAAACCATAGAGTGCATCATGCACAAAATGAGCAATATATTGATAAAAATTATGGCGGTGTTTTTATTATTTGGGATAGGATGTTTGGAACTCATAAAGTAGAAGATGACAATGAGGCTTGTATATATGGAATAAGAGGCACCTTAAATACATTTAATCCTATATGGGCCAATCTTCATATTTATATGAAAATTGGAAAAGAAATGTGGCTTTCGAAGGATTGGAAAGAAAAGCTCTATGCACCATTTGCTAGAACAGGTTGGATTCCAAAGAGTTTTCCTGAAAAAGTAGCAAAAGATAATTTTAATTCACAAACGTTTAAAAAATTTGATCCTGTAATCAGCAAACAGATAAAGCTGTATAGCTTATTCCAGTACCTATTCATAACATATATTTTTCTTGCATTTATTCAAAGCGGTTACTTAAATTATTTTCAATTATGGATAACGATAAGCATGATGGCGTTTACCATGTTTTCTACTGCCATGTGGCTTGACGGAAAAGAAGCAATGAAAGTAGAGTTATTAAGATTGGCTTTATATATATCAATCGGAATTTATGCCTACTTTCAGACATCTCTTATTACTATTTCAATAAGTCTTCTTATTTACTCGCTAATAAATATATTACTACTGCCTTTTATTGATAAGTCTCAAAGAATGCCAGAGGCTCAACTCAACTCTTAAATTTATCTTCTTGACTGAAGGGCAATTTCTCTAAAGGAAAGATTTTTATATTCAAATTTAGTTTGCTTTAAAAGAAATTCATATTTTTCTTTCCAATCATAATGGATTCCAAGTTCTTCGTCTTTGGGAGGACTGATATAAATAGTTACATCGTAAATATCATCAATACTGCCTGGTAGTTTTATATTTTGAGCATAATGAAGATTATCAGAAATATTAAGATGAGGAGTGAGCTTCACTTCTATCGAATTCCCTTTGATATTTTTAATTACTGCTAAAACATTTAAGTAAGGTATGAAGCCACCATTTGGTGATCCAGAAGGGCTGTTATCAGACCAATTGATTAGCATTTCAATATGAATGTCAGTTCTATTTTCATCTAGAAAATATTTTTCTGGAAAGATAGTATCTTTAGGTGCAGCCTCAAAAATAATATTTATTCCATTTGGAAGGCTCTCTTTTCCAAAAATTAACTCTTCTGAATTTACAAAAAAACTACATAAAATAATTAGATAAATTGACAATTTTTTCATGGTGAAATCTTATCAAAATTTTGATTTACAAACTTAAAAAAATGTCGTTTAATCAATTTATATACAAATGTCATACATTTTCTGGGGAGGCAATATGACTAATCCAAATCATCCAAGTGTTGATCAAAGTGATCGTGAAGTACCAATTAATCTAAGACAAAGTGGTAGAACACCAACGGAACTTTTAATCTCAACACGTGTAAGAAAATCACCTTTTTGGGCACTTTCTCATGAAGCCGGTTGCTGGAGAGCAACTGTTTATAACCGCATATATCATCCAAGAGGATATGTTAAACCCGAAGATGGCGGCGCTATGGTTGAATATGAAGCGCTAGTTAATCGAGTCACAATGTGGAACGTTGCTGTTGAAAGACAAATTAGAGTTAAGGGTCCAGATGCAGAGGCTTTCACAGATTTTGTAATTACAAGAGATGCTACAAAAATTGAACCAGGTAATGGTAAATATGCAATATTGTGTAATGACAAAGGCGGTATTTTAAATGACCCTGTTTTATTAAGATTAACTGAAGATGAGTTTTGGTTTTCAATATCCGATAGTGATCTTCTATTTTGGTTGCAAGGCGTAAACATATCTAAAAAATATGATGTTGAAATTGATGAAATAGATGTTTGTCCTGTCCAAATTCAAGGACCTCTATCTGAAGATCTAATGGCAAAGTTAGCAGGTGAAGAACTTAGAGATGTTCCTTATTATGGAATTTTGGAAACTAAAGTAGGTGGAGCCGATTGTGTAATCAGTCAGACTGGATTTACTGGTGAAAAAGGCTATGAAATTTACGTTCGGGATGCACATGAAAATGCTGAAAAAATGTGGAACGCTGTTCTTGAAGCAGGCGAAGAATTTGGCCTTATGGTTATTGCTCCAGCTCATCATCGTAGAATTGCAGCTGGCATTTTATCGTGGGGTCAAGACTTAGATCATGAAACTTCTCCTTTTCAGGTCAATTTAAGTTATCAGGTGCCACGAAATAAAGCAGCTGATTATATTGGCAAAGAAGCATTAGAAAAACAAAGAGCAATAATTGATGAAGGCAAAGCTCCTTTTAAAATGAAGATGGTTGGCATCACTCTCGGTGGAAAAGAGATCACAGATTATGCTCCTGATTTTTGGATAGTAACTGACACAGATGAAAATGAAGTAGGCTTTGTTACATCTCCTTGGTGGTCTCCTGAGCTAGAAACAAATATTGCTCTTGCATGGGTTCCTTGGGATGCATCGGAAGTTGGAACTAAATATATGGTTAAACTTCCTGACGAGTATTCAGAATCACCTGGAGTAGCAGTTAATGCAGAGATTGTAGAAGTTCCTTTT
>CACDUZ010000023.1 GCA_902556105.1 uncultured SAR86 cluster bacterium
CTAATGGCCTAGTTCCAAGCTTTCCGAGTCTTGAAAATCCATTCTCTATTGTTTTTACTGGAATTAATGATTTTGCATATACTCTAGGAATATTATTCCCCATCAGCATGACCTCTCTTACTCTGATATTGCCAGAAATTTCATCAAGAAATTTCTTATCACTACCATCTATGTCATCAATCTCATCTTTTATAAGATTTAATTTGAAGACCTCTTCTGATTTAATTCGCTTCGTTATCGGCCCTTTCTCAACTAACCAAGATTTAATATTTTTGTTGGAAAGCAAGATACTCATTTTTTCAAATGATATCCAGGAAGATATTTGTTTGAGCTTCATTAATTTAAGTAACTAAATCTGATATTATAGCCTCGTTGCGTTAAACGAAATAAGTTAATTTACTTGTACATATGAAATATAAAAAATGGGAATGCATTGTATGCGGACTTATATACGATGAAGAGCTGGGGTGGCCAGAAGATGGCATTGAACCAGGGACAGCATGGGATGACGTTCCAGAGGATTGGTTGTGTCCCGAATGTGGCGTTGGCAAAGAAGATTTTGATATGATTGAAATCTCATGATTGACACTCCTAAAAATCTAACACGTAATATTTTATTAGGCATGCTACTTGGATTTGTAGTAGGTGCCATTTTTTATTATCTAGAAATTTTCCCGCAAGGGATCAAAAATTTCGTTTCTATATATATTTTTAATCTTGGCGGCTCTATATTTATTAATCTTCTAAAGATGTTAATTATCCCATTAGTATTCTTCTCTCTTGTTTCCGGCATCTCCTCACTAACGAGCATGAAGAGTCTAGGAAACATAACAGCTAAGACTATTGGTTTATATCTTGCTACTACTGCAATCGCAGTAAGCCTATCTTTAACAATAGCTTCAATTTTTAAACCAGGCTCAGGCTATTCTTCGGATATTGCACCACCTGATAATTTACCTGAAGGACAAGGAATTTATGAAACTATTCTAGCAATCTTTCCTTCAAACATACTTGAAGCAATGGCACAAAATCAAATGCTAGCAGTCGTTTTTTTTAGTATTTTATTTGGAATTGCTTTAAATAAAACAAACCACTTGACTGGAAACTTTAGCACCGCTTTTGAAAAATTAAACACTGTTTTTATGCAGCTTGTAATTATGATTATTTCTTTTGCCCCTATAGGAGTATTTTGCTTAATTGGTAAATTTGTTATTACTGATGGCCTGGATATTTTTCAAGAGGCATTTAAATATGTAATCTTATTAATTTCGGTATTAATCATCCATGTTTTTTTAACTTACTCTTTAATACTTAAGGCATTCACAAATCTAGACATTTTTACTTTCTATAAAAAAATGAAAGAAGTAGCAATATTCGCTTTTTCAACTTCCTCTAGTGCTGCAACTATACCCGTTACTCTAAAAACAGTTCAAAACGATTTAGGAGTAGATAAGAATGTATCCTCATTTGTAGTTCCTGTTGGCGCGACTATAAATATGGATGGCACCGCAATCATGCAGGGAATGGCTACAGTTTTTATCGCACAAATGTCTGGAATTGATTTAACTTTAATTCAATATGTTCAAGTTGTTATTTTGGCTGTTGTAACTTCAATTGGAACAGCAGCAGTTCCATCTGCTGGAACAATAACACTAGTAATAATATTACAACAATTTGGTCTGCCGTTAGAGGCTATAGGAATTATCCTTGCTGTAGATAGAATTTTGGATATGATCAGGACTTCTGTAAACGTTACCGGAGATGCGGCAGTAGCTTGTATCGTAGCTGACTCCGAAAGACTTTTAGATAAAGAAGTATTTAACAAATAGAAAAAATATACGTTTTCTTATAAATTATTTGATAGAATGCTTTATTAAAAAATAAGGGGCTTTTCATATGGATAATTTAATAATTCCACCAGTTTTAGGCATTTTGGGAATGGTGATGGCATTTGTAGTTTATATGCTTGTCATGAAATATCCTGATGGTGAAGATAAAGTGAAAAAGATTGGTGACCAGATTCATACTGGAGCATTAACCTTTATGAAAACAGAATATAAATATTTATTTATTTTTATGGCTGTTATTGTTGGCTTAGCTTGGTTTGCATTAGGTCCCTATACAGCAATAGCAGTTGTAGTAGGTGCTTTGTGTTCATCAATTGCAGGATTTATAGGAATGTATGCTGCAACAAAAGCAAATGTAAGAACTGCAACAGCAGCACAAAAAGATGGCTCTGCTGCAGCTTTAACAGTTTCTTTTTATGGTGGTTCAATAATGGGTCTTTGCGTGGCATCACTAGGCCTAATAGGCTTAGGGGGCTTATATTTTTTCTATATACCAGCTGAAATTGATCCTCATAAGCTAGAAGGCTTTGCTATGGGCGCGTCTGTAGTAGCTCTTTTTTCCAGAGTAGGCGGGGGGATATTTACAAAAAGTGCAGATGTTGGAGCTGATCTTGTTGGTAAAATTGAAGCAGGTATTCCTGAAGATGATCCAAGAAATCCTGGCGTTATCGCAGATAATGTTGGTGACAATGTTGGTGATGTTGCTGGAATGGGTTCAGACATATTTGAATCATATTGTGGTTCTATGATTGCATCGATAGCTATAGCTTATACCCTTGGTAATAAAGATATGATGATGCTTCCTTTGGCTTTAGCATCGACCGGCTTAATAGCATCAATAATCGGAATATTTATAGTTAAACTTCAGTCTGCAAAAGCACCTGCGAGTGCATTAAGATCTGGAACTCTGTTGGCACCAGTAATATTTGTAGCTATGGCTTACTTCATAATTGATTCTTTTGAAGGCGTCGGAATGAATGTATGGTGGTGCGTAATAGCTGGAGCAGTCGGAGGCGTATTAATTGGCTTAATCACAGAATATTATACCGGTGGAAAACCGGTAAGAAAGATTGCTGAATCAGGAGAGACAGGACCAGCAACGGTGATGATTTCAGGGTTATCGGTTGGAATGCAATCAGTTGTAATACCTATTGTTATTCTAGCTGGCATTATTCTTGCTTCAACTCAATTATCAGGTATTTATGGTGTTGGAATTGCTGCTGTTGGGATGCTTGCAACTGTTGGAATAACAATGGCAATAGATGCTTATGGGCCAGTTGCAGATAATGCAGGCGGTATCGCTGAAATGTCAGGCATGGGTGAAGAAGTAAGAGAAATTACTGATTCTCTTGATGAATTAGGAAATACTACTGCTGCAATTGGAAAAGGTTTTGCAATTGGAGCTGCTGCGTTAGCTGCTTTAGCAATAATTTCAGCATTTTCAGCTGTTGTAGCGGATGCAAATCCTAAATTTTCATTAGCACTCACAGAGCCAATTGTTTTAGTTGGTATGTTTATTGGGGTATGTATACCTTTCTTAGTTTCATCAATAACCATGACAGCAGTTGGTGACGCTGCTTTTGAAATGATTAATGAAATAAGAAGACAGTTTAAAGAAATACCAGGTTTAATGGAGGGTACTGCAGAGCCTGACTCTGAAAAGTGTGTTGAAATTGCAACCACAGCAGCCCTAAAGAAAATGATGCTACCTGGAGTAATAGCTGTATCAATGCCAGCAGTTGTTGGTTTTGGATTGGGTGCACAAGCTTTAGGTGGAATGCTTGCTGGTGGATTACTTGGCTGTGTTTCATTAGCGCTTATGATGGCTAATGCAGGCGGCGCTTGGGATAATGCAAAGAAATATGTTGAGAAAGGCAATCTTGGCGGTAAAGGCTCAGATACACATGCTGCAGCAGTTGTTGGAGATACGGTTGGAGATCCTTTTAAAGATACATCCGGACCATCAATGAATATTTTAATTAATGTAATGGCTATAGTTAGTCTTGTGATAGCACCATTATTAAGTATTTAATCTCATTATTTTCTCTAAAAATCCAGGGCTACACCCCTGGATTTTTTTTTAGTAAAGTTAAACAATGAAAAAGAATATTTTAATTATTGGTTATGGAGATATTGCTAAAAGATTAGATGGCTTAGTTAACAAAGATAAGTATGAGCTTTATGGTGTTTCTAGAACAAATAAAGATAACAGAATAAAGAATCATATTAGATGGGATTGGTTATCAACAAAAACTCCAGAATTAAAGAATACAATTTTTGATGCCATAATATTTCTACCTAAGCCAAGTTCAATGGACGAGAGTGGATATAACAATGGCT
>CACDUZ010000024.1 GCA_902556105.1 uncultured SAR86 cluster bacterium
AAATTAATATATAAACTCTATTTATATTATAATCCTCCAACACTTTTAAATATAGGAAGAAAATATGAATGACCAAAAAAATTATGATTTTGTTATATATGGCGCATCAGGTTTTACTGGAAAATTAGTTGTTGAATATGCAATAGCTAAATATTTAGATTCCGAAGACATCTCATGGGCTATTGCAGGTAGAAATATAGATAAGCTTAATGAGCTTAAAAAAGAATTAAATATTTCAGATAAAATTGAAGTGCTTCATGTTGATAGCGATGATCAACCATCAGTTGAAAGCTTGGTGAAGAATACAAAATGTGTATTAACAACTGTTGGCCCATATCAGCTTTATGGAGAAAATATTATAAGGTCTTGCATTTCTTCTGGCACAGATTATGTAGATTTATGTGGTGAGCCTGGATGGATGCATAAAATAATTGATGAATGTTCTGAAGAGGCTAAATCAACAGGAGCTAGAATTATCTTTTCCTGTGGGTTTGATAGTATTCCTTTTGACCTTGGAGTTCAGTTTGTTCAAGATGAAGTAATGTCTAAAACAAATCAATATGCATCATCAGTAAAGGGTAGGGTAAGAGCAATGAATGGTGAATTTTCTGGAGGGACGGCTGCATCTATGAAGGCAACAATGGCATCGCTTAAAACCAACCCAGAACTATTAAATGTTTTAATAAACCCACACGCATTATGTGAAGGTCATTCAGGAGCTCCGCAAGAGGATGATTCAAAACCAAAATTCGATGAAGAGTTAGATACATGGGTCGCACCTTTTTTTATGGCACCAATTAATACAAAAAATATCCATAGATCTAATAAATTACAAAATCATTTATATGGAGAAGACTTCATGTATAACGAGATGTGGATAATGGGACCAGGTGATGAAGGTAAAAAGGCTGCAAAAATGGTAGCAGGTGCGAATCCAATAGGTGGAGAAGATGCACCTAAGCCAGGAGAAGGTCCCTCAAGAGAAAAAAGAGAAAATGGAAATTACGATATCTTATTTTGTGCTGAAGTTGATGGACATGTTTTTAAAGCGTCTGTCTCTGGAGATATGGATCCTGGTTATGGTTCTACTTCAAAAATGATTACAGAAAGCGCAATATGCTTAATAAAAGAATCATCTGATTTGGCAGGAGGAATCTACACTCCAGCAGCTGCATTAGGTAAAAAGCTAATAAAAAGACTTGAAGACAATGCTGGATTAACTTTTAAAGTTGAATAACTCTAAAGTTCTCCCTTTTCTCTTAATTCTGCCCTAATTTTAGTTGCACTAATTGTAGTTATCTCTTCATCAAATGTCTCTTCTTCAAATGAATAGCCAACACCTCTACCGTAAGTAATATTAGTTATATTGGGCACTAGCATTATCTCGAAATCCTCCCCCCTTTTATACCCATCTTTAGAAAGATTTTCTTCAATATTTCTACAAACTGTATCCCAGCAAAAAGGATTATCATCTTGATTTTCTCCACCAGATACACCTTCGACATCTCTAACTTGTATTATTACTTGACCAGTTTTTTTTATACATCTTTTAAAGAGTTCTTGATGTCCTTTGTGCCATGGTTGCCATCTTCCAAGCATCTGAACAGTAGGCTTTTTCCAGTCAAACATTTTTAAGAATTTCTTTTGAGATTATTTTATGATTTTCATCATTCATTTCTGTAATTTTGTAATCGATATCCGAAGGCTCTTCAAACATTTTATTAGTATCTTCATATCTTCCTGATTCAATAGTATTCATCCATATAGTTATATCAGGAGCAAAATTTTCTTTTGTTTCTTTAGTAGGGCATACGAAGTCGCAGATAACTATTCTTCCCTGACTTTTTTCAAAATCAGCTAAACTCTTCATTCTTAAGCTTTGTCTTATTCTGCCTTTAGGAGAAAAATCCCAATCATTAGCCATTTCCCTTACAATATCAGCGTTATACCAAGCTGCCTCTAAAATAGGCTGCATTCGTTTTGCTAAATAAGTTTTACCACTACCTGGTAGGCCCATAATTAATATTTTCACTATCTTTGTCTTACAATGCTAAAAATTTCATTCTTAAATTGAATTTTACCTGAATTGTTTATAGCCTTTTTAACTTTATTATAAAGCCTTGGATTGGCTTCTATATTAAGAATATCTTTTTCAGGTATTTGCCCAACATATAAGATATTAGCCCACTTTGCATCTGTATTATGTCCAAATAATTCTGTTACAGTTTGATCAGGAGACTTTCTAAATTTAAAATAGTAGATTACTGGATTTACAAATTTAAAAATATTATTTTCTCCAAAAGGATTATCTTTTAAGTACTCAATAATGTCTTTTGCTGTGTTTGGGAAGGCTTCTCTATTTTTAAAGGCTAGCTTAAGAATTCTTTGAACAGATTCTCCTCCACATGAATGTGTCACTATTAATTTGCCAGATTTATTTAATAGCCTCATTAGAGGACCAATTACATTATTAACCTTAACTTTAACTGAAGCAGCAGCTCTATATGCTTGAGAAGCAACTATTAAATCATATTTATTATTCTTATAATCATTGCCAAGAAATTGCTTAAGATGTCTTTCATTATCTTCACGATATATTCTAATAATGCATGGACTTGAATAGGATGTTCTTCCTTTATTATCAATTTCTATACCCCAATTCTTTTTAATAAAATTTCCTAATTTAGCTCCAGATATCTGAGAATTAAAATCATATGAATTATCACTCTTAAGAACTAAATTAAATTTTTTAACTCTTTTATCTTTAATTTTAGTTGAGCTCTCTATTGAACCCAACTCAGAAAATTTAACATTACTCATCGTAATTAATAAATTAGGATGCTCAACAAATCTATCAGGCGTCTTCTCTAACGTATTTTTTAAGTCTTCGTAACTTACCTCTTTGCCAGTAATTAATAGGGAGGTATAAGGATGATACCTATGAAAACTTTTTACGATATTTGAAAATATTGTTCCATCACCAGTTCCGGCATCCAGAACTCTTAGATAAGATTTATTTTGTGACAAGCTTGAAATATGTGAATAAATTTTTTCAGAAATTGCTTTTTTCTCTCCAGTATTTTGTATAAACGACAAATATTTTAATCGATCATCAAAGAATCTTTTTTTACCCATTTTTACCCCAAAATCTTCTATACAAATAATAATCTAAATAACAAAATAATGCATTTACTCAGTGGATATTTTGAGATTAAAATAGCATAAATTCACACTACAAATTAAAGGAGAATACATGTCGGAATCAAAACTGCCCTTAATGATTGGTATTGGAACACGTATAAGAAAATCTCCGTATTATGAATCAAATTTAAAGTATGGAGTCACTGGCTTCACGGTATACAACAAAATGTATCTGCCAACTGGTTTTTCTGACCCATCAAAGGAATATGAAAGTTTAATTAATGACGTAACTTTTGGAGATTTCGCAGCTGAAAGGCAAATTGAAGTAAGCGGCCCAGATGCCCATAAATTTATTTGTTATATTCAACCAAGAAATTTAGATAAATGTGATATTGGTTCTTGTAAATATATTATTTTGACTGATATGGATGGTGGCATAATAAATGACGCATGCTTATTAAGATTAGAAGAGGATAAATTTTGGATTTCACCTGGAGATGGTGATGTAATTCTATGGCTGCAAGGGATAGCAATCAATTCAGGAATGGATGTAGCAATACACGAACCCGATGTATCACCTTTACAAATTAGCGGTCCAAAGTCAGGAAAACTTATTCAAAAGTTATTCAAGGGAGAACATGATGATTTAGGCTACTATAAAGCTGAGCAGACATCTTTAGAGGAAATCCCAATGGTAATTGCAAGAACTGGATGGAGTGGAGAGCTTAGCTATGAACTTTATTTACAGGATAGAAAGCTTGGTAACAAACTTTTTGAATTGGTTTATGCAGCAGCTGAAGAATTTAATGG
>CACDUZ010000025.1 GCA_902556105.1 uncultured SAR86 cluster bacterium
TCAGAACCTAATAGCGATCTAATAAAAAGATATAAAAATAGAATAAGAAGGATCAATCAACAGAAGGAAGAAGATATATTTTCCTTAGCCATTAATATTTTAACTAATCAATTTGATCCTCATTCATCCTATTTATCTCCAAGATCTGCAGAAGATTTCGATGTAAATATGAGCTTAAAGCTTAGTGGTATTGGCGCTCTTCTAGGTGTTGAGGATGACTATACAAAAATAATTAACTTAGTGCCTGGAGGTCCTGCAGAAAAATCAGGCAAAATTAATCCTGAAGATAGAATTACAAAAATAAGGCAAGTAGGTTCTTCTGAATATGAAGATGTGGTTGGCTGGAGAATTGACGAGGTTGTCGATCTTATTCGAGGCGAAGCTGGAACTGAAGTTGAAATAGAGTTTATATCGTTTGATTCTGATAATGATTCGAGTAAATTAGTAATTCTTAAAAGAGAAGAAATTAAACTTGAGGATAGAGCTGCAAAATCTGAAATTATAGATATAAATAATAATAAAATTGGAATCATTGATCTGCCCTCTTTTTATATTGATTTTGAGGAATATCAAAAAAGAAAAAAGGATTATAGAAGTAGCAGTAATGATGTTAAAAATATTCTCAAAGAATTTAATGAATCTAATGTTGATGCTGTTATCTTAGATCTCAGAAATAATGGTGGTGGAGCTTTAATTGAGGCAAACAAAATAATTGGATTATTTGTTTCTTCAGGACCTACGGTCCAAGTAAAACAAAGCAGAGGCTATATTCAACCATACGGTTCTTCAAGAGCTGATCAGGTTTGGGAAAAACCTCTTTTAGTTCTGGTAAATAGATATTCTGCTTCGGCTTCAGAAATTGTAGCTGGAGCTATTCAAGACTACAAAAGAGGCATTGTTGTAGGTCAAAGAACTTTTGGTAAAGGAACCGTACAAAGCTTAGAAAATCTTTCTTCAGGTCAAATAAAAATCACAGAATCAAAATATTACAGAATAAATGGAATGAGTACGCAAAACAAAGGTGTTGTTCCAGATATAGAGTTACCTGTTACCTGGGATATTGATACAGTTGGTGAGAGTTCATATCCAACAGCAATGGCGTGGGATGTAATAAGGCCCTACAGACATAAGAAATTTAAATTAGATGAAGAGCTGATTGAGCAAGTTATAAGTCAATTTGAGTTTAGATTGAGTGATGAACCAAATTTAAATTATCTAAAGAAAGTTAGAAATAGATATGACTTAAATAAAAATAAAAAATTATTGAGTCTGAATATTAATAATAGAAAAACACAAAAAGAACTGAGGAGAGATTGGTTGCTTGAGATTGAAAATGAAAGGAGATCTGGATTAGGTTTGAATGTTTTCCTAACCTATTCAGAAATGGAGGAATTTAATGACAATGATGACAATTTTAATAATAATATGATAAATCTTAAAAATGATTATCAATTAATTGAGTCTACTAATATCATTAATGATTTTTTAAATATAGAAAACAAAAATATTCTTTCTTTGGTGAAATAATAATGAAAATTGTATCATTTAATATAAACAGCATTAGGGCTAGGCCTCATCAAATTGAGCACCTTAGAGATACTATTAATCCAGATATTATTGGGCTTCAAGAAACTAAGGTTAATGATCCTGAATTCCCTATAGAAATCATCAATGAAATAGGTTATCACGCAGAATATTGGGGGCAAAAAGGTCATTATGGGGTTGCAATACTAAGCAAAGAAAAACCAATTAATACAGTTAAAGGATTTGTTAATGATACAGAAGATGATCAAAAAAGATTTATTCAATCAACCTTTAAATATGGTGATGAGGAATTAATTGTAATGAATGGTTATTTTCCTCAAGGAGAAAATATAAATCATGAAACAAAGTTTCCAAAAAAGATTAAATACTACGATGATTTAAAAGAACATATTCTCAATCTCAAGAAAGTTTCATCAAATTTGATAGTTATGGGAGATTTTAATGTTTCTCCTGAAGATATTGACATTGGCATTGGTGAGCAAAATGCAAAAAGATGGCTTAGAGAAGGCAAAACTTCATTCCAACCTCAAGAGCGAGAAATGTGGAACAGTATTAAAGATTTAGGATTTGTAGACACCTGGAGAGTAATCAATCCAGATGAATCATCTATATACTCTTGGTTTGATTATAGATCACGAATGTTTGATCAGGATCCGCAAAGAGGACTTAGGATAGATCATATTATGCTTTCAAAAAATCTAAAAGATTCCATTAATAGTGTTGGCATAGACCACGTTGCTCGTGGAATGGAAAAACCATCTGATCATTGCCCTATATGGCTTGAGCTTGATGAGTAAGATCACCTTTAAGACTCCTGAAAATAATAAAGAATTTAGAGAATATGATTTATTCAGGTGGGAAATACTTCGAAAACCTTTAGGTAAAGATATCGCGTCACTTAAAGACGAACATGAAAAATCTGCATTTCATCTTGTTGGATATAGGGATCAAAGAATTATTGCTTGTGGCAGACTTCATTTTAATAAAACTTATGAAGCGCAAATTAGATATATGGCTGTTTCAAAGAATCTTCAGGGAGCTGGTATCGGAAAGCAAGTGCTTAAACTGCTTGAAAAAAATGCTATTGAAAATAATGCTAAAAAAATAGTTCTCAATGCTAGAGATCATGCGATAGATTTTTATAGAATTTCGGGGTATGAATCTTTGAAGAAATACTACGGCTCAGATACCGGTATTCCTCATACAACAATGGAAAAAAATATATCTACCTCCTCAATCTAAAGAAATCTTTTAGAAGCTTAGAGCTTTCATCCTTTAATAAGCCATGTTGATATGCTGGATTATGATTTAGTTCTTTTTTATCAAAAAAATTATCTATTGAAATTATGCTTCCAGTTTTTGGTTCTGATGCAGCAAAAATTACAGAACTTATTCTTGCATCCACCGCAGCTTTTGCACACATGTGACAAGGCTCTAATGTTACATACATAGAACAATCATTAAGCCTGTAGTTCTTTATCTTTTTAGATGCAGCTCTTATCGCATTTATTTCTGCATGTGAAGTTACATCATTTTCAAATATTACTTTGTTCTTTCCCTCGCCAATGATTTTTTCATTTTGAACTATGACAGCGCCTACTGGAACTTCTCCATCATCAAAAGATTCTTTAGCTAGTTCGATAGCCCTTTCCATAAAAAGCTTATCTTGAGATGAAAACATTTTTAATAGAAGCTTATTTCTTTGACTTGCAAATCAACATCAAAGTCTCTTCCATATCCTGCGAAGCTAATGTCTCTTATATTATTAGGTAGTAGTTTTGCAGATACTCCAGATTTTTTTTCAAAATCAGAAAAGTTTATCTCAAACATTTTCCATTCAGTATTAACATCAAATGTTGAACTATGATAAGCCCAAGGAGGCATCCTTAAACCCTGCATGGTTACATGCACCTCATAAGTTTCATTATTACCTTTGGCCATAAAACGAATTCCTTTAACCTGTTTATTAACATTTTTTGGGCTATGTGCGAGCCTAACAAAGCCGCCATTATTTTCTGTGGTTACATAACCACTAAGGCTAAAAACTCCATCATCAACCTCTACCTTTAATTCTGATTTGCCGCCCATCACTTGATCTGTGACGAGATACCAATTTGATGGATTATTAGAGATATTAGATAAAGCATTCATAGATATAGTAAGAAATAAAAGTAAAAGTTTATATTTAGTATGCATATTTAATCAAGATTTGTATTTTTTTCAGCTTTAAACCAAGGCAAAGAAACAACTACTGATTGTAAGTCTCCATTTGGCGTTGCAACAGTAAATTTTGTTCCTTCTTCAGCATATTCAATATCAACAATTGCCAATCCAATATTCTTCTGCAGTCTTGGTG
>CACDUZ010000026.1 GCA_902556105.1 uncultured SAR86 cluster bacterium
GAATAACTGTTTGTTTTAAGGTTCCTGATGGAACTGGTCTATGGCCAGCAATATGGATGTTGCCTTTTGATGAAACACCATGGCCTAAGGGTGGCGAAATTGATTTAATGGAAGCAAAAGGTAGATCCTATCCAGTTGATGGACTGCCTGGAGAGGCAAACAGAATTGGTTCAGCTGTTCATTTTGGTACCGAATGGCCAGACAATAGATATATTAATGCCGATTTTTATAGTTCAAATGAAAACACTTTTCAATCCTACTTTCACTCAATAACTTTAATCTTCCAATCAAATAAGTTGGATTTTTATGTGAATAATGAAACCGATCTTTCAATTAGAATCTTTATTTCTGATCCAGGTACACCAAAAGCCGAAACATGTTTAGCATATTGTAAACCAGATGAAGCTATGCCCGATGATATGATTATTAATCTTAAATTGATTAGTGTTCATATAGAAAAACGAAGTATTCCTTTTTTAAAGGACTGTGAAGTTAATTTTGATAATGATACCTTTGGTGGTCAACTTACGATCAAGGCGCCTAATGCCAGACTTCCAAATATTTCCTCTGATAGCCCCGTTGAAGACAGAATAAACTATGTTATATATAACGAGATAAATCCAATGTTAGAGTCTCATGGTGGAGAGGTATCGCTAGTTGAATTTAATAAAGATAATGTTGCTGTTTTGCAGTTTGGTGGAGGATGTCAGGGTTGTGGAATGGTTGATGTTACTCTTAAAGATGGAATTGAAAAAACATTAATTGAGCAGATACCTGAAGTTAAATCTGTAAAAGACCTAACCGATCATTCAATTGATGATAATGCTTATTATAAGTAATTAGATTTGTATTACAGAGATGATAATTCCAAAATATGGGTTATCAAAAAAATGAACTTCTTCGTTAAAAATTCTTTTCTCATCGTCGATAAATATATTTATATTATTATTTCTATAATTTAAATTTGAAAGATATCCTTTTAGCTGAATATGCATAAATCTTTTCTTATAAAGATTTAAGAAGAATCCATAATTCTTAATATCATTTTCGTAAGCAAGATACTTACTGGATTCATATGATGGTATTGATTGAATCCAAGATTTTGAATCAATATAATCAATTTGATTATCATTTATTATATTAGTCCTCAATTTCTTGAGTGTTTCAAGTTTAACGTCATCCCTGTACCATACTGAAGGATAAAGGCTCTTACTCTTAATGTAATCTTTGTTGATAACGCTAGATATATATTCAGATACATTAGAGAAATTACTATACCTGTATTCACTAGTGTCAGAATCTATAGAATAGTTATTAATAATTTCCATATCTGGAATTTTTAATATTGAATCAAATAATTCATTTGTATTAGGTGTAGAGTACTTAAAAATAATTAATTCAACCTTATATTCTTGTAATTCTTCGTAAGAATAGACAGATATTGAGAGCATAATTAGTGCTATGTATTTAAACTTAAAGTATTTCATCTAAAAGGAGATTAACATTTTTTCTTCTTTGTTCGGATTTAACATCATTTAATTTAAATATAAATTTATTATCTTTTGTAATCGAGTAAATTTCTGGACTTGAAGACGCTAAATTTATCATATTGTTGATAATATCTTTTTTAGCATTACTCTCAAGCTGAATATTAGTACTTTTTTCGTTTGATTTTATCGATTTTATTCCAGTATCTTTTATCCTAAGACCAATAAACTTGTTGTTAATTAAATTTAATGTTTCAGGAGGCATCTTCCCACACCTATCTATTAAATTCTTATTTAGTTCTTCAAGCTCTTCAAAGGATGATGATTGACTTATCTGAGAATAAATTTTTAATCTTTCAATAGGTGACGGGAGATAATTATCATCTATAAATGAAGAGTCATTAAAATTTATTTCTAAATTATTATTTGAATAGATATCATCAGTTCCTTTAATTGCTTCTTTAAGCATTGAAAGGTAAAGACTTATACCAACATCATTTACGTGACCACTTTGTTTATCACCTAACATCTCTCCACCACCACGTATTTCTAAGTCCTCTTGGGCTATCAAAAAGCCTTCTCCAAGTTTTGAGTGTTTTATAACTGCATCAAGCCTATTTCGTGAAATATTAGGAATATCCATTGTTGGTATTAAAAAGTAACAATATCCCTGTTTATCTGATCTACCAACTCTTCCTCTTAATTGATGAAGCTGTGATAGACCGAAGTTATGTGAGTTAGTTATTATCATTGTATTAGCATTAGGTATATCTAAGCCCATCTCAACAATCGTTGTACAAATTAAACCATCAATATTTCCATTTTTAAAATCATTCATAACCATATTAATATCTTTCTTTGATAGCTTGCCGTGAGCAGTACCAACCTTGAAGTTTGGCAATATATTATTTATTTCTTTTTTAATAGAAGCCATTTTTGATATGTCATTTTGAACTATAAAACATTGACCGCCTCTATTTTTCTCTCTAGAAAGAGCTTCTTTTAAAATTTGAGATGTATGCAATTTTAAAAATGATTTTATGCTAATTCTATTAGAAGGAGCTGTGTGTAAAAATGAAAAATCTTTAAGGCCTGAATATACTAAATTCATTGTTCTTGGTATTGGAGTTGCTGAAAGATAAAGAATATGGATATTTGCTTGCTTATCTTTAATATAATTTTTCTGTTTTATACCAAATTTATGTTCCTCATCAATTACCAATAAGCCTGTATTTTTGAAGTTGATATTATTATTAAAGACAACATGAGTTGATATAAGAATATCTATTTTTTTTTCATTAAACTCATCAATAACAATTTCACGTTCTTTTGTTGATACAAATCTGTTAAGTTTTTTAATATTTACAGGGTAATTAATAAATCTTTTGATAAAAGAATTAAAATGTTGTTCACACAGTACTGTACTTGGAACAATTACTATTACTTGTTTTTCTGATAATGCTGAAATAAAAGATGCTCTCATTGCAACTTCTGTCTTACCAAAACCCACATCACCACATAGAACTCTATTCATTGGTTTGATAAGTGATATATCTTTTTTTATTGCCTTAAATGATTCTATCTGATCAGGTGTTTCGTTATAGGGAAATTCATTTTCAAATGAAGTAAGTTTTTCTGAATCAATTTTAAGAGGAAATGAGTGAGCTTTATTTCTTCTAGACTCAACATCTAAAATCTCTGCAGCATGATCAATTGCTCGCTTCTTAGCCTTAACTTTTTTATTTCTCCACTTTGATGACGATAATGAATCAAGCTGTGTATCTAATAAATTCTTATTTTTATGGTAACTAGAAAGTTTATTAATATCCCTAAGAGGCACATATAGGTTTTCATTATTTAAATATATTATTTTTATATATTCGTTAAAATTATTATTAGTATCGATTATTTCAAGCCCATCATATAGCCCCAATCCATAGCTCTCATGAATAACATAGTCACCTTTATTAAAAATATTATTTATATTAGTATTTTTTGCTTTTTCTGGTTTTGCATCTTCAAATTGATAGACAATATTATCGATATCCTCTTTATGAAATATATATACATCATTTTTAATGTCATGAATTGGTCTAACAATATCTCCGTACATTATTGATATAGAATTTTTAGCATCATTTATATTTTTTATTAAATCGCAACTAATAGAATATTTCTCCTTTAGCTTTTCGACTTCGCTGGGAATT
>CACDUZ010000027.1 GCA_902556105.1 uncultured SAR86 cluster bacterium
AGTCGCTTCAAATGTCACAAACTCGTGGTTTTAATGTTGGAGGCACAATTCACATAATTGTTAATAATCAAATTGGTTTCACAACAAGCAATATCCAAGACTCAAGATCGACAGACTATTCTTCAGATGTTGCCAAAATAATACAAGCCCCTGTGATTCATGTAAACGGCGACGATCCCGAGATGGTTGTCAATGCTGCAAAAATAGCATGCAAGTATCGCAATAAATTTAAAAAAGACATCGTTATTGATTTATTTTGTTACAGAAGGCGAGGACATAATGAGGCTGATGATCCATCAGCAACTCAACCTCTAATGTATGAGAAAATTTCAAAACATCCATCAGTATTAAGTCAGTATGAAAATTTTCTAAAAGAGGAGGGAATACTTTCGCCTGAAAAAGCTAAAAATATAAAAAACGACTATAGAAAATCACTAGAAGGCGGAGAAATTGTTGCTAAAAACTTATCAAAAAATCCTAATGATGAATTGTGGTTTGATTGGGAGCCTCATTTAAATATTAAATGGTGGCCGAAAGTTAAAACTTTGTTTGGTAAAAATAATTTTAAAAAACTAGGGCAAAAGATATGCAATATTCCTGAAACATTTAGTTTAGGCTCACAAGCTTCAAAGATTTTTGAAGATAGAAAGAGTATGACAAATGGTAAAATGCCTATTAATTGGGGATATGCAGAAATTATGGCTTATGCCACTTTATTAAGTGAAGGATATCCAATTAGAATAACTGGTCAAGACGTTAGGAGAGGAACTTTTTCTCACAGACATGCATGCGTTTTTGATTCTGATACAGGTATGGGCTTTATACCTTTATCTGAAATTGCTCGTAATAACGAAACTAGATTCGATATATATGACTCATTATTATCTGAAGAGGCTGTGTTAGGTTTTGAGTATGGATATTCAGCTACCTGGCCTTCTGGCTTGACTATTTGGGAAGCTCAATTTGGTGATTTTGCTAATGGAGCACAAGTTGTCATCGATCAGTTTATTGTCTCAGCTCAACATAAGTGGGAAAGATTGTCTGGTCTTGTAATGCTTTTACCTCACGGTTATGAAGGACAAGGTCCTGAGCACAGTAGCGCCAGAATTGAGAGATTTCTTCAATTATGTGCATCTGAAAATATTCAAGTTTGTGTTCCAAGTTCACCAAAACAAATATTTCACTTATTGAGAAGACAGGCAATAAGAAAGATGAGAACACCCTTAATTGTAATATCACCAAAAAGCCTCTTAAGAAATCCAAATGCTGTATCTACTATAAATGACTTAACTGACGGAAGCTTTGCATGTGTAATTGATGATCAAGTTAAAGATCAAAGCAAGGTAAAAAAAGCAATAATGTGCTCAGGTAAAGTTTTTTATGATCTATTACAGAAACGCGATGAAGATAAAAGAGATGACATAGCAATAATTAGAATAGAACAATTGTATCCTTTTCCTTATGACGACCTTGAAGAAATCCTAACAAAGTATCAAAATATAAAAGAATTTACATGGTGCCAAGAGGAACCTCTTAATCAGGGGGCTTGGTTTAGCCACAGACATAGGATTCAGAGAGTTTTAGATAGATTAGGTGAAGGTAAAGAAGTTAGCTTAGTTAGCAGACCGGCAGCAGCTGCTCCTGCAGTTGGTCTAATGAAACTTCATCTTGAACAACAAAAAGAACTAATTAATGAGGCAATTTCTTCATGAGCATTCAAATTAAAGCGCCAACTTTTCCAGAATCTGTTGCAGATGGAACAATTGCTAATTGGCTTAAAAAAGAAGGCGAAAGCGTAAACCAAGATGAAGTAATAGCTGAAATTGAAACAGATAAAGTTGTTCTTGAAGTTCTTGCTCAATCAGATGGAGTAATTACAAAAATACTCAAATCTGAAGGAGAAATTGTTGCAAGCTCTGAAATTATTGGCGAGTTTGACGAATCTGATGAAACTATTGAAACACCTTTAAGTTCATCAGAAAAAATTACTAACGAAGTTAAGAAAGAAAGCACTAACGATGAAAGCACAAATCAAAATACATCAAAAAAAATTAATCCTGCAGCAAAAAAAATAATATCTGAAGAAAATATAGATCCAAAAAATATAAACCCTTCAAGGGAGGATAAAAGAATAACAAAAGTTGATGTTATCAATCATTTAAATTCCAACAAAAAGGAAAATGATCAAGCTGAGTCATCAATTTCTAGTGACGATAGGCCTGAAAAGCGTGTTCCAATGTCACGATTAAGGTCAACTATTGCCAAAAGACTAGTTTCTGTAAAACAAGAAACAGCAATGCTTACTACTTTTAATGAAGTAGATATGCTACCTATTAAAGAATTAAGGTCCAAATATGGAAATGAATTTGAAAAAGAACATGGTGTAAAATTAGGTTTTATGGGCTTTTTTGTTATAGCAGCTGTTCAGGCTTTAAAAAAATTCCCTGTTGTTAACGCATCTATGGACGGTAATGATATTGTTTATCATGGTTATCAAGATATTGGAGTTGCTGTTTCCACTGAAAGAGGTTTGGTCGTCCCAATCATTAAAGATGCTGATACAAAATCTTTACCTGAAATAGAAAAAGCTATTCTTGAATATTCTGAAAAAGCTCGCGATGGCAAGCTATCAATTGAAGAAATGCAGGGCGGAACATTTACCATATCTAATGGTGGCATTTTTGGATCTTTGCTTTCAACACCAATTCTAAATGCACCTCAAACTGCTATTCTAGGAATGCATGCAATCCAAGAAAGACCTGTTGCAATTAATGGTGAAGTTTTAATTAGACCAATGATGTATCTTGCAATGAGTTATGACCACAGATTGCTTGATGGGAAAGAAGCTGTAACTTTCTTAGTTTCAATAAAAGAACAGCTTGAATCTCCTGAAAGATTATTGCTTAACTTATAATATTAAGGAAAAATATGTTTGATGTTATTGTAATTGGAAGCGGACCTGCAGGATATGTGTGCGCTATTAGAGCCTCACAATTAGGCCTTAAAACTTTATGTATTGAAGAATCAATAGATAAAAAAGGGAAATCTAATTTAGGTGGGACTTGCTTAAATGTTGGATGCATTCCGTCAAAGGCACTGTTAGATTCATCTCAAAGATATCATGAAGCCAATAAAGACTTAGAAAATCATGGTATCCATATTGAAAATTTAAAACTAGATCTTGGAGTGATGATGAAGCGCAAAGAGGATGTGGTTTCAAAACTTACTGTAGGAATAAGTAGCTTATTTTCAGCTAATAAAGTTGAAACTTTACCAGGTAAAGGAAAAGTAATTGCTAAAAACATTGTACAAATTACAAATACTGATGGATCGGTAAAAGAAATTGAAGGGAAAAATATTGTTATTGCAACAGGATCAAGTCCTATTGAGATACCATCTGCTATTTTTAAGGACAATATAGTTGATAGCACTGGTGCTTTGTCTTTTGATTCAGTTCCAAAGACACTTGGCATAGTAGGTGCAGGAATTATAGGCTTAGAACTAGGAAGTGTTTGGTCAAGACTTGGCTCTGAAGTTACAGTGTTAGAGGCTCTTGATGACTTTCTACCAATGACTGATCCTGATATATCAAAAGAATCATTTAAAGAGTTCAAAAAACAAGGTCTAGACATTCAATTG
>CACDUZ010000028.1 GCA_902556105.1 uncultured SAR86 cluster bacterium
TCATCATTGGCAATGCAGTTGACAAATGTTTTGCAGACTCAATAACTGCTACATATCCTGCTAAGTTTGCTTGTGAACTTAAGACATCCATCTTTTGAGCTCTGGTTATTCTAGGTATGAATTCCATACTTACTAGATTAATTTTTGCACTAGAACACTTATTAATTAGATCTTGATTACTAAATGGGTTAACCATACCAAGTATAGTTGTATTTGATTTAACAAATTCTAAATCATCATTGTTCAAGGCTTGATTGGTAATTATTAGGTTCCCATTTTTAAGACAATCTTTTCTGCTATGTTTTTTTAGCCCAGCTTCTACAAATGTTTGATTCTTGACGTTAATTCCATCTCCAATATCTTCTTCAAACCAGACCTCAACACCTAGTTCGACCAAAGTCTTGATAGTATCAATATGGATTGGAGATCTTTCATCAGAAGCAATGGAAGACTTTAGAGCGGATATAATCAAAGTAAGTGTTTTAAATTTATGTAGTGAATTTAATATTAACAGTTATGTTGTGTCAATTAAATTAAAAATACTTAATTTAATGTCTGATTTAATGATGATATTTGTAGCTTAACTTCAAAACATAGCATTCTTAGTTGTTCTTAAATAAATTTATAAGGGTTAGAATATGCAGATGTCAAACGTTGATGAACAAGAAATAAAAAAATTTTCAGATATTGCAAATGAATGGTGGAATAAGGATGGTGATTTTAAGCCTCTTCATATTATCAATCCCCTTAGAGCTAATTACATAAAAGAAAAAATAGAATTAACAGATAAGAAATTCTTAGATGTTGGTTGTGGTGGCGGAATTTTATCAGAAGCAATATATGATTTTGGTGCGCATGTTACTGGAATTGATGCCGCTGGGCCTGGAATAGAGGTTGCAAAAATTCATTCAAAAAAATTGTAATAAAAATATAGACTATTTTGAACAAACAGCAGAAGAATTGCATAAAGAAAGAGGTGAATCTTTTGATATTGTTGCGTGCCTTGAAGTACTAGAGCATGTTCCAGATCCAAAATCTCTGGTCAAGACATGTGTTGATCTTCTTAAACCAGGAGGATTATTATTTCTCTCAACAATAAATAAAAATCCTAGATCATGGATAACTGCAATAGTTGGAGCTGAGTATATTTTTAATCTTCTTCCTAAAGGAACTCATGAGTTTGAAAAATTTATAAAGCCATCAAGTTTAGCTCATTTTGTTAGAGAGGCTAATGCTGAGCTTATTGAGACGAAAGGTATGTTCTATAATCCTATAACGCACAGGGCAAATCTAAATAATGATCTTGGTGTTAACTACATGATGTATGCTAGAAAGTTATAAAACAAAGCTTGTTTTGTTTGATCTTGACGGAACTCTAATAGATACGGCGCCAGATTTTTTAATATCTTTGAATAATGTACTTGCCAAGCATGGGAAAGAAAAAATAGGTTTAGCACAAATCAGGCCGCATATATCCGAAGGCTCATCTAAGATGATAAAGTTTTTCTTTCAAATTGATTATGACCATAAAAATTTTGAGATGTTCAAAAATGAATTCTTATCAGAATATAAATTAAACCTTATAAAAAATTCTAAGCTTTTCGATGGGATGGATGATGTGATTGAGTTTTTAGATAATAATTCAATAATGTATGGAATTGTTACTAATAAATTTCATGAATACGCTGAGCCAATAGTAGAATCTTTTTCAGAGCTAAAAAATATTAAAATTTTGATATGCCCGGATCATGTGAGTTTATCTAAGCCAGACCCAGAGGGTATTATTCTTGCCTGTAAAAAACTTAATATCAAAGCTGCTGAAACCATTTATCTTGGCGATCATCTAAATGATCTAAAAGCAGGAATTTCTGCAGAAACAAGAGTCATAGGATGTCTTTATGGATATTCGCTTGACCAAAATATTATTAGTACTGTTGAATGTCCTTATGTGAATAGTGCTTCTGAAATAATTTCTTTCATTGATTGATAATGGATATGAATTTTGATCTTAATTTGCTTAAAAATAAAAATATATTGATAACTGGAGCATCTAATGGCATCGGTAAAAGCCTGTCTGAAAACCTTAGTAAGTATGGTGCAAATGTGATAATGCTTTCAAGAAATGAAAATGCTTTGGATGCTATCTATGATTCTTTAAAAGAAAAATATAAAACAGATCCTTGTATTTTAAAATGTGATTTAGAAAATGTTGATGACAAAAAATCTCAAGAGATTGCAAATATCATTTCAAAAAACTACCAAAATTTAGATTCAGTAATTCACAATGCTGCAATTCTTGAAAAAATGTCAGACATTGAAAGTTTTGATTTACAAACGTGGAATAAAGTAATGAGTGTAAATCTAACAAGTGCATTTATACTTTCAAAATATTTAATCCCTCTGATGAAATCATCAATAACACCGAGAATAATCTTTACAACCTCAAGTGTAGGAAAAAAGGCAAAGGCATTTTGGGGAGCATATTCAGTTTCAAAAGCTGGAGTAAATGCTTTATCTAATATATTAAATGATGAGCTTGAGTCTATATCAAATATAAAAATATTTAACTTTGATCCAAAGGCCACTCAAACAAATATGAGAGCTTTGGCTTATCCTGCTGAAGATCCGTCCACTATTAAAAATCCAGATCAGCTTATTAATTATTATCTGTGGATGCTTTCAGAAAAAAGCTCATCATCTATGGAAAGATATATTGAATTTGGACAGGAAATATAACTTCTTTATATAGTTACATTTTCATCTTCTAAAACTCTCCACATATATAAACACATATAACTTCTATAGGGACTAAAGTCTCTGTAAAAAGATTCATTATAAGAATCTATTGTAAACATTTTTAAATGTGCGTTTTTAAGACCCAAATCAAGAATTGAAAATACATCGGGATCTCCAACAAAAAAAATTCGTGACATTTCAATAGACCAAGGACCTATACCCTTTATCTTTATCAGAAAATCATAATACTCTTCTGGAGACATTTTTTTAA
>CACDUZ010000029.1 GCA_902556105.1 uncultured SAR86 cluster bacterium
AGAATTGACTGAAGAGCAAATTAATAAACAAAAAGAGCTGCAATCAAAAGTTTGTGAAAGATCTGATATTGTTATCACAACAGCTCAGCTTTTTGGAAGACCAGCACCTATGTTAATTGACAATAGCACAATAGATAAAATGATGTCTGGCAGTGTAATTTTTGATATGGCAGTTGAATCAGGAGGAAATGTTGAGGGTTCAGAAGTAGACAAAGTTGTTGATAGAAATGGCGTTAAAATAATTGGCATATCAAACCTAGCCTCTAAAGTTTCAAGCCATGCATCTTTGGCACTATCTAATAATTATAATAATTGGATTATAGATTTTTTTGATAGTGAAACATCTTCGATAAATTTTGATTTTGAAGATGAAATTATTCAAAGTAGCGTCCTTGTATACGATGGAAAAATAAAAAATGAGAGGTTTCAATAATGGAAATTTATGTCCTTTTAGGATTTGTTTTAATTCTGTCAATATACTTAGGCTTAGAACTTATCTCAAAAGTTCCTAGCACTCTTCATACTCCTTTAATGTCTGGAGCTAATGCTATTTCTGGAATAGCTTTAGTTGGAGCATTAGTACTGAATTCCGATACTCATTTGCAGGAAATTTTGGCCTTATTAGCGATAACATTTGCATCCATCAATGTTTTTGGTGGATATTTAGTTACCAATAGAATGTTAAAAATGTTTAAGAAAAAATAACTATGAACTTTATTGAAAACATTTCTGCATTTCAAAATATTATATATATTGTTTCGTCAATTCTATTTATCACCGGAATTAAAATGTTGGGTAAAGAAGATACAGCTGTTAAAGGCAATTTTTTATCAGCATTGGCAATGTTCACCGCAGTTGCGATCACTTTAATAGATATTGTCAATCCATTGCTAGTTATTATTGGTATTTCAATAGGAGCTATTATTGGTTCATTAATTGCGTTAAAAGTAAAAATGACTTCAATTCCAGAGATGGTTGCATTATTTAACGGTTTTGGAGGTCTGGCTACATTCTTTATTGCTTGGTCTGAATTTTATTCTATTCCAGACAATACCTTTCAATATGTTCTTGTAATGATAACAACCTATATTGGAGGAGTAACATTTTCTGGGAGCATAATTGCATATGGGAAATTATCAGAAAAGCTCAAAATCCAAAAAACATCATTAATTACTAAATTTTTGACTACAATTTTTTATGCATCGCTAATTTATTTGTTATATGCAGTTTTTATCTCAAAAATATTTGTTCCAAGTTTTGATTTTTATACTATCTTATTGATTTTAACTTTACTTGGTGGCATTGGTTTTGTGATACCAATTGGTGGTGGAGATATGCCTGTAGTGATCTCATTACTCAATTCCTTTTCAGGCATTGCAGCCGCCTTTGCAGGATTACTGCTACTTAATAATGTCTTGATTGTTGCCGGATCTCTTGTTGGTGCTAGTGGCTTGATTCTTACAATCATTATGGCTAAAGCTATGAATAGATCAATAGGGAATATATTATTTGTTGGTTATGCCTCATCATCGTCAGGAACTAAGTCTGAAGAAACTGGAGAAGTAAAACCAATAAGTGTTTCAGATGCGTATTTGATTCTTGAGAATTCAAGTTCTGTTTTAATTATTCCAGGGTATGGGATGGCAGTTGCGCAAGCTCAACATGTTGTCAGAGAATTAGGAGAGCTTCTTGAAGCAAATGGTACTGAGGTAAAATATGGTATACATCCTGTAGCTGGAAGAATGCCTGGTCATATGAATGTTTTATTGGCTGAGGCAAATGTCCCATATGACGTGCTTGTTGAACCAGATGATGTTAACCCCACAATGGACACAGTAGATGTTGCTGTTGTAATAGGTGCAAATGATGTTGTTAATCCCTCAGCTACAGAAGAACCAGGTAGTCCAATCTACGGAATGCCAATAATCGAAGTACATAATGCAAGAACAGTTTTTGTTCTAAAAAGATCAATGTCCTCTGGTTTCGCAGGAGTGCAAAATCCACTCTTTTTCAAAGAAAATACAAGAATGCTTTTTGGCGACGCAAAAGATTCTATAGGCGGTCTCGTCTCAGAATTTAAAGATTAATTCAGCATATAAATATGCTAAAATATGTACTTATTTTGGTGTATAAATTCATGAAAAAATTAGGGGTCAAATAAGCAAAAAATGAGTGATTTTGCAAAAGAAATTATTTCTGTAAATATAGAAGATGAGCTGAAACAGTCTTATCTTAGCTATGCTCTAAGTGTGATTCATGGTAGAGCGCTTCCAGATATTAGAGATGGATTAAAACCAGTTCACAGGCGAATTCTTTATGCCATGTATGATCTAAATAATTATTACAACAAACCATATAAAAAATCTGCAAGAGTGGTGGGAGATGTTATTGGTAAATATCATCCTCATGGCGACTCAGCTGTCTACGATGCGATGGTTAGAATGGCGCAAGATTTTTCTATGAGGTATCCAATTGTAGAAGGTCAGGGTAATTTTGGTTCAATTGATGGAGATCCTCCAGCTGCCATGAGATATACAGAAGTTAGAATGGCAAAAATCACTGATCAAATGCTAGGTGATATAGAAAAAGAAACAGTTTCGTACTCACCTAATTATGATGGCAGTGAAAATATACCTGATGTTCTTCCAACTAAAATACCTAATTTATTAGTAAATGGCTCTTCAGGAATTGCTGTTGGAATGGCAACAAATATTCCTCCTCATAACTTAACTGAAGTTCTTAGTGGATGCATTAATTTGATTAATAATCCAAAAATATCCATTGATGAGTTAATAAAAGATATCTCGGGTCCGGATTTTCCCACAGGCGGAACTATTGATGGAAAAGCTGGTATATATGAAGCATATAAAACAGGCAGAGGAATAATCCACATTCGTTCAAATACTTCAATTGAAGAAGATAAATCAGGCAAGCAGTCTTTAATTATTAATGAAATTCCATTCATGGTTAATAAAGCGAGAA
>CACDUZ010000030.1 GCA_902556105.1 uncultured SAR86 cluster bacterium
AATTAATATTTAATGCCTCCGGGATATCGGGGCTGGTATATATATTCTTTGTTTCTTGAACTTCACATGATACAAGCAAGATTAAAATTGCAAATGTTGCATTTTTTATTAGCATTTTAATCTTAAGACTATTCTTTCATTAAAAGAATCCAACTTCTGACCATATCAACAGCTTCGGTATGAGAAAGTGCTCTTCCAGATTCTGGCATCATGACTCCTGGATCAAGGGATACCATTCTGTGAAGTAAAATTGATTCTTCTGGTTTTCCTGGAACAATGGAATACTTCATACCACCACTTCCTCGTCCAGTTGCAACTGGTTTTTTATTCACGCCTAAATGAATATCTCTGGTTTCATTTAAGTGAAGATATAAGCCTGTTGAATTTGCATTACCTGTTGGAGAGTGACAATGTCCACAATTAACATCAAGATATGATCTAACCCTGTCGTTTATATTTTGTGTTTCATCCGTCCAGTCAACTGGAGATATTAAGTCTAAAGGATAATCATCAATAATATCTCTATTCATCCAATATACTAATTGGTTAAATTCTCCCTCATTAAAATCATACTCTTTATTAATATTCCTTGCTTTTGGTCCTATTGGAGTGATTTTGTCGTCAGCCGCATGACATTCTTTGCACTGATTTACATTTGGTACTCTATATCTTACGTCTCTAACCTCTCCCATAAAATCTGTCCAAGAAACATTAATAGTTTTACCTGCAATTTTTTTAAAAGCTTCATTTTGTTCTTCATTCCATGCATAAGAAACAGCCTCCCAACCATCTTCTTTTCTTAGAAGCAGCCTTGTTTCTAGTAAATTTTTTCCCATCTCAGGATTTCTTTCATCAACTGGATAATAAAAAGTTTTTATTAAAGCTGACCCTTCTGGAAAATCAAATACCCAATTTTCTTGATATTCAGCCTTTTTATCTTTTGGAACATATACCCACCTTTGCTTATAGGAATAGTCTGAAAATAAAGTTGATATTAATTCATAAGGAATAACGTCATCGTGTGGAATTTGAGCGGAGCTATCTTTAAAAAATTTAAAATCAGATAACTTGCTTGGAAATGCCTCGGCAAAGATTAAGTCTTCATCTACTGCATAAACATTTATGCACACAAAAAGCATGAATAGATATTTAATTGCTTCTTTCATTGGCTTATATGCCATCAATTGTTATTGGACTAAGAGGTTCGACAGTACCTGCAAATTCTTCTTTTTCTGTTCTTATGGGATTAGAAAATCCTAATATATATTTTAAAGGGCTGATCGTTAGGAAATTAACCTCGCTGTCTTCTGATACTATTAACTTTTCTTCATTTGGTTGTCCAAATATCATTTGAGATAAAGGCACAACTCCATCCCAGAAAATATCAGGCATATTTCCATTGCTGATTTCAAATAGTGATTTTGCCAAATCCCCTGTTTGAATATCTGGATCAAATCCACTTGGTCCGTATGTATTATTATGTACTTGAATTCTTTTTGGATGAGGATAGTAATTTGGGTCATCAGTTTCATCGCCATAAGAAACAATTGATAGATTAACTGTTCCATTGCCACTTATTAAATTATTAAAAACCTCTACATCAGAATTTGCCATAATAATTATGCCTGTGCCTCTTGGAACCTCTCCAACAATATTGCCTTCTGGAGCAAAATTATCGGTATCGTTATCGATCGACTTATTATCAAACACTCTTATGTGATGGCCTCCTTGTTGAGGAAGATCAGGAAGATCAAAAATAAGAATACCTCCTGTATTGTGTGAGGCGAGATTATTGTATACATCAGCAAAGTAAGAATTTTCAATTTCAATACCTGCAACGTTATATTGCGCGATACTATTTCTAACAATAATATTTTTAGATTGGCCAACATAAATGCCAGCATCAGATGCTCCAATTGCAACACAACCGTCTATCAATACATCTTCTGATTCAACGGGATAAAAACCATATGCTCCATTAGTACTTTTTGGGCCACCGGTCCATTCGGTCTTGAGATTTATCATATTAATCCCTTTAGACCCAATTACTTTTAGGGCATCTCCTTTTGCATCTAAGATAGAAAAATCTTGTAATGTAACCATGTCAGAAGTGACTAAGAACCCCTGAGCCCCAGATTGTTGATTTTTGAAATCTAAAACAGTTTCCTCCATGCCTTCACCAGTAACAGTCACATTATTAACATCAAGCGAAAGACCATCCTCAAAAGAATAATAGCCTGATTTAATGATGAGAGTATCGCCTTCATTCATAAGAATAAGTGCTTCTTGCAGCCTTTCCTGAGCATCTTCACCTGGACTAATTACAATCTCTTTAGCAAAAGATATGGATGTACTAAATAAAAATACTATTAATAAAAACGATTTTATAGTTACTAAATGTGATCTTTTATTAAAAAAAATATTGGCCCCCTTTTTTTAATAGCTGACTCATTGTATTAGAAATATGCTGCAAGAAGAAGCTTGAACTAATTTATTACAAAATTTCAATACTTACTTTTTCAGAAACTGCCAAACTATTAGTTTGATTAGAGTTATAAACTTCTACAGGCATATGCTCATAATCTCCAAGAGCTAATTGAAGGACGTATTTGCCAGGCGGCAAAGAAAGTGTAGCTTCGGTCTGTCCGCCGCCAAAATGTAATATATTTCTTTCAAAAGGAATAGGATCATCTCTTTTTTCATTAACATCATAAGCATTATTAATTATTAAATGATGATGTCCTGATATTGAGCATTTATCATTTTTTTCTGGGTTCACTCCAGCAGGACTTATTAATATATTCTTAGACCCAAACTCTACTTTAAATTCCTTAGAGTCTAGAATAGATCCATCCTTTGGATTTGCAATAAATAGTTCTACCTCATCGCAGCCAATTCTAGTATTTTCCAATGAAGCAACAAAGGGAGATATAAACATAAGTATTATAAATATTTTCACTAT
>CACDUZ010000031.1 GCA_902556105.1 uncultured SAR86 cluster bacterium
CTATTTCTGGAGATCCAAGAATATGCCTGTTAAGGCCTATTCTCTTAAACCAAAAGTGTAGACCTAGCAAATCAGTAAACCCCATGCCTCCATGAACTTCTGTAGCTTTTTTGGAAACCATTTTAGAAACTTCTGAGATATGAGACTTGGCCAAGCATGCCATCAATCTTGCATCTTCACTTGAATCATCAAAACTATGAGCTGCATGCCATACTAGTGAATAACATGGTTCAAGCTCTGCTGCCATTTCAGCACACATATGCTTTACCGCTTGAAATGATCCTATAACTCTATTGAATTGCTTCCTCTCTTTGGAGTATTCAACAGCTTTATTTATCATAGCTTGTGAAGCTCCTAATGAGTCTGCAGCTGCAATAATTCTTCCAGCATCTAATGCCATCTCAACAGCAAAAGATGATGACTTAGTTTTATCTAATATTTCAATAGGCGTATCTGAAAAATGCATTTCTTTATATGTTCTTGTTTTATCTACAGTTGTAAGATCAATCGTTTCAATACCATTTGAATCTAGGGATACTATTCCAATTTGACCTTTATTATCAGCAATCATGACATGCGAAGCAAAGTCTGTATCAAGAACAAATAAAGTTTTACCAGTGACTTTATTATCTGAAATATTTAAGCCACTTGAATCTCTAGATCCAAAATATTCTGAAAACCCAATTCCAAAATTAATTAAATTTTCACACATATCAGCAAACAACTTTTCTTTTTGATTATCACTAGCCCCATATTTAATTGCAGTTGGAGCTACAATATATGGACCTAAAAAGGGAAGGGTAGCCACGCCTTCACCAAGACTTTGACTAACAGCAGTCGCAAAAAGCAAATCTAGACCAAGTCCTCCATATTCTTCAGGTATCAATATATTGTTTATTCCTAAATTTATAAGACCCTTGTGAAGCTCTTCTTTTGCTAAATCATCCTCACCCTCTGTTATTTTTTTAACAGTATCAAGAGTTAGCTGATCTTCAAGAAATTTCTTAACGTTATCTTGAAAAAAAATTTGATCTTCTGATAATCCAAAATACATACTAAACCACCTGTTGAGTTTTTGGCTCTCTTGGCATTCCGAGACCTCTTTCAGAGATTATATTTTTTTGTATTTGACTAGTTCCACCACCAATTATTAGGCCTAAATAGTACATATAAGTGAATTGCCATGATCCACCATCTCTTATATTAGGGCTATTTTCATATAATGTTCCCAATTCACCCATTACATCAATAGCAAAACCTTCAAGCTCATGTCTTAATTCAGTGCCAATTAATTTTTGAATCATTCCTGCTATTTTTACATCTTGCCCTTTATTTAATTTAGCAGATAAGACTCTTAAAGAATTAGACTGAAATGCCATAACTTTACCTTGTAGTTTTATTAATTTATCTCTATATGCTGGATTTTGAATTACTTTCTCTCCATTAATAGTTTCCTCTTTCATTCTATCTATAAGTAAATTCAATCTACTCATTGTTGCATTTGGATTTGTAAGAGAGCCTCTCTCATGTCCTAAAGTAGAGTTTGCAACAGTCCATCCTTCTCCTCTTTTCCCAACAATATTTCCTTCAGGAATTGTTACATCTGTAAAAAAGACCTCATTAAAACCAGCATTTAATGTCATATCAACTAATGGTCTAATTTCAATACCTGGCGTATCCATAGGTATTAATAAATAGCTTATACCAGCATGCTTAGATGCATCCGGTTCAGTTCTAACCAAACAAAACATCATTTGAGAATATTGAGCGGTGCTTGTCCAAATTTTTTGACCATTTATCACCCAGTTTCCATCAATTAGCTCTCCTTTAGTTTGTAAACTAGCAAGATCACTTCCTGCATTAGGTTCTGAATAACCCTGGCACCATATCATTTCACCATGAAGGGTTGATTTTATATATTTTTGTTTTTGCTCCTCAGTACCAAGTTCAAGAAGTGTTGGCACTAACATATCGATACCTTGACCTCCCATAGGCGGTGGTAATTTTGCAGATGCAAATTCCGCTGCAATAATTCGATTCTTAATTATATCTATATCCCCTCCAAAACCACCGTATTCCTTTGGTATAGATCTAGCAAAATATCCATTTTGAATTAATATTTTCTGCCATTCTGATCTTTTCAGTTTTTGTCCATCAGCATTATCTAACTCCCCAACAGCATTTAAAGCTGTTAATGCGCCACCTTTCTTATTTGTAATAATTACGCCAGAATATTCCCTGCAAAAACTTTCAACTTCTTTTTTAAAATCTTCGTACTCTTTTCCATAATCTAAGTTCATAACAATTCCTTAATTAATTCTAATTTAATCCCAATTTGGCTTTCTTTTTTCAAGAAATGCAGAAATACCTTCTTTTGCATCTTTGCCCTCAAAGCACTTTGCAATCTGTTCTTGCAAATATGGTAATGCTTCATTAAAACTTTTACTATCTTGTTTTTCATATGCTTCAAGACCAAATTGCATTGTTTCAGGGGCAAGACTGGCCAATTCTTTTGCTAACGAATTTACGGTTTCATCTAAATGCTCTTTATTAACTGACTGATTAATCAAACCAAATTTCTCTGCTTTAGAAGCGTCTATAGGTTGACCACGCATAATAAAATCTAGGCCAGCTCTTTTAGGCATGACTCTAAATAATCCAGCCATAACCATAAATGGCCACAGACCTCTATGAATCTCAGGAGCAGAAAATTCTGCCTCTTTTACGGCAATAGCATGTGTTGAATTTGAAACTATTAGAAGCGCTCCAGCATATACAGAGCCTTGAATCTTACATATAACAGGCTTATATAAATGCCTTAGAGATAAACTTATATCATCGTTATTTTTTAATTTAGGTACATTTGACTCAGATTTTGCTCTTGTTAGGTCAGCCCCAGCACAGAAAATATTTCCTTTAGCTGCTATTACCACA
>CACDUZ010000032.1 GCA_902556105.1 uncultured SAR86 cluster bacterium
TAGCAACATCAATTGTTGCATTTATGATGATGGTAGTATTATTTATATATATAGCAGTTTCAAAAAATTATAAAAAAACTGAGCCATTTATAAGATTTACACCTCCTTCAAAAGAGACAACTAAAGAAGTATTCAAACTAGGTTTACCTATAGGGATTGGAATTTTCATTGAGCTTAGCATGTTCTCTGGAGCTGCAATTATTTTGAGCGTTTTGGGTGAAATTGTTGTTGCAAGCCACTCTGTTGCAATTAATATAGCAAGTTTATTTTTCATGTTACCTCTAGCAATTGGTCTGGCTTCCGCAACAAGAGTTGGGAACTTAATTGGTGAAAAAAATCCAATTCAAGCAAGAGTTGCTTCTACTTCAACTATTATTTTGTGCGTATCAGGTGCATTAATGAATAGCTTAATAATTCTTTTATTTGGCTCATATATTGTAAGTTTATATACAACAGAAATTCCAGTTATAGAACTTGCAGCAAGTTTAATAGTTTTTGCAGCAATTTTTCAATTGCCTGATGCAATACAAATGGGTGCCTTAGGAAGCCTTAGAGGATATAAGGATACATTTATTCCAATGATACTCTTAATGATTTCTTATTGGATGTTTGCAATGCCTATTGGGTATTATTTAACAAACTATGGGTTTGGGATGCCTCTGGGAGCAAAAGGTATGTGGTATGGAATGATTATTGGCTTAACAATTTTTTCAGTTTTATCTGTATCAAGACTAAGATGGGTTATTAAAAGACAAATTAAAAAATTTAACGGCCGAGAACTTCTGCAACCTTAGAACCTATAGATACTAAATTATCTGCTACGTGGACTCCGCATTTTGATAATTTGTCTATCTTGTCTTTTGCCGTGCCCTTTCCTCCAGCAATTATTGCGCCCGCATGCCCCATCCTTTTTCCTTCTGGAGCAGTCTGTCCAGCTATGTATGATATGACTGGCTTCTTGATATTATTTTTAATATATTCAGCAGCAGCCTCTTCTGCGGTTCCACCAATCTCTCCCACCATAACAATTGCTTCAGTTTGATCATCAGCTTCAAATAACTTAAGCATGTCTATAAAAGAGGATCCTGGTATGGGATCACCACCAATTCCAACACAGCTGCTTTGACCAAAACCCAAATCTGTAGTTTGTTTAACAGCTTCATATGTAAGGGTTCCTGATCTTGATATGATTCCAATTGATCCTGGTTTGTGAATATTACCAGGCATTATTCCTAGTTTAGCTTCGCCTGGTGTTATAACTCCTGGACAATTCGGGCCAATTAATCGAGCGCCAATATTGTCAATATGATTTTTAACTTCTAGCATATCTAAGGTTGGTATACCTTCCGTAATACAAACAATTAATTTAATTCCAGCTTCTGCAGCTTCTAATATAGAATCTTTACAAAATTTTGCAGGTACAAAAATAATAGATGCATTAGGATCTACTTCAGCAACAGCTTCTTCAACTGAATTGAATACAGGTTTATTTAAATGCTCTTGTCCCCCTTTTCCAGGAGTAACTCCTCCTACGATGTTTGTTCCATATTGAATTGATTGCTCTGAATGCAGAGTTCCCTGTGATCCTGTAAAACCTTGAACGATTAGACGAGTATCCTCACTAACTAAGATACTCATTCTGCAAGCTCTACTGCTTTTTTAGCTGCGTCAGCCAAATCATTTATACTTTCAATCTCAATATCTGCCTTAGATAAAATTTTAGCGCCTAATTCTGCATTATTACCCTCAAGCCTCACAACAACTGGAATAGTTACATCAACCTCTTTGATGGCTGCGAGTACACCTTCAGCAATTAAATCACATCTTACAATTCCACCAAATATATTCACTAGTACAACCTTTACATCAGGATCTCTTAAAATTATTTTGAATGCTTTAGCAACTCGTTCTTGAGTTGCAGTACCTCCTACGTCTAAAAAATTAGCCGGATTGCCTCCAAAAAATTTTATTGTATCCATAGTGCCCATTGCTAATCCTGCTCCATTTACCATGCAACCAATATTTCCTTCTAAAGAAACATAACTTAAATCATTTTTTGCAGCTTCAGCCTCTTGAGAGTCTTCTTGAGTTTCATCATACATTTTTTAATAATTCAGGCTGTCTAAACAATGCATTTGAATCTATATTAATTTTTGCATCTAAACAATGAAGATCTCCATTTGCATTAATAACGAGTGGATTTATTTCTAATAAGCTCAGATCTTTTTCTATAAATAACCTATATAAATTATCAATCATTGGTATAAATTGTTTTGTTTGGTCATCATTTAATTTTAAAACTTTTGCAATATTTTCTGCTTTGGTAGGTAAAGAAAGATCTTTATGTTCTATTCCTTGATAGATAATCTTTTCTGGTGAGTTCTTGGCAACATCTTCAATATTTACACCTCCTTCACTTGATCCTATAAATACTACTTTTTGAGATTCTCTATCAATTACAGCACTAAGATATAATTCTGAAGAGATATCTGTACATTCTTCAATTAAAATTGAATTTACAACTTGACCATCTTTGTCAGTTTGGTAAGTAACCAATCTATTTCCAAGCCATTTATTTGAAAATTCAACTGCTTCTTTGGGATCATCAATTAATTTAACACCACCTGCTTTTCCTCTTCCGCCTGCATGTACTTGAGCTTTTACAACCCACTTCAATCCTCCAATTTCGTTACATGCATCGATAGCATCTTCAGCTTTAAATATAATTTTTCCATTTGAAACTGGTAGATCATACTCAGCAAAAAGCAATTTGCCTTGATATTCATGTAAATTCATCTTGTTTTATTTCCAATATGAATTGCTTGATTATTTGATGCTAATGCAGCTTCATGAAAAGCTTCTGAAACAGTAGGATGACTGAACATCGTAAGCGCTATATCC
>CACDUZ010000033.1 GCA_902556105.1 uncultured SAR86 cluster bacterium
TAGACAACCTGATGCCCCTCTTATTGCAGCAATATTGGAATTTGATGCCAAAATCAATGATTCAGTGCTTATTGAAGAACGACAAAAAGTTTTAAAAAATGGATCATCAGTTATGTATGATGCAACTGCATGGAATTTAACAATGATGTATGGTCTTCCTGCAATTACTATAAACCAGCCCATCAGAGATGATCTAGTTTATTGGGAAAATAAAAATATCATTGAGATATTAAACAATGATGCTATTGGATGGTCCGTAAATGGAAATGACGATAGGTCTGTAGCATTTGCTGCAAGACTTATGGAACAAAATATTAATGTAAGAATTATAGATAAGGAAACCAAGTTTCTTGATCAAGTTTTAACAAGGGGCTCTGTTTTTGTAACAAAGGTTGATAATCCTAAAAATGATAAATTGCTATCCATTATTAACTCAACGTTACTTGATTTAAAGATTAGTGCGTCTTCAGTTTTAACAGGTTATGGTAATGGTGATCTGCCTGATTGGGGCGGTGAACATTTTAGACTGCTTACTAAACCTCAAATAGCTCTTCTAGGTCAGACTAATTTCAATAGTTATGACGTTGGCTCAAGCTGGTGGACCCTTGATAAAAATCTTGGAATTCGTCATTCTCAAATTAATTCATCTTTTATTACTTATGCTGACTTAAGAAGATATAACACAATCATAATGCCGGATGGAAATAGAATCTTATCTGACAAAGAATTAGAGGTATTAAATGATTGGATTAAACAAGGTGGGACATTAATTGCTCATGATAATAGCTCATCAATCATAGCTAGTAAGAATGGCCTTGGTTCTGTAACAAAAATTCAGAATTCATTAGATAAGTCAATTGACTTTGATATTGATTTACAAAGAGAGTGGCTTGCAGATAAAGATAATATTGATTTTGATCAGGTAAATTCAAATACTCTTAATTATAAAACTGATTATCCTTGGGACATGGATAAGAGAACGATAAGTGATGAAGAGCTTATAAGACGAGATAACTGGCAATCAAAATTTATGCCATCGGGAGCATTCGTTGCTGGTAGAGTCGATAATACTCATTGGTTAAGTTTTGGTACTCCAGATATCCTTCCAATCTTATATAGTAAACAACCTGTCTTAATGACAAGCAATCGTGCTGAAGCAATCGTAAGAATAGGTTTGATAGAGCCTAATAATGGATCTGAAATCAAACAGTTGAACTGGTCAACTATACCCGCTGGCCATGATATAAAAGTTAGAATGAGTGGCCTTGTTTGGCCTGAAGCTTCAGAAAAAATAGCTAACTCTGCATATTTAACACGTGAACAGATCGGTAATGGTCAATTGATATTGTTCTCTGGACAACCAAATTTTAGAGGATCGACAAGAGGTACATCTAGATTGTGGTTGAATGCGGTTGTTTATGGCGCAGGATTAGGAACAACTCCAAGAATAAATTTATAAATTATTCAACATATAGACCAAAGCCTTCTTGAAGTCCAATAACCTCATTTAGATTTGATGACTGTGAAGCTAAATAGAAATCCTTTGCTTCTTTTGTAAATAAAATATAATTTAAAAGGTCTGTTTCGTTTTTTGATATATCTGCAAGACCATTATCATGACAGAAATTACTAAAATCATGTTTATATGATTCAATAGATTTAAACTTGTTATCAGTTGATGTGATGCCACTTTTATCAACTTTCTTTAATAATGAAGGTGCAATAGTTCCAGGTATCTCTCCATAACGACCATTTACTAGATCAACAAATTCTTTTGTAAGAGTCTTGTATCTTGATTCGTCAAGAACATTCATTAGAGCTTGAGCACCTACAATCTGTGATGATGGTGTAACTAGAGGAACATATCCAACATCTTTTCTAATCCTTGGTATTTCATCTATAAGATCTTTTAATTTGTCTTGTTTGTTAAGATCAGTAAGTTGTTTCTCTAATATACTGAGCATTCCACCAGGAACTTGATTAATAAGCATATTAATATCAACACCTCGCATAGACCCCTCGTATGCGGCGTATTTTGGCCTGATTTTATGGAAGTATTCAGAAATCTGGGTTAATAATTTCATGTCAAATGGATTTTCATCTTCCTTATATATCATTGATATAAAACTTTCTGTTGCCGTGTGTGCATAAAGATTGCTGAATGATGAAATAGAAGTATCAATATTATCTACTCCAGCTTCATATGCTTTAAAATTTGTGGCATCAGCAAGCCCTGTTGTTGAGTGAGTATGTAAGTGAACCGGTATTTTAAGATTTTTCTTTAACTTCTTAATTAATTCATATGCTGTATTAGGTCTTAAGAGTCCTGCCATATCTTTTATAGCTAGTGATGTAGCACCTAAATCTTCTATTTTTTTAGATACATCTAACCAATACTGTTCATTGTGAACAGGGCTTGTTGTATAACAAATTGTGCCTTGTGAATTTTTACCTTCTCTATTAACAAATTCAATAGAAGATTTAATATTGTTAACATCATTTAACGCATCAAAAATTCTATATATATGAATACCTTCTTTAGCTGCATTTTTAATAAACAAAGATATTACTGAATCATCAAACTCTTTGTAACCAACTAAATTTTTTCCCCTTAGAAGCATTTGCATTTTGGTTTTTTTGAAATGTTTTTTGAAAATTTTTAATCTATCCCAAGGATTTTCATTTAGGAATCTTAAACAGCAATCATATGTTGCCCCTCCCCAAACCTCTAAAGAAGAGTACCCGACTTTATCTAGCTTAGAAAGTATAGGCTTCATATCAGATGTTTTCATT
>CACDUZ010000034.1 GCA_902556105.1 uncultured SAR86 cluster bacterium
ATGCCACCTGGAGTTCCAGTTGCAACAGTTGCTGTTGGTAAAAGTGGTGCCAAGAATAGTGCCATATTAGCCGTGCAGATACTCTCAACTGGAGATGATGAACTTGCTCAAAAACTTGTAGAATATAAATCTAATATGAAAGAAGAAGTTCTAGAAAAAGATAGAAAACTAAACTCCTAATTGGATAAAAAATCACTAGATAAAAACTCTTCAATTGAGTGGCTAAAGTCAGGCAAAATCCTTATACATCCAACCGAATCTATTTGGGGTTTTGGGTGTGATGCATTTAATGTATCTGCAGTAAATAAAATCTTTGAAATAAAAAAAAGAGACAAACAAAAGAACCTCATTTTATTATCTAATTCCATAGAGTCCATTGAAAAAGAGTTATGCTTTTTATCCAATGACGATAAAAAATTTCTATCTAAATATTGGCCAGGACCATATACTTTTTTAATTAAATATAATAAAAATATTCCTGCTCATCTTAAAAATGAATCAAATAAAATAGCTCTGAGAGTAAGTAATCACTTACCAGTTAGAACGCTATTAGATGGATTTTCAGGTTTTATGGTTTCTACATCTGTAAATATATCAGGACAACGAAATATTAACGATCTCGATGAAATTTTAAATTATTTTGAATATGATGAATTAGCGTACTATGATGAATCGTTAGGAAGCAATAACAAACCTTCACAAATTATAGATTTAGAATCCAAAGCCATTATCCGCGCATAAATATGATTAATGAACTAGAACAAAAATTTAAAGATATTCAATCTTTTGTGAAGACAAGCTTTGAAGAATTAGAACCTTTAAAAGATTCTATTACCATTCAAGACTCATGGAAAAGGCCTGAGGGAGGAGGAGGCATTACAAGTGTTATGACTGAGGGTGATTTTTTTGATAATTGCGCAATTAATTTCTCATCTATCTTCGGTAAAGAACTTCCAAATGCAGCCCTAGCAAAGTCTCTTAATAAAGAGGCAAAACACGGATATCGTGCAATGGGTATTTCCGTTATTTCACATCCAAAAAATCCACATATTCCTACAAGTCATATGAATGTAAGATTATTTGCTATATTGGACAAAAATAAAGAAATATCTGACTGGTGGATTGGTGGAGGATATGATTTAACGCCTTTTATACCCTATAAAGAAGATATTATTGAATGGCATAATTCTGCAAAACAGCTTCTAGGTCAATATGGGCCAAATTTTTACAAGGATTTTTCAGAAAACTGTAATAACTACTTCAATATCCCCCATAGAAACGAAAGAAGAGGCGTTGGAGGTATATTTTTTGATGATTTGAAGAATTTTTCTTCAATCCATGAAGGATTATCATTTCTTAAAGAAATTTCAGCTACTTATTCAAAATCTTACATAAATATTGCTAATAAGAGAAAAGAAATGTCTTATGATGAGTCCCAGAAAGAATTCCAGCTTATAAGAAGAGGGAGATATGTTGAATTTAATCTTTTATATGATAGAGGCACATTATTTGGGCTTCAATCAAAAGGAAGAATTGAATCCATACTAGCCTCTTTGCCAGCTAGCGTTAGATGGTCATATAAAAAATCTAAAGAATATAAATTTAACGAAGAAAAACTATTAGAGGTTATTAACAGAGATTGGAATGTCTAAATTATATAAGCTTGGAGTGATTGGAGATCCTATTGAGCACTCACTATCACCATTTATACATTCTAGATTTTCTAGAAATGAGAACATAAACATTGAATATCTCCCCTATAAGGTATCCAACTCTGACTTTATAGGATTTATTGATGAATTTTTCTCAGACAAGCTCTCTAAAGGGCTCAATGTAACACTGCCTCACAAAAAGATAGCAACACAGATCAAAGGTGAAATTTCAAAAGAAGCTAGTTATATAAATGCTGTAAATACAATTGTTAATGAAAAGAATGGCCTCTTTTTATATTCCACAGATGGCATTGGCTTTTTAAATGATATTGATAACAAAGGATTTAATTTTAAAAATAAAAATATATTAATGGTTGGAGCTGGAGCTGCTATGGAGAGTGTCCTTTATAGAGTAGCTCAGCGCGGTGTTGATAACATTACCCTAATAAATAGGACTCAAGAAAAAGCTGATCGCTTAATAAGAAAATTCTCTAGTATGGTTTCCATAAGTTCAGAAACTGTTAATGAATCAACCTTTGATTTGGTAATTAATGGTACTTCAGCAGGACTTACTGGTGAATTTGAACCTATTGAAAATATTTCACTAGACTCAAAAACTTTTTTTTATGATTTAAATTATTCATTAACAGGAACACCCTTTTGTAAATGGGCAAAACAGAAATCTGATAGTGTCTATGATGGTACTGGAATGCTTGTACATCAAGCAGCTCATTCTTTTGAAAAATGGTTCAAAGTCTTTCCAGAAACCAA
>CACDUZ010000035.1 GCA_902556105.1 uncultured SAR86 cluster bacterium
CAGATTGGATCGAATTAAAAGTTAGTAAGAGAAGGACAATTATCAAAGATAAATTAAATAATATTAGGAGTTAAAATGAGAAGAATAATCACAGGCCATGATGAAAACGGTAGATCTATTATTTCAATAGATGGACCTCCTGCTAGATCAATTGGAGAGGACGTTGGAGGACTATTCGAAATATGGAACACAGATGGCAATGATATTATTTCATCTGATTCTAGTGACAGGGCAGATGAGGATATTATTCTTTCACCACCAAAAGGCGGAACAAAGTTTAGATATTTTCAGATTAATCCTATGCCAGAAGGAGTGTCAAACGAGATGATGCAGGAAATTGCAGCTGATGCTTTTGAAAAGATTGGAGCATCACATCATAGGATTGATACTTCAAAGCATCCAGCAATGCATAAAACAGAAACTATAGACTACATTATTCTGTTAAAAGGAGATGTGACATTGATTCTTGATGAAGAAGAAGTAGATTTAAAACCCTTTGATGTAGTTGTTCAAAGGGGAACCAATCATGCATGGACAAATAATGGAAATGAGCCAGCTCTTTTAATAGCAATTCTTGTTGATAGCGAAATTAAATAAAATTAAAACCCAGCTTGTCCAGATTCAATGATTTGATAGTAATCTTGATCTAATTCAACATAAATGCTTTGTCCTGGCTTTTTAATATAAATCTGATCACCCTTAACTTTATCTAAATGATAAGCCTCATCTCTTAGATCATTCTTTTTTAATTTAAAAGTTCCAGTTGTTTCAAGTTCTTCAATAATTCTTACAAAGACTGGCTGAGCATAACTTGGCAACTTTTCTGAGACAAAAGAAGAAAAGTTTTCCCAGTTAAAGTTATCTAAAGAACAATTAAATGCAACCATTCCTGCGCGACCTTCACTTTTGGGAATTTTTACACCATATACGTTAGCCATATTAACTTGATCATATAAATTCAATATCTCTGCTACTTCATTGGTAGAAACATTTTCTGCCTTCCATCTAAAAGTATCTCCGACTCTATCAACAAATTGATAATGCTTTCTCCCAATTGCAAATCCAACATCCATTGTTTTTATAAGATCTCCAGTATTAAACCAACGATCACCTTTCTCAAAAACATTATTTATAACCTTCTCTTCACTAGCTTTCTTATCTGTGTAACCGTTATATATTGCATTGGGCCCAATTTCTACAAGTAAAAGACCTGGTTGATTTTCTTCAACTTCAATATATTTACCATCTTCATTTTTTACCAACTTATCTTCTGCTACGTCATATTCAAAAATTCCGACTCGTGCGTTCGTCATTCCAATCGTTTCATCTTTATTTAAAAGATTCATGAACAAAGCATTGCCTTCACTTGCTCCGTATATTTCAATAATTCTTTCAACATTAAATCTATTTCTGAAAGAATCCCACAAATCTGGTCTCAAACCATTTCCAACCATTTTTGATATTGGATTATTTTTTTCTTCATCTGATGGATCTTGAAAACTTAAATATCTACATAGTTCACCAACATATACAAATGCAGTCGTATTAAATTGTTTTGCTTCTTTCCAAAATGATGAGGCAGAAAATTTACGTCTAATAAATGTAGCAGCTCCTGCTTGAACGCATGCACAAAGGCCTAACATTAAACCCGTTGAGTGATAGAGGGGTAGACAATTGTACATACAATCTGAATCATCCATTCTGTATCCACCTTTTGTTATATTAATAGAAGCAGCAATAATTTTTGAATTTGGAAAGAGTGCTGCTTTTGGAACTCCAGTAGTTCCAGAAGTAAAAATATAAAAGGCTGTATCTTTTGCTGTGACCATATCAGTCATATCAAGATTTTCTATTTTAGAGTCGTCCAGAAGCAGTTTTAAGTTTGATGCCCAATCAGGACATAAGAATTTATCACCATCTTTAACCCAATATATATCTGATTTATTTGAGATATTAATATCATCTAGAACATCTTCAAGAGATGAGGCAAGCTCGGCTCCAACAATGCATTTTTTTGAATCAGATGAGTTAATGCAATGAATTAATGGTTTACCAGTCAAACTTGTATTAATCAAAACACCAATGGCACCAATTTTATTTAGAGCAAGAATGCTAATAATATAATCTGATCTGTTTTCCATAAAAAGAACCACTCGATCACTGTGACATATACCATCTTCTGCTAATTTGTGTGCGAGTTTGTTTGCAGCC